>JACRDU010000018.1 GCA_016218495.1 Elusimicrobiota bacterium
GCCGCCGAGCGCAGGGCGTCGGACAGGCTCGCCGAGGCCGTGTCGTGCTCGGCCCCCGCCATCTCCGGGACGAACAGCGGGGCCCTGAGCAGCTCTTCGACGGCGGGAACGGCGAACGGAGCCGTGGGCCCGAGAGAGGGGCGGCCGGCCGCGACCACCCTGATGAGATGTCTATAATCGGACTAATGAACGGCGTCGACCTGCGCGACCGCTCCCGCGGCATGATGCTGGGCCTGGCCATCGGCGACGCCCTGGGCAGCCCCGCGGAATTCCTGAGCCTGGGGCAGATCAAAGAGCGCTACGGCCCAAACGGCGTCTCGGACTACGTGAAGGACAAGGCGATGTTCACCGACGACACCCAGATGTCCATCGCCGTCGCCGAGGCTTTGCTGGAGGCGGGCCGCCTCCCGATTACCGGCCTCATGGATGCCGTCACCCGCAAGTTCGTCGAATGGCACGACTCCCCCGACAATTTCCGCGCCCCCGGCATCGCGACGATGCAGGCCTGCCGGCGCATGAAGGAAGGGACCTCCTGGATGCTCTCGGGCGACAAGCAGTCCAAAGGCTGCGGCTCGGTCATGCGCAGTGCCCCGGTCGGGTTCTATTACCGGGACGCCCTGCCCCGCCTCAAGGACGCGGCCCATGTCATCGGCATCTGCACCCACAAGAATCCCACCGCCGACGCCGCCTGCCAGGGAACAGCCTTCGCGGCGGCCTTGGCCATCGATGGGACGCCTCCCGCCCAGTGGCCGGGCCGCATCATGGCCTTCACCAAGGGCCTCTCGGAGGAATTCACGGCGACCATCCACCGCGTCGAGTCCGCAGCGGCCATGGCGGACGAAGAGAAGGCGGTCTCCTTCATTGGAAGGTTTTTCCACGGCTGGACTGCGGACGAAGTGTTGGGCATCGCTCTATACTCCGTGATGCGCCATCCGGAGGATTTCTCGGCCTGCGTCCTGCGTTCCATCAACAACTCGGGCGATTCCGACTCCATCGGCTGCGTGGCCGGGGCCCTGCAGGGCGCGCGCCTGGGCGTTGCGGCCATCCCGGGGAAATGGGTTCAAGGAATCGAACGCCGCGGGGACCTGGAGGCGCTGGCCGACCGTCTGGCAGCGGGAGCGCCCCCCGTAACGCAGACAGCCCTCTGATTTATATCTTGTAAATTGCGTTCTTTACACGTAAAATGCAATATATGGTGATTCCCCGCGGCGCCCTCGCCTCCCTGCGCCTGCACCTGCGCGCGTTTCCCGTCGTCCTGGTCGCCGGCCCTCGCCAGGCCGGGAAGACGACGCTCGTCCGTTCGGCCCTCCCCGGCTGGAAGCACCTCGACCTCGAGAATCCGGCCGACTTCAGCCTGCTCTCCTCGGACCCGCAGGGCTTCTTCGCCGCCAATCCCGGGCGCGTGAGCATCGACGAGGTCCAACGGATGCCCGAGCTCTTCCCCGTCCTCAGGAGCGCCATCGACCGCCGGCGCCGGCCGGGCTCCTTCGTCCTGACCGGCTCGGCGGCCCCCGGCCTCCTGCGCCAGGGCGGTGAGACCCTGGCCGGACGCATCGGCCTGCTGGAGCTGACGCCCTTCGGGAGCGCGGAATTGGCCGCCAGGCCGAAATGGCTCGCCCAGCGCTGGTTCTGGGGGGGATTCCCGCCCCTCTATGCCTTGCGCGGCCCCGCGGAGAAGACCCTGTGGCTCGAGCAGTTCATCGCCACCTTCCTCGAACGGGACATCCCCGGCCTCGGAATCTCGGTCCCGGCGGCGCGCCTGAGGCGTCTTTGGACGATGCTCTCGCATGTGCACGGCGGCCTCCTCAACGCCTCCGACATCTGCCGCTCGCTCGACATCGGCGCCACGGCGCTCAACCATCACCTCGATATCCTGGAAGGCGCCTTCATGATCCGCCGCCTCCAGCCCTACCACGCCAATGTGGCTAAACGCCTGGTCAAGAGCCCCAAGCTCTACATCAGGGACACGGGGCTCCTGCACCACCTCGCCGGCTTGCGCAGCCCCCAAGACCTCGAGACCTGGCCGGGCCGCGGCAACTCCTGGGAAGGCTTCGTGGTCGAGGAGCTCATCCGACGGGCACGCGAGCGCTGGCCGTCCCCCCGCTTCTGGTTTTGGCGCACCCAGGCCGGCGCCGAGACGGACCTGCTCATCGAGGTTGGGCGGACCCTAATCCCCATCGAAATCAAGGCCTCCGCCTCGCCGGCGCCCAAGAGCCTCCTCGGCGTGCGCCAATGCGTGAAAGACCTCAGCCTCAAGCATGGCTTCGTCGTCTACCGGGGAGACCGCACCCTGAGCGTTGCTCCGGACGTCACCGCCATCCCTTGGGCCTCCCTCGAGAAGGGCGGCCTCCCGGGCGACTAGCCCCCCAGACGGACCGCCGGGACGGCTTCACCCGATAACGCTAGAATAGGCCGATGTCGGCGATGCCTGACGACGGCGTGCGCTTCTCCGGCCCCGACCGCTCGGTGCCGCTGCACTGCCGCGTCCAGTTCCTCTTCGGGGGCTTCCTGAACCAGTTCGGCTGGGCCTGGTTCGGCTTCAGCTCCATCCACCTGCGCCTCTTCTGGGGGGCGGAGGGCTCACCCTGGCTGATGCTCGCCTTCGTCCTGCTCTTCCCCGTCATCGGCCTGGCCTTCATCGTCGCCGGGCTGCGCAAAGGGCTGCGCGGGATGCGCCTGCTCCGCCACGGGATGCTGGCCGAAGGCCGCTTCACGGGGAAGAGGGCGACGAACACCCGGATCAACAAACGGACCGTCTGGGAGCTGACCTTCGAATTCACGACGGCCTCGGGACGCCGGGCGACGGCGACGGCCCGGACCCATGAGCCGGAGGCCCTCATGGACCAGACCCTGGAGCCGCTGGTCTACGACCCGCTCGACCCGTCGAACGCCGTCATGCTCGACGACCTGCCCGGCCGGCCGCGTCTGGACCAGGAGAGCGTCACCCGCACCGACGGCCTGCTGAGCGCCCCGCTGCTGCTCGGCCTGCCGGCCCTGACCGTGCTCGGACACCTGGTCTGGACCTTGCTGAGGCGCTAGTGCCCCCCGGCATAGCCACCGACCTCCTCGTCCGTCAGGTCGAGAACACCGCGCCCTTCCTCTTCAGCGAAGACGGCGGCCCGTCCTATGCCGCCCTGCTGCGCTCCTGGAAGACCCGCGCCGAGCCCGAGCCGCCGTTGGCGGACTACTTCCAGCTCTGCATGGCCGCGCACTGGGCCACGGCAGGCACCTATGTGCCCACCGACGTGGACAACGCCATCCGCCGCAAGCTCTGGGAGCTGCCCGAGTCCCCCGCGCTGTTCGAGCCGATGGTGGAGCTGGTCCTGGAATCGCTGTCATGGGACTACGCCCCGTTCACGGCGCGGCGCGTCACCCTGCCGGGCGGCACCTTGCTGGCCACCCACGAGGGGACCTGGTTCTCCGTGGCCGCCGGAGCCTATTCGGCGGTGAAGGCGGCCGAGCCGGAGCTAGCCGAGCGCCTCTTCGACGCCGTCGTCGGCGAGGTCCGGCGCGAGGCGCAAGCGCTCAGAGCGCTGCGCGAGGCCGGCGACGCGCTGGGGTTCCTCAAGGCCGTGGCCCTGGTCGCGCACAACCTGGGCGACCTCGACCGCGTCATTGACATGTGGGAGCTGCCGGAGGACGACGCCCTTCGCCGAGCCGTCTACAAGGCCGGGCGGCCCGGCTGCGCGGAGCACCATCCGCTCTTCGCCCTGGTCGGCGAGATCAACACGCCGCACCTCGCCGAAGAGAACCACCGCCACCTGGCCCTGCGCCAGGCCCGGGCCCTGCGCCGGAGGCGGGAGTACCTGCTGCCCCCGGGGCCCTTCTATGACGGCTGGGGGAACGCCGTCGCCGACTCCCGCCGCGGCGGGCTGTCCCTGCCCGAGCTCGGGGAGGTCGTCACCGCCCTGCTCGACGGGCTGAGCCGCGAAGTCTCCCGGGAAGGCTACCCGCGCGCGCTGGCGGGAATCCTCGAGGCCGTGCCGGGCGGCTTCACGGCCCTGGCCAAGAACATCCCCGCGCGGGCCGCACGCGAGATATCCTCGGGCGCCCTGCGCCAAGCCGTCTCCGTGCCGCGCGCGCGCTTCGAGGCGCGCTGGGCCAAGCTCGCGCGGCTCTAGGGCTTGGCCTGGGGCGCGTGGCAGGCCAGGCACTGGTAACGCATCCCCACCACGGCATCGGTCTTCGTTTCCTTCGTGAACGGGTTCACGAAGTGCGATGGCGGGACCTTGGTGGCCGCATGCCCGTCGCCGAGGTCGGTGCCGTCGAGGTGGCAGCCGAGGCAGGAGTTGGACTCGCGCGTGATGCTCAGGCCTTCGGTGCCGTGGGGGACGAGGGGCGGCGCTCCTTTATAAGGGCGGGGCAGGGGCTTGGTGGTCCCCGGCTCGGCGCTCGGCCACTCGTTCATGGCGGGGGCGCCCTTCTGGAGCCCCTTCTGCCTGACGACCTTCCCGGCGGCGGCCGCGCCCAGGGCGCAGGCCAGGCAGAGGACGGCGATGGCGGGACGCTTCATGACACCCTCTCGATCTTCACGGCGCATTTCTTGTAGTCCGTCTGCTGGGAGATGGGGCAGTAGGCGTCGAGGGTGACCTCGTTGATGAGGACGTCCTCGTCGAACCACGGCACGTAGACCATCCCCTTCTGCGGGGTCACCCGCCCGCCCACCTCGGCATAGAGCTCGACCGCCCCGCGCCGGGAGGCGATACGTATCTTCTCTCCGCCCTTGAGGCCCAGCGCGGCGGCGTCGTCGGGGTGCAGGTTCGCGGTGGCGTGCGGGTAGGCGCGGTCCAGATACGGCACGCGGCGCGTCATCGTGCCCGAGTGCCAGTGCTCGAGGACCCGGCCGGTGCACAGCCAGAACGGATAGTCGCCGTCCGGGACCTCGGGGGCCGGCTCGTAGGGCCTGAGCCACACCACCGCCTTCCCTCCGGTCGCCGCGTTGCCGTAGAAATTCACCCCGTCGCCCTTGGGGACATAGGGGTCGTAGCCTTCCCGGTAGCGGATGGCGGTCTCCTTCCCGTTCACGACGGGCCAGCGCAGGCCGCGAACCTTGTGGTACTCGTCGAAAGGGGCCAGGTCGTGCCCGTGCCCGTCGCCGAAGCGCCGGTACTCCTCGAACATGCCCTTCTCGACATAGCCGCCCCATGCCTTGCTGGCATCGGAGGCCTTGTGGTCCTTCGGGATGGGATAGGCCGAGGCGGTCTTCTTGAAGAGCCCCTCGTGGCCCATGCGGCGCGCGAACTCCATGATCTGCCACAGGTCCGACTTCGATTCGCCCGGGGCGTCCACCATGCGCTTCCAGAGCTGGGTGCGGCGCTCGGCATTGCCGAAGGCGCCCTCCTTCTCCACCCACATCGCCGAGGGCAGCACGACGTCGGCGAGCTCGGTGGAGCGGGTCGGATAGACGTCGGAGACGACGATGAAGCGCCCGTCCTTGAGGGCCGCGTCGCGGTAGCGCTTGAGGTTGGCGTAGTCCTGGAACGGGTTGGCCGTGCTGCTCCAGAAGAACAGCACGTCGCCGTGGTCGAGGGCGCGCAGCATCTCGACGGCGTTGTAGGAGGGCTTGTCGGGGATGGTGCCATGGGGAACGCCCCAGATCTCCTCGGCCTTCGCGCGGTGCTCCTGGTTGGTGACGACCATGTCGGCGGGCAGGCGGTGGGTGAAGGTCCCCACTTCGCGGGTGGTCCCGCAGGCGCTGGGCTGGCCGGTCAAGGAGTAGGGCTGGCTGCCGGGCGTGCTGATCTTGCCCGTCATCAGATGCAGGTTGTTGAGCAGGTTGTTCATCCAGGTGCCGCGGGTGTGCTGGTTGACGCCCATGGTCCACAGCGACATGACCTTCACCTTGGGGTCGCCGTAGACGGCGGCCAGTTCCTTAAGGACCTCCGGCTCGACGCCGGAGAGCTCCTGGACCCGCTCGGGCGTGTAGGGCGCGACGAAGGCCTTCATCGCCTCGAAGTCGGCGGCCTGGGGCTCGTCTTTGAACTTGAAGCCGTCCTCGAGCCCGTAGCCGATGTTCTCCTTGCCGCGCTTGATGACGCAGTGCTTGGCCAGGAACTCGGAGTCCACCTGCCCGTTCTCAATCAGGAGGCGCATGATGCCGTTGGCGATGGCGAGGTCGGACTGCGGCTTGAAGAGTATCTCGCGGGCGGCCATGCGCGAGGACAGGTTTGAGACGGTGGTCAGGTTGTATAGCCGGGCGCCGGGGGACTCAAGAAGGCGCGCGGTGACCCGGTTCCACAGGATGGGGTGCATCTCGGCCATGTTCGCGCCCCACAGGACGAAGGCGTCGGCGTGGGCGAAGTCGTCGTAGGAGCCCATCGGCTCGTCGGCGCCGAAGCTGGTCATGAAGCCCGCCACGGCGCTGGACATGCAGTGGCGGGCGTTCACCTCGAGGCTGTTCGAGCGCAGCCCCGCCTTCCAGAGCTTGGAGGCGGCGTAGCCTTCGTAGACGGTCCACTGCCCGGAGCCGAACATCGCCACGGACTGGGGCCCCTTGGCGGCTATGGCTTCCTTGGCCTTGGCCGCCATCAAAGACATCGCCTCGTCCCAGGTCGCCTCGGTCAGCTCACCCTTCTTGTCGTACTTCCCGCCCTTCATGCGGATGAGGGGCTTGGTCAAGCGGTCGGCGCCGTACTGGATGAAGGGCAGGGCGTAGCCCTTCTCGCACAGGGTCCCCTGGTTGACGGGGGCCTCGGGGTCGCCTTTGACGGCGACTACCTTGCCCTTCTCGACGCCCACCTGCACGCCGCAGCCGGTGCCGCAGAAGCGGCAGGGCGCCTTGTCCCAGACCAGCCCCGCGACGCGCTCTTCCGCCTGGGCGACGAAGGGGTTCAAGGCCACCAATGCGTCGCCGAAAGCGACGGTGGCCACGGTGAGGCCGCCGGCCGAAATGAACTCTTTGCGCGAAATCCGTTCCTTCATAGCTCCCCCTGGCCCGAGCCCCGATTATACATGGGACCTTTGGCGTCCACCTAGGGCCCCGATTACCCATGTACGGGGCCGTCAAGGACGCTACCCTAAGCATAAGGTGAACCTTTCATCGTCCGCGGCGCGTTTGGCCGCGCTGGCACTCCTTTGCGGCGCCGTCCCCGCGCGCGCCCAGTCCGCACGGGCCGTGCGGCCTGTGCTCGCCCCCACCCTTCCCCTCATCGGGGCTCCGGCTCTGGCCACGCTCCCGGCGCCTACGCTTTCGTTCTCCGCCCCGCTCCCGAGCCTTCCGACGCTCGCAGTCCCTCAGGCCAAAGCGGCCGTCCCGGCTCCGGCCGCCGCCGCCGCCCAGGCCCGGGCCTTTGCCGCTCCTGCGGCCAAGGCCTTCGAACTGCTCGACTCTTCCGCCCGGACGCTCAACGACCCCGGCCGACGGTCCGAAAGGGCGGGCGTCTCGAACGCGCTTTTCGACGGGATGGCCCGCCCCTCGGGCTTGGTCGACGCCTCCCCCGCCCATGGACGGGCCGCCAACACCGTCCTCGAGCGCTCCGAAGACGGACCGCGCTTCCCCGGCGAGCTGATGGGCGACCAGGGAGCGGTGGCCACGCCGGGGAGCATCTTCGGCTGGAAGCCCTGGGCCGAGGCCCCCGGGCACGGCTTGCTCCCCATCGACGCCGCGGTGCGCCGCTTCTTCGCCGGCCCCGCCGACCGGCTGGCCCGCGGCTTCGAGTTCCGCGGCGCGCCCCGGCGCGAGGACGCGCGGGTCTTCCTCTACGGGGAGAAGCACTCGGACAAGGCCCTCATCGAGACCAACATGCGCGCGCTGGCGCGCGACATGGACGCGGAGCGCGGCGGCGTGGTCCTGGTCGAGGGCTACCTCGGGCCGACCCTGCGCGGAACCATGGCGGCGCGGTTCCTGGAGTCGCGCGGCCTCGACCCCGAATGGCTCACTGAACGCGAGGTACCCCTCTCCCTCATCGAGGTGCGCGGCTGGGACGAACCCATCTCCCATGACGCCGGGACGCGCCCCTCTCTGCGCCACCACATGGCGCTCCTCGAGCTCAACATCCTGATGTATTCGGAGCAGCGCGGCCTTCCCTACTACAAGAAGCTCTACGGGGCCTTGAAGGCCGTTTGGCGCGCCTATTTCGAAATGCGCCGCGCCGTCATCGACGCGCGCAACGTCGTCCTGGACCGGGCCGTGAAGGAGGCGGTCGATGACGCCGGGGCCCAGGACCAGACCGTCCATGTCGTCGCCGGCGCCGAGCACCTGCTCGAGCGCCCCCTGCTGGCGCGGGTCCCCCTCCTGGGCGGGATGCGGATGCGCAAATCCCTGGCCGCCGTCCTGGCCGGCCTACCCTGGTGGGCCTCCAAGCCCGCCGAAGGCCGATAAGTCAACAAAGGGTGTCTGACCCTTGACGCAACGGGTCGCAGGCGCCGGTGCGGCAGCTGCCGTCGCCGCAGTCGGGGTGGTCGCAGCAGGTGCGGCAGACGCGCCGCGCGGCCGAGAAGGAGTCCAGCTCGACGGCCGGGGAGAGGAAGCCGTCCTTGACCGGCTCCTGGCGCAGCAGGTCGGTGGACAGATACTTCTTGTTGTCGTCGGGGAACACGGTGGCCACGACGGCCGAGGGCCCGAGCTCCTCCTGGACCATCAGGGCGCCGAGGAAGTTGGCCCCGCTGGAGATGCCCACGCCCAGACCCAGGCCGGACGCCAGCTTCTGGGCCATCAGGATGGCGTCGCCGTCGTCCACGCTGACCACATGGTCGAGGAGCTTGAGCTTGACTATCTCCGGGATGAACTCGTCGGAGATGCCCTGGATGCGGTGCTTGCCCACCTTGTGGCCGGTCGTCAGGGTGGGCGAGTTGGCGGGCTCCAGGGGATGGAGCTTCACACCCGCCTTCATCCGCTTGAGGAACCGGCCCACCCCCATGATGGTGCCGCCGGTGCCGACCCCCGCGACGAAGGCGTCGGGGGAGAGGCCCATCGAGGCCAGCTGCCACCACAGCTCCGGCCCCGTCGACACGTCGTGGGCGTCCACGTTGTCGTCGTTGGAGAACTGCCGGGGCAGGAAGGCCCCGGGGGTCGCGGCGGCGTACTCCTCGGACATGCGGATGCTGCCGAGGAAGCCGCCAACCTCGCGGCTGACCAGGCGCACGTCGGCGCCGAAGCTGCGCAGCAGGTCCTTGCGCTCCTGGCTCATCCAGTCCGGCATGAAGATGACGACGGGATGTCCCAGGGCGCGGCCCACCGCGGCGAAGGCGATGCCGGTGTTGCCGCTGGTGGCCTCGACGATGGGCCCCCCGGGCCTGAGGACCCCGCGCTCGATGGCGCGGCGCACGATGTGAAGCGCCATCCTGTCCTTGATGCTGCCGGTCAGGTTCATGTGCTCGGCCTTCGCGTAGACGACGCGCCGGGAGCCCTTGTAGAGGAACTCGACGGCCAAGAGCGGGGTGTTCCCCACCAGATGGCCCAGCTCCGCCACCCGCCTTTCCGATTGCTCGAGCATCCCGCCTACTTTAGCAACATTTGTTAGCATGCAGGGGATGGCCGCGCGCGCCGCGCTCACCGCCCTCTGCGTCCTCCTGGCCGCCGGCCCCGCCGCGGCCCAGGTCGAGCCCCCCTCGAGCATCCGGGTCGTCGTCTCCTCCGCGCAGGTCACAGGGCTCGACTGCGCGCGCCGCCCCTTCGCCTGGGAGTCCACCCGCGCGACCGGACGCTGGTACCGCTACATGGCCGGTTCGATGATCACCGAAGGCCTGGACCCCCGCCCCATCGCCATGGGCATCGTCTCCGCCGTCATGCTCACCCCCGTCTTCATAGCCGCCGTGCCGGCCGACCTGGTGGCGGCGCCGTTCCGGAGGTCCTGTACCTTCACCCTGACGCTCGACGGCAAGCTCGCCGAGTGGGCGGGGCGCTCGGCGGGGGCGCTCCCCTTCGAGGCGGAAGCCGTGAACCTGCTCGAGACCGAGGTGCCCCAGGTCAAGAAGGCCGAATGGGCGGTCTTCAAGGCCTCGACCACCTCGGATGCGGCCGGGGTCTACCATCTCGAGATACGGGGCCATGTCGGGAAGTCCTCGTCTTTGAACATCGCCTGGCGCGTGAAGGACCAGCCTGCCGGGCAGATGCTGCTGGTCAAGAGGGGCAAGACCTTCATCCTGAGCGAGCCCGATCCGGGCTTCGGCGTGGGCGCCGAGGAGATGGAGCCCCTGCTCATCATGCCGGAGCCCAAGCGCTGATGCCCTTCCTCCTCAAGGTCGGCCTGAGCGCCCTCATCGTCGCCGGAGCCTCCGAGCTGGCCAAGCGCCATCCGGGCGCCGGAGCCATCCTCGCATCCCTTCCGCTGACCTCGCTCTTGGTCCTGAGCTGGCTCTGGGTGGAGACGGGCGACGCCTCGCGGGTCACGGCCCTGTCGTGGGGGATCTTCTGGGCTGTCCTGCCCTCGCTCACCTTCTTCGCCGCCCTGCCGCTCTTGATGCGGGCCGGGGCCGGCTTCTGGACTGCGCTGGCCGTCTCCTCGGCCGTCATGGCCGGGGCCTACGCCGCCTACGCCAAGCTCCTGACGCGCTTCGGCGTCGCGCTGTAGTCAGCCGAAGACGCCCAACAGCCGCCCTCTCGCCCGGACCGAGCCGCCTCGCCCCTTGCGCACGAGCACGCGCCCCGCGGGGTCCTGGTTGTAGAAGGTCCAGCGCGGACCGGGGTCGTAGACCGGGGGCGTGGCGGCGCCTCGGCGTACGGCCAGGGCGAAGTTGAACAGCGCCGCCGCCTCGATGCCCCGGCCCAGCAAGCTCTGGCGGCCCAGCACGGCGCGGCAGCGCCCCTCGAGGGCGGCGGCCCGCTCGCGGACCAGCGGGGAGCCGACGAAGCGCCGCACGGGAGCCAGCATCGTCCGGGTCAGGCCGGCCAGCTCGGCATAGAAGCGGCGCTGGTAAGCGTGGTACTCGCCGGGCTTCCCGGCGCAGGCCTCGGCGGCGTTGAGGAAGCCCTCCAGCATGCCCAGGAACGGCGGCCCGTTCTCCTCGGCCAGGCGCCGGTGCGCCAGTTCGAATAGCTCCCTGACCTGCTCTTGCCCGAGGTGGGGATGCTTCGACCAATCGTCGGTGAAGAGGTGGATGTCGTCCCAGCCGTAGCCGCCATGCAGCCGTCCCTCCGCGCTCAGGCGCTTGAACAAGGGCGTGCCGGGACAGGGCTGCAGCGGGCTCACCTGGTAGAAGGGCGGGCGCAGCCGCACCAGGCCGTCGATGTCCCTCTCGGCCCGGCCGCGGTCCTGGTGGTCGAAGCCCAGCACGAGGGACGCCACGACCAGGACCCCGGCCCGGTTGAGACCCTCGACGACGGCGGCGGCGTCCCCCTCCCGCTTGGCCAGGCGTTCCCGGCCTACCGCTTCGTCGGCCGCGCTGAAGGATTCTAGGCCGGTCCATACCGCGCCGCAGCCGAGGTCCCGGACCTCCTCGGGGTCGAAGCCGGAGAGGGCGCGGACGCTGCCGAAGGAGAACCACTTCCAGCCCCAGCTGGCCCGGTCCTTTCGGATGAGGGCTCCCAGGCGTCGCGGCCACTCCGGCTCGGCGAAGAGGTCCTCGTCGAAGATCATCGTGAGGAAGCGGCCGGCCCGCATCCGCTGAGACTGCGCCTTCATGGCGGCGTAGGCCTGCTCGGGCTGGGCGATGCGCGTCTTGACCCGGCGCGCGACCGCGCTCGTGCTGCAGAACTCGCAGCCGTTGGGGCAGCCCAGGGCCGCCAGGACGACGGGCACGCGCATGTAGCGGCGCTGGAACCCCCGGGCGGAGAAGCCCGCCAGCGGCATGTGCTCCTGGGTCAGAGGCCGCCCGGGGTCCTCGCCCGCCAGACGCCGCATGAAGGCCACCCCGTCCTCCCGGCAGACCTCGTCGGCCGCCTCGCGCAGGATGCGCGCGGCGCCCTGCGGGTCGCTGGGCACGTCGTCCTCCAGCGCCCCGGCCCCGGCGCCCCCCAGCACCAGGCGGGCCTGCGGGGCCAGGCGCTTCAGCGACTGCGCCATGCGCGCCAGGCGCAGGGTGTGGCGGCTCATCAGCTGCAGACCCACGACGTCGTAGCCCTCGGAGAGCTCGGCTTCGAA
The DNA here is from genome assembly GCA_016218495.1 of Elusimicrobiota bacterium. Taxonomy (GTDB): domain Bacteria; phylum Elusimicrobiota; class Elusimicrobia; order UBA1565; family UBA1565; genus SCTT01. Next base: position 12,021 of record JACRDU010000018.1, read on the forward strand.
ATCCGCCAAGGACGGCTCCTCGAGGACGGTGGCGGGACAAGCGAGGTTCCCGGCGATGAGGTGCAGGCCGAACGGATGGCAGTGCGAGCTCATCGAGAAGACGCCGTGCCCCCGCGAGAGCCGCGAGGAGAACAGGTCGTGGAGGTTCTCCCCCCACACCGCCTCGTAGGGCCCCCCGGCCGTGGCGAGCAGGACCTTCACGGGGCGGCCCCCTCGACCAGCTCCAGCACGGCACGGGCTGCCGCCTCCGGCTCGTCTTCCGGGACGAAGTGGGAGGCCCCCTCCAGCACGCACAAGCGGGCTCCCGGGACGAGGGCGGCCAGCCGCCGGGCGACGGCCAGCGTGCAGAACGGGTCCTGCGCCCCCCACACCAGCTGGACCGGACGGTCGAAGCCGGCCAGCGCGCGGCGCACCCCGGCCAGGTAGGGCAGGACGCGCAGGTAGGACTTGATCGTCCGGGTCAGAGCGCGCCGCCCTCCACCGAGGACGATGAGGCGCCGGAAGGCGTCGCCGTCCTCGCCGTCCAGGGCCTCCGGGCGCGCCAGCGCGCGGCGGCGCGCGAACCGCCAGAGGAGCCCGGCGCAGGCCTCGTCGCTGAGGAGCGCCCCCTGCAGCGCCCAGGGCAGGGCGATGCCCGCCGCCACCACGGAGGGCAGGCGGAAGTCCCCCAGGGTCAGCGTCGTGTCCATCACCGTCAGCGACGCGACGCGGGCGGGGTTGCGCGCCGCCCAGCCGATGGTGAACGGCCCGCCGATGTCGTGGCAGACCAGGTGGACCCTTTCGGCGCCGATGGCGTCCACATAGAGCCCGAAGAGGCGCTCGAATTCGGGGAACGAGTAGCGCCGGGGGTCGTCGGGCTTCTCGGAGAGGCCGAAGCCCGGCAGGTCCCAGGCCCGGACCGGGTGCCGCTCGGAGAGCGGGCCGATCATGCGGCGGTACAGGAAGCTCGAATGCGGGATGCCGTGGGTCAGGAGCACGGGGGTCCCCGCCGCGGGACCGGCCCAGCGGCTGAAGACGCGCAGGCCGTCCACCTGGACGAAGCGCCCCGCCGCTTCATGCGCCCTGAGCGCGGCGTCGCCACCGGCCATCAGGCTGTCATGGCCGCGTCGACCTCGGCGAGGAAGCGCAGCTTGTCGGCTTCGGGCAGGAAGCTGGCCTCGAAGGAGCCCCGCGCCAGCCGCCCCAGGTCTTCCCGGCCCAGCCCGAGGGCACGCTCGCAGGCCGCGAAGTTCTCCCCGGCATAGCCCCCGAAATAGGCGGGGTCGTCGGAGTTCACCGTCACCAGGAGGCCCGCCGCGAGCAGGTCCCTGAGGTTGTGGTCCTCCAGCCGCTCGAAGACCCGCAGCTTCACGTTCGAGAGCGGGCAGACCGTCAGCGGGACGCGCTCGCGGGCCAGCCGCTCCACGAGGGCGGGGTCCTCGAGGCAGCGCACCCCGTGGTCGACGCGCCGGACCTTGAGCAGGTCCAGAGCCTCCCATATATAGGAAGGAGGGCCCTCCTCCCCGGCATGCGCGACCGTCAGGAAGCCCTCCGCGCGGGCGCGGTCGAAGACCGCCTTGAACTTGGAGGGCGGATGCCCCCGTTCCGAGGAGTCCAGGCCCACCGCGACGATGCGGTCGCGGTGCGGCAGGGCCTCCTCGAGGACGCGCATCGCCTCGTCGGCGCTCAGGTGGCGCAGGAAGCAGGCGATGAGCCGGTAGGACATCCCGGCCTCGGCGAAGCCGGCCGAGAGCCCCTCGAGCACGGTCCGGAAGGCCACGCCGCGCTCGGTGTGCGTCTGGGGGTCGAAGAAGACCTCGGCGTGGCGCACCCCCTCGGCTGCGGCGCGGCGGCAGTAGGCCAGCGCCAGGTCCTTGAAGTCGCGCTCGGTGAGCAGGACGCGGGCTCCCTCGTAGTAGATGTCGAGGAAGGACTGCAGGTCGGAGAACCGGTAGGCCGCGCGGACCGCCTCGGCGGAGGCGAAGCGCAGGGGCACCTTGTTGCGTCCGGCGAGCTCGAACATCAGCTCGGGCTCCAGGCTCCCCTCGATGTGCAGGTGCAGCTCCGCCTTGGGGATGCGCAGGGCCAGCGGCGTCACGAGAGCTTCCCGTGCTCGAGCATGATGAGCGCCGCCGAGAGCGCGGCCAGCACCCAGAGGCCGGGCTTCACCTCGCGCGCGCGGCCCGCCAGGGCGTAGAGGACGGCCTGCGCCACAAAGCCCCAGAGCAGGCCCTGGGTGATGGAGAAGGTCAGCGGGATGAGCACCACGGTCAGGAAGGCCGGCAGGGCGTCCTCGAGCCTGGCCACCTCGAGCTCGCGCACGCTCTTGAACATGAAGGAGCCGACCAATATCAGGACGGGGGCCGTGGCGATGGCGGGGACCATCCCGGCCAGCGGGGCCAGGAAGAGGCAGGGCAGGAAGCACAGCGCCGTCACCACCGCCGCGCGCCCGGTGCGCGCGCCGGCCTCGATGCCCGCCGCGCTCTCGATGTACGCCGTACCCGACGAGGTGCCGAGCAGGCCCGCGCCCAGGGTGGCGAAGGCGTCGACGAGCAGGCCCTGCTTTAGGTTGCGCGGCTCGCCGTCCTTGTCGAGCAGCCCCGCCGCCTGGGAGACCCCGACGAAGGTGGAGATGGAGTCGAAGAGGTCGGTGAAGAGGATGGAGACGACGACCCCCCACAGGGCGGGGCGCAGGGACCCGAACAGGTCCAGCTTCATGAGTACGGAGCCGAAGTCCGGCTGGGAGACGAACGACTCGGGAGGCTTCACCCAGCCGAGCAGGCTGGCCGACGCGGTCACCGCCGCGATGCCGGCCAGGAAGGCGAACGGGCTCTTGCGCCCCAGCAGCCAGGCCATCAGCGCCAGCCCGGCCAGCGAGACCAGGGCCTTGGCGTCTATGACGCCGAAGCGCACGAAGGTCGCCGGGTCGGCTACGACGAAGCCCGCGCTCTTGAGCCCGATGAAGGTGAGGAAGACCCCGATGCCCGCGGCCGCCGCCACGCGCAGGTTGTGCGGGATGGAGCGGGCCACCATCACGCGCAGCGGCGTGGCCGACACGATGACGAACAGGACGCCGGCCCAGAACACCGCGCCGAGCGCAACCGGCCAGGGCACGCCCCGGCCGATGACGACCGAGTATGCGAAGAAGGCGTTGAGGCCCATGCCCGGCGCCACCGCGAAGGGCAGGTCGGCGTAGAGGCCCATGAGCAGGGTCATCGTGAAGCAGAGCATCACCGTCGCCGTCATGACGCCGGGGAAGGGCATCCCCGTCCCTTCGGCCGCCAGGATGGCGGGGTTCACCACCACGATATAGGCCATCGTGAAGAAGGTGGTCAGGCCTCCGGCGGCCTCGACGGACCAGGTCGGCCGTTCGTGCGCCCTCACCGGGAGGCCTCCAGCGCGTGGCGCAGGAAGAAGTCGACCACGAGGCGCTCGAAGTCCACGTCGCGGCTGGTGCGTCCGACCACGCGCTTCAGATAGGGGGTGCCGTGGGGCCAGGTATGCCCTCCGCCCGCGACCTTATAAAGGAGGACCTCCGCCCCCCCGCGGCAGGAGCGCCGTGCCTCCAGGGACCAGCGGGTGCCGTCGTCGACGGGGTCGGGGAGCTCCGAGCGCTCGGGCTCTCCCGAGCAGCCGTCGAGCGCGGTCCACCGGGCGACCGTCTCGGGCACGGTCAGCTTGCGCCCGAGCTTGCGCCAGAGGAAGCGCACGTCCCGGCCGTCCCAGGGGATGAGCCTGTCCTCCGTGCCGTTGACCATCAGCACGCTCACGGGCCGCGACGGGCGGCACTCGGGGGCGAGCGCCTCGCCCAGCGAGGCGACCACGGCGGAGACGGCCGCCCAGCGGCCCGCGTCCCGGCAGGCCAGGGCATGCGCCATGAAGCCGCCGTTGGAGATGCCGACGGCGTAGAGCCGGGCCGGGTCGGCCGCCCCTGACTTCACCAAAGAGTCGGAGAGGGCGGCCAGGAAGCCCGTGTCGTCGACGTCCTTGGACCCGGGCTGCCCGCGCCCGTCGTTCCAATGCTGATTCACCCCGTCGGGATAGACGACGAGGAAGCCCCGCTCGTCGGCCAGGGCCTCGAAGCGCCGCTCCGTGTGCTTGCGGATCTGGGCGCCCCCGCCCTTGCCCCCGTGCAGGACGAAGACGGCGGGCAGGGGGGCCTTCTTCCCCTGGGGCGAGTAGACGGAGTAGGTCCGGCGCAGGCCGCCGTGCTCCAGCGACGATTCGGCGATGCCGGCGCGGGCCGGAGGCGCCGCCAGCAGCAGGAACAGCAGCGCGGTCGCCGCGCTCATCGCTTCCGGACGGAGAGCTGTGCGTCCACCTCGCCGTAGACCAGGCGGGAGACTTCGGCGATGGCCCCGGCCAGAGCAGGCCCGTCGCGCCCCTGGGTCATGACGCACAGGAGATAATGCTCTTTGGGGTGGTAGATGATGCCGCAATCGTGCAGCTGCCTCACAGACTGCCCTTCGACGAAGCGTTCACCGAACTTGTGCGCCACCGTCACGCCCTCCGGGACCCCCGCGGCCAAGCCTTTCTTAAAAGAGGATGCCGCCAAGTGCTCGAGCGCCTTCTCGGATTCGGCCTTGCCGAGATAGGAGGCGTTATACAGCATGCGGAAAAAGGAGGCGTACTGCTTGACGCTGAGGGGACCCGACACCGCCCCGGGAGTCGAGAGTTCGACTCCCAGGTCCGAGAAGGTCTCCTCAAGCGCTTCGCGCGTGACGAGCCCCGCCAGCATCACCGCCGCGCCGTTGTCCGAGTCGGAGACCATCCGCCGCATCAGGTCCTCGACGGAATAAGTCATGCCGGGCTGCACCGGACTGGCCGGCGGGACGTCGATCGACATCGGATGGCGGGAGAGTTCCTCGCTGCTGCAGGTGAGCCGGCGCGACAGCAGCGTGGGATCCGACTCGGCCTCCCTGAAGATGGTCATCATCAGCGGGACCTTGAGGAGGCTGGCCGGTGTGAACTCGCGCCGCTCGTCCACCCCAGTCCAATAGCCGTTGTTGAGGTCCCGGAAGTAGACCGAGATGCGCACGGCCCGGCCCTGCTCCGTCAGCCGCTCCACCAAGGCCTGAACCTTGTCTCGGAAGGGCTTGAGCTCGGTGAATGCGACCTGGTACTCGATGTCGAGCAAGGGATGGATGAGGGGGTAGCGGTTGCTGCGCTGCAGCGACGGTGCGTCCTTCTTGTCGTGGGCCGCGGCCGGCCCGCAGAGGCCCCCCGCCGCGATGACGGCGAGGACGGAATGGACGAGGAAAGTCCTCATGGGGCCAATCCTAGCAAATGGCCCCGTCGCCCCCGATTCGCTAGACTTCCCCAATGCTCGTTTCCTGGCTCGGCCCGGCCCTCGTCCTCGCCGCCCCCCAAGCCTTCTGGCGCGGCCTGACGGCCGCCTTCATCCTGCCCAAGCTCCTCCTGCTGGGCCTCGGCACGGGCCTGTGCGCGGCGGCCGTCCTGGCAAGGCGCCGCGAGGTCCGGGCCACCGTCCTCGACGGACCGCTGGCGGGCCTGGCGGCGGCCTCCGTGGCTTCGGCCCTCTTCTCCGTCGACCCCTGGCTCTCGCTGGTGGGCCGCCACGGGGGATTCTCAGACAGCCTCTTGGGCCTCTGCGGCGCGCTCTGCAGCTGGTACGCCGCGAGCTGGCTGGACGAGCCCCGTCGGGCTCTCATCCCTCGCCTGGCCCTATGGGCCGGGGCGGCGGCCGCGGCCCATGCGGTGCTTCAGACCGCCGGCCTCGACCCCTGGGGGATCGGCCCCCTGCCCACCGGGCGCGCCGTCGCCGGCGTCGGCAGCCCGGTGGACCTCGGAGGCGTCCTGGCCCTGCTATTCCCGCTGGCGCTCGAGGCCGCGCGCCAGGACGGCCGCCCGGCCGTCGAGCGCGTCCTGGCCGTGCTCTACCTGGCGGGCCTCGCGGCCACCGGCTCGCGCGCCGCGTGGCTGGGCGCCGGCGCGGGAGCATTGGTAGTCCTCGGACTCTCCTCGAGCCTGGCCAACGGCTCGCGCCGGCGCATCGTCGTCATCGGCCTCCTGGCCGCCGTCCTGGCCGCCGCAGTGGCTTGGCGCGCCGGGGCCCGGCGCACGTTCCGGGACTCCGACGAGGCGCGCGTGGCCGTCTGGAGGACCGCCCTGCGCGCCGTCCAGGCCCGGCCTCTGCTGGGCTACGGGCCCGGCACTTTCGAGCATGCCTTCCGTCTCCACCGGACCCCCGACGACATCAAGCTCATGCGCGGGGCCTACCAGCTGCAGGACCACGCCCACAACGGCGTCCTGGACGCCCTGGCCCAAGGCGGGGCGCTCAATCTCGCCGCCTGGGCCTGGGTCTGCGCCGCGCTGGCGGCCGCGCTGTGGTCCGCGCGCGGCGCCCCCGGCGTCCCGGCC
>JACRDU010000116.1 GCA_016218495.1 Elusimicrobiota bacterium
AACGGGGACGGCTCGCTGGCCCCCTGGCAGACCGGCAACTCCCTGCCCGTCGCCCTGCAAGACACCGACGGCGTGGCCGTCATAGCCCAGGGGGCTTATCTCTTCGTCATCGGGGGCTATCAGAGCGACCGCGTCTACTCGGCCAGCATCGGGGCCGACGGCGCCCCGGGGACCTGGACCTTGCTCTCTACCCGCCTGCCCAAGGTCCTGCGCCAGGCCAAGGCCGTGGCCCTGGGCGAGCGCATCTACCTCATGGGCGGCATGACCTCGGACGCGCTCTCGTCCAACCTCAAGGACACCTACATCGGCCAGGTCTTGCCCGGCGGCGACGTCACGACCTGGGTGCGCGGACCGGACCTCCCCGTGGCTACCTCCTTCGCCGCCGCCGCGGGGGCCGACGGCATGATTCTCTACGGCGGCGGGTTCCTGCCAGACAACTCGATTACCGACCGCACCTTCACCGCCCGCGGGGAGGGGGCCGGGCTCTCGGCTTGGGAGGAGGGACCCCTGGCCCCTTACCCGGCCTACCGCCCCGGCATCGCCGCCGAGAACGGCCGATTCTTCTGGTCCGGCGGCCAGCGGCAGGGCGGGGCGATCAGCAACGGACTCTTCGCGGCGGCCGTGAACTTTGGCGGCGTGGCTTTGGCTACGGCCACGGCCGACGCCTTCGGTCTTCCCGAGGGACCCCACACGGCCCGGGCACAAGCCGCCGACCGCGCGGGCAACACGGCCTTCTCGTCGGCGACCTTCTATGTGGACCTGACCCCGCCCGACACGCAGCTTGTCGTGGCGGCGGCCTCTCGGACCTTCAACGGGGACCTCTACGTGCTGGGCGTGCCGACGGTGTCCTTCTCGGTCACCGACGGGCCCGCAGGGGCCGCCTCGGGCCTGGGCCAGACCCTCTTCGCCGTCGATGCGGGGACTGAGGCACCCGCCGGGGATTTCGTCACGCTCCCCGCCGGCTGGAGCACCGTGCATTTCAGGAGCGTCGACGCCGTGGGCAACGCCGAGCTCCTCAAGAGCTCCACCGTAAAGCTCGACGCGGCCCCGCCCGCCGCCGTCACCGACCTCTCGGGCACGGCGGAGTCGTCGGTCTCGGCGCGCTTCGCCTGGACCCACACCGGCGACGACGCGGCTCTTGGGGACATTGTCGACGCCGAGCTGCGCCTGGACATCAGGGCCGACGCGGGGGCGTTCTCTGCTGCATCGGCACGGGTCGTCCTGGCTTCGGGGGCACTCGCGCAGGGAGCGGCCCTATCCTTCACACTGGGCGACCTATTGCCCGGCACCCCCTACCGCGCCGCCGTCTTCGCGCGCGACACCGCAGGCAACTGGTCGCCCGCCTCCAACGAAGCCGCCGTCCAGACCTTCTTCATCGCCCAGTCCACCAACGCCGTGGCCCAGCTCTACTCTTCCGACCCCGCCGCCTCCGTCACCATCGTTTCGACCGTCACAGAGTCCCAAGCCTACACCGTGGCCCTGGCCTCGGGCCTGCAGCCCGTCACCGAGTTCTATGAGCTCAGCGCCCTCATCACACCGGAATCCCCCGCCCGCCTGGTCTTCTACCTTGACGCCGGCACGGGCTTTGAATTGGGCAGCCTCTTCATCTACACCTACGACATAGCCAGCGGGACCTGGATCTCCGTGCCTATCGAAAACCAGGAGGCCGTCCTGCTGGCCGACGGGCGCATCCAGGTCTCGGGCGACCTGCTCCACGCCTCGCTCTATGCCGTCATGGTGCGCGACACAAGCCCTCCCCTCACCGTTTTTTCTGTTCTGGGTTCCAGCGCCGTGTTCGAGGGCAGGCTGTTCGCCGTAGGAGGCTCCTCTGGCGTCCTGAGCGCCCAGGACCAAGCTCCCCTGGGCGGGGTGGCCTCGGGCGTGGCCGCCACCCTCTATAGAGGAGGGACCGGTCCGGAAACCGCTTATAACGAGCCTTTCACCCTATCTGGCGGGGACTTGGAATTCTTCTTCCATTCGACGGATTTCAGCGGGAACACCGAGGCGGAAAGACGCGCGGCCGTCTTCGTCGATGGGTCGGCTCCCCTCCTCGCCGCCTCGGCAGATATCCCAGCAGGGACCCTGACCATCACCGCCGAGGACTCTGGCTCGGGGCTGGGAAGCGTCTCTGTCCTTCTCGACGGAGCGCCTGCCCTCGTCGAGTTCACGCCCGGCGCCGTCTCGGTCTCAACCACGGTGACCCTCGCCCCCGGGAACCACGTCCTGCATGCGGCAGCCGCCGACCGCCTAGGACAGGCTTCCTCCATCGACCGGACCTACGCCTCGGATGCCGTACCGCCCGCCGTGGCCTTCGCCTTCCCGCGCGCCGACGAGCTCGGGCTGTGCCGTCTGGCCCAAGGGCCGGTCTCGGTACGCGGCACTGTCTTTGACGCGAACATAGCGGCCTGGGACCTGAGCCAGGGCGCGGTCTCGCTGGGGTCTGGGAACTCGAACATCGACGGGCTCTTGGGGGTTTTTGACGCCACGGGCAAGACCGGACCGTTCACCTTGGTCCTGTCGGCCTCTGATTCGGCGGGGCAGACAACTTCCGCCTCCTTGGACCTCTATGCCGGCCAGCCCGGCAAGACCTTGGCCCTGGGCGGCAAGAAGGCCTTGAACAAGCCGCGCGGCGTGGCCTGGGCGCCGAACAGGATTTATGTGGCGGATACGGGCTCTGACTTGGTCCGGGTATACGACGCCTCGGGCAATCTGATCTCTTCCTTCGGCGACAAACGCCGCTCGCTCAAGCTCAACAAGCCCAGCGGTCTGGCCGTCGATCCCTCGGGGAACATCTTCGTCGCCGACGCCAACAACAAGCGCGTCGCGAAGCTCTCTCCTGCCGGGTTCCTGCTGCAGGAATTCGGCGGCAAGAGGTTCCTAGAGAAGCCCGTGGCTGTGGCCCTGGTCCCAGGGAAAATCCTTGTCGCTGACGCGCAGGCGGGCGAAGTCGTCGTGTTCTCTGACTCGGGGACTCTGCTCAGGCGTTTGGCTTTGCCTCTTGTCGCGGAGGGCACATACGACGAC
>JACRDU010000117.1 GCA_016218495.1 Elusimicrobiota bacterium
CCCAGTCCCGGGCGGTTCGAGGTGCTTACGTGAGGCGTTCAAGCCCCCCGCTCGGGGCGGGTAGCCCCGAGCCCGCGATGGCCCCTGCGGGGCCTGAGCGATCCGTCGGGGGCCTACTTCGCAAAGTGTGTGAACTTGGAGCGCCCGCGCCTTGACAGTCTCAAGCAATAGGGTTAATCTCCCTTCGCCGTTAGTTGGAGACAGGAGGCACCTGATGTTTAATCGCAAGATGCTGTTGGCGGTCGCCGCCGTCGGCTTAGCCGCTTCCGCGTACGCGGGCGGTCAGAACGACGCGGGCTGCGGTCTGGGTAGCATGCTGTTCAAGGAAGACAAGCCGGTCCACCAGATCGTCGCGGCGACGACCAATGGTACGTCGGGCAACCAGACGTTCGGCATCACCACGGGCACGCTCGGATGCACCTCGGGCGGGCTTCTGAAGGCCAGCAAGGAGCGCGAGGTGTTCGTCGCCACGAACTTCCGCGCCCTCGAGCGGGAGATGGCGGCGGGGAAGGGCGAGTACGCCTCGTCCCTGGGTTCGCTGATGGGCTGCGGCGCCCACTCGGACAAGTTCCTGTCCTTCTCCAAGGCCAACTACGAGACGCTGTTCCCGAAGGGAGCGACGCCTGAGATGCTGCTCGAGAACCTCGGTCGCGGCATCGCCGCCGACCCGGTGCTCGCGCAGGTCTGCGGCGTCTGACCGTCAGGAAGATGCGAATGGGGGCGGGCGTCCTCCGGGGCGCCCGCCCCGCCTTTTTGCTCCTGCTGCTGGCACGCGCGGCCTCCTGCGCCCCGCTCTGGGAAGACCCGCAATGGCTGCGCCTCCTCCACTATAAGCCCCGCCTCCTCGGCCCGGCGCGCAGCGACGCCCGGCCCGCGGGGTTCTTCCTCCACCCGGACGGGGCCCGGGACCCGCGCGCGGAGCTGGAGGCGCTGCAGGCCGCCTTCGACGACGACTCCCCGTCCCCGAAGGACCCCGCCCGGTGCGCGTTCCCGGCCCGCACGGCCTGGCTGGCGGACCGCCTGGGGCGCGACGCGGCCCGCCTGCTCGAGCCCTGCCGCGAGTTCAAGGACTGGGCCGCGCTGATGGACGCCGGCGGCGTCAGCCTCATCTTCGCCTCGGCCTACCTGAACAACCCCTCCTCGATGTTCGGCCACACCTTCCTGCGCATGGAGCGGCGCGCGGTCAAGGACGACGCGCGCCTGCTCGACCACACCCTGAACTTCTCCGCCGAGACCGACGAGACGAGCGGGGTGCTCTTCGCCTTCCGCGGGCTCTTCGGCCTCTATCCGGGCAAATATTCGGCCGCGCCCTACTACAACAAGGTCCAGGAATACGGAAACATTGAGTTCCGCGACCTCTGGGAGTACCGTCTGGCCCTGAGCTCCGGCGAGGTCGCAGCCCTCGTCGCCCATTCCTGGGAGATGGGGCGCGCGGTGTTCCCTTACTACTTCCTTTCGAAGAACTGCTCCTATCAGCTGATGCCCGCCCTGGAGGCGGCCGCGCCCCGCCTCGAGCTGATGCCGGGCTCGCCGCCGGTCGTGGGGCCGGTCGACACCCTGCTCGCCGCCCTCGCCGTCCCGGGGCTCCTCAAAGAGCGGGTCTACCGGCCCTCCCATGCGACGCTCCTGCGCCAGCGGCGCGCGATGCTCTCCGCCGACGAACGCCGGGCGGCCTGGGCCTATGCCGCGGGCCGGCCCGAGGAGGGGGACGGCCTGAGCGCGGCCTTCCCCGGCCCCAGGCGCGCGCTCGTCCTCGACGCGGCCCAGGACCTCATCCTCTACCGCCACGGCTTCCGTCCCGACGCGCCTCAGGCCGTGCGCGACCTCGAGCGCCCGGTCCTCGTGCGCCGGGGCCGCCTCGGCGCGGAGCCTCCGAGCGTGGCGCAGCCCGAATGGGCCTCGCCGCCCGAGGAGGGGCACCTGCGCCGCCGGCTGACGGCCGGCGCAGGCGCGCGCCGCGGCGGGGCCTTCGGCGAGGTGGCTTGGCGCCCCGGGCTGCACGGGTTCGCCGACCGCGCGCGCGGTTACCTCCCGGGCAACGCCATCGAATCGTTCTCCTGGCGCCTGCGCTTCGACGGCCCGACGGGGCGGCTCTACGTCAAGGAGCTCCGTCCCATCGAGATCGTCTCGCTGACGCGGTTCGACGGCTGGACCAGGAAGCCGTCGTGGATGCTCACCACGGGCCTCGACACCGCCTTCGAGAAGGGGCGCGGTCCGGCCGATTCGATGGTCTACGACGGCGCCCTGGCCACGGGCCTGACGGCGGGCGGGGGGGACGCGCTGCTCGGAGTGCTCGCCTCCGGGGAGTTCGCCGTGGGCCCCGTGCTGAGGGACGGGGGCCGCATGGGCGGAGGGCTGCGCCTCGTCGCCGCGGCCGACGCCGGCCCTTGGCGGGGGGTGCTCGAAGGCGGCCTTTCGGGGTTCTTCCTCGGCGACCGCGCGCCCAACCACCGCCTCAGGGCCGTGCTCAACTATGCGCTCTCGCGGGACCGGGCCCTGCGCGCGGAGTTCCTGATGCGCGGGCCGCACCGGGAGGCCATGCTGAATGCGGTCCTCCATCATTAGCGCCCTGCTCGCCTCCGTCCTGTCAGGCTGCACGAACCTCTTCCTCCAGCCCAGCCGTGCCCTGTTCGTGAAGCCCGACCTCGTAGGCGCGAACTGGGAGGAAGCGCGCTTCGCCTCCTCCGATGGGACCGGCCTGACCGGCCTCTGGTTCCCGTCCGCCCGCACGCCCGCCAAAGGCGTCGTCGTCCAATTCCACGGCAATGCGGAGAACATGACCTCCCACTTCCTGTCGGTCTGGTGGCTGGCGCTGGAAGGCTGGCATGTGCTGGCCTTCGACTACCGCGGCTACGGAGCCTCGGCCGGGAAGAAGGGCTTGTCCGGCTCCGTGGCCGACGGCGCGGCGGCCCTCACCTACGCGCGCTCGCGCGCGCCCGGCCTCCCCATCGCCGTCGTCGGGCAGAGCCTGGGCGGAGTGATAGCCCTCGCCGCGCTGGAACGCGACGGCGGGGACGGCGTCTTCGCGCTGACGCTCGACTCCGTCTTCGCCAGCTTCGTGGGGATAGCCCGGGACAAGCTCGGCCTGTGGTGGGCGACGCGCTGGCTGCGCGGACCACTGGCTCACCTGCTGGTCTCAGACCGTTATCGGCCGACCCGTCTGGCCGCCCGCCGCAGGCCCATCCCGCTGGTTGTTCTGCATTCCCCGGGGGACCGCGTGGTCCCGTACGAACATGGCCGCATCCTTTATAAATCCGCCGCCGGCCCGAAGGAGTGGTGGGAGGTGTCGGGGGACGGCCATGCCGACGCGTTCACGGCCCGCGGGGCGGAGTTCCGCCCCCGGCTGGCGGCCTTCCTCGACGAAGCGTTGCCTAGACCTTGATGTTTAGCTGGTACGCGGCCGAGACGATGCTCTGGCACCAGACCCGGGCTTCCGCGTCCCCGGCTTGGGCGCGCGCGAGGCGTTCCGGGAGCAGGTGGACCACCGCGTCCCAGACCTCGTTCTGCGCCGTCCAGAGGTCGGCCCCCGGCGCGCGCTTGGAGGCGAGGCCCGCCGCTTCCGACAGCGCGGAGGCCGCCCGGAGGTCGAACGGGTGCTCGAGGACGGCCTCCGCCAGCCGGCGCAGCAGGTGGCCCAGCGCATAGGCCAGGCCCTCCTCGTCGAGCCGGACCGACTCCATCTTGAATTCGGCCAGGACCTTCTCGGCCTCCTGCAGGTCCGGCGTCTCGGACTCGAGAATCCGGCGCACCCGGGCGTTGAGCGCGAACTCGGCGGCGGCGGAGAGGGCCTTGGGGGCGGGGATGCCCCGTTCGGCGAGCGCCCTGAGCATCGGAGCCTCCCTCTCGTAGGTGGCGATGAAGGCAGCCTCCGCCTGGCTGGCGGCGCCCGACAGGAGGAGCTCGGCCAAGCGCCGCTCCTCGTCGGCGGAGAGCCCTTTGCGCGCCATCGGCCCCTCCGGGAAATGCCTCTCGATGGCGGCCCTGACTCCGGTGAAGTCGCCTTGGAAGAAGAGGTTCGTCGTCTCCCAGAGCATCGCCTCGTACGCCTTCAGGCCCGAAAAGACCGAGACCGCGCCGCCGGGCAGGGGTCCCTTGTCGAGCAGGTAGCAATAGACGGCCTGGGTAGCCGCGCGGGTCAGGGTCGAGACGACGGAGAGCCGGCCGACGGCGAGGCGGGCCTCTCCCTTGCGCAGGCGCCGGGAATCCTCGACCGTGACCCGCCAGGCGTCCACCCAGGACGTCTTGGGGCGCTCTTCGACGATGGAAGCCGCAGCGTGCCGGGCGGCGGCGGTCAGCGCGTCGGCCCTGGCGGGCAGGACGCGCCTCTCGAACAGGAAGCGGCCGTCGACCTCGGCCGCCTCGTTGGAGCGCGCCGCGGCGAGGCGCGACGCGAAGGGCAGAGCGAAGTCCTCTCCGCCGCTCTCCTTGGCCAGCTCGATGGCGCGGGCGGCGTAGCGGAGGATCTGGACCGTCTCGAGCCCGGCGAGGTCGTTGAAGAACCACCCGCAGCTGGTGTACATCAGCATCGCGTGGCGCTGCAGCTCCAGGAGGCGGAGGACCTGCACCTCGTCGGCCGGCGACAGGGGCCGGGCGGCATGGCTGTCGAGGAACGCGGCGGCCACCTCGGGAGCCCGGTCCAGGACGAGGCGCACGTACGCGTCGCGCGCCGCCCAGGGGTCCTTGAGCAGGTCCGCGGACTTCTCCTCGTAGACCCGCCGCAGGCCGTCGCGCAGCCAATCGAGGGATTCGCGCAGGGGGGCCCTCCAGGCCTGGGTCCAGCCCGCCTTCCCTCCGGTGTGGCAGCCGCAGTCCGAGCGCCAGCGCTCGACGCCGTGGGCGCAGCTCCAGGATGACGCTTCGACGATCTCCACCTCGTGCTCGGCGGGATGTAGCGACAGGTGCTCGCCGTAGACGGTGAGGCGGGTGTCCGCCGCGCCCGCCAGATGGTCCAGGGCCCAAGCCAGCGCCATCTCGCCGAAGCGGTGGTGATGGCCGTACGTCTCGCCGTCGGTGGCCACATGGGCGAGCGAGCCGGAAGCGGCGCCGCTGGGCAGGGAGCCCACCAGGCGTCCGGCCAGGTATTCCCCGCGCGTCAGCAGCCCTTCGAAAGCCACCGCCTGGGAGACCGGGCCGTCGTAGAAATAGACGCTGATGCGCCGGCCCGAGGGGAGGCGCACCCAATAGGGGCGCGTCGTGTCGAGCACGCCGTTCTCCACCTCGGTCCAGGTCCGGGCGTTCGGGGCCTTCACGCGGGCCGCCTGGCGCGGCGCGAGCACGGTGAAGAGGATGTCGGCGTCGGCCAGCGTCTCGAGGGTCGAGGTGTCGACGGCCGTCTCCGGCAGCCACATCCCCTCGGAGCGCCGGCCGAAGCGGTGCTGGAAGTCCGCCACGCCCCAGAGGACCTGGGTGCGCTTGTCCCGCGCGTCGGCCAACGGCATGATCATGTGGTTGTAGGCCTGGGCCAGCGCCGGCCCGTGGCCCGCGAAATGGGCGGCCCCGGCCGCGTCGGCGGCCAGGATGGCCGCATAGGTGTCGGGCGCCCGGTGCTGCAGCCAGGAGAGCAGGGTGGGGCCGAAGTTGAAGCTCATGCGCGAATAGTTGCTGACGATGCGCGCGATGCGGCCCTGTCCGTCGAGGATGCGCGCATGCGCGTTGGGGCCGTAGCATTCGGCCGTGATGCGCTCGTTCCAGTCGTGATAGGGGGCGGCGGAATCCTCGCGCTGGACGGCGTCCAGCCAGGGGTTCTCCCTCGGCGGCTGGTAGAAATGCCCGTGGACGCAGACGTACTTCACGGGGCCATCCCCTCGTAGAGCGCGAAGGACTTCGGCGCGAGCCGGACGGAGGTCGAATCCGTGCCGGCCAGGACCGGGACCGCGGCGGCGCCCGCTCCTGCCCAGCGGGCGTCGGCCGAGTCGAGCAGCAGGCGCCAACGCCCTGTGGGGAGCGGCAGCGGCCCGTCGAAGGGCACCTCCCCGAAATGGAGCAGGAGCAGCCCGGCGCCTCCGCCCCGCTCCACGCAGAGCACGGGCGGGTCGCTGTGGGCGCGCACCCGGACACGCTCCTTCGCCGGTTCTTTGAACGCCCGGTGCTCGCGGCGCAGGCGCAGCAGCTCTCGGACCAGCGCCGCAACCCCCTGGGCCGAGACGCCTTCCGCGGACCGGGGCTCGAGCACGCAAGCCTGGAAGGTCTCGGGGTCGAAGGGGTCGGGGGGGGAGCCCGGGAAGCCGAAGTGCTCCTTGAGCTCCCGGGCGCGGCCGGTCCGGACGGCGTCCCGGAGCCCGGCGTCGGAGAAATCGGCGAAGAAGTGGAACGGGGCGCGCGCGCCGTGCTCGTCGCCCATGAACAGCATCGGCAGGTACGGGGAGAGCAGGGTCGCCCCGAGCGCCAGCTTGTGGGCTTCGAGCGACACGAGGGCCCCCGCGCGCGCGCCTTCCGAGCGGTTGCCCACCTGGTCGTGGTTCTGCCAATAGACGACGAAGCGGCGGCCGGGGATCTGCCCGGCGCCGGTCCCGAAGGTGCGTCCGCGCCAGGCGCTGCGGCGGGTCCCGTCGTGGACCCAGCCCTCGGAGTAGGCCTGGGCGAAGTCCTGGAGCGTCCCGAAGTCCGCGTAGTATCCGGCCGTCTCGCCGGTGAGGAGCGCGTGCAGGGCGTGGTGGAAGTCGTCGGACCACTGCGCGTCGAGCCCGAGCCCGCCCATCTCCCGCGGGCGCACGACGCGGCCGTCGTTGCGCA
The DNA here is from genome assembly GCA_016218495.1 of Elusimicrobiota bacterium. Classification (GTDB taxonomy): domain Bacteria; phylum Elusimicrobiota; class Elusimicrobia; order UBA1565; family UBA1565; genus SCTT01. The sequence continues at coordinate 6,733 of JACRDU010000117.1, forward strand.
GATGCTCGGCGATGAGATGGACGAGCCGGTTCGTGCGGCGGGCCGAGGCGGAGACGGCCTCGGCCAGCTCCGCGAGGAACGGCCGTTCCGAGAGGTCCAGGATGGTCGAGGTGGCGTCGAGCCGCAGCGCGTCCACCCCGCAGCCTTCCACCCACCAGAGCGCGCTCTGGATGAAGAAGGCGCGGACGGCGTCGCTGTGGGGCCCGTCGAAGTTGAGCGCGTGGCCCCAGGGGTTGCGGTAGCGGTCGGTGAAATACGGGCCGAACTCCGCGAGGACGCACCCCTCCGGGCCCAGATGGTTGTAGACCACGTCGAGGACGACCGCCATCCCCCGCTCGTGGCAGGCGTCGACGAAGCGGCGGAAGGCCTCCGGGCCGCCGTAGGAGTTCTGGGCCGCCGACGGGAACACTCCGTCGTAGCCCCAGTTCCGCGTCCCGGGGAACTGCGCGACCGGCATGACCTCCACGGCCGTGACGCCGAGGTCCTTGAGGCGCGAGAGCTGGCGCGCGGCCGCGTCGAAAGTCCCCTCCGGGGTGAAGGTCCCGACATGCAGCTCGTAGAGGGCGTAATCGGCCAGCGGGAGGCCCATCCAATAGCGCGCCTTGGCATCGTAGCCCGACTCGACGACCTCGGACGCCCCGGAGACGCCGTCGGGCTGGCTCAAGGAGGCGGGGTCGGGCGATTCGCGGTCCCCGCCCAAGCGCACGAGGTAGCGGGTTCCGGGCGGGGCGTTGTCGGCTACGCCGAGGAAGAATCCGTCGGCCCCCTTCTGCAGCGGGAAGGACTTCTCGTAGGGGGCCGTGATTCGGATGTCGACGCGCTCGTGCGCGGGGGCCCAGACGCAGAAGCGCGTCCGGTCCCCTCCGAGGTGCCTGGCCCCATGCACCGGCAGGGCCAGGGCGCCCGCGCTCAAGGGCGCCGAGACTTCAGGAATATCGCCCCCAAGGGCGGCAGGATGAGGTTCAGCGAGCAGTCCCGGCCGTGGAAGGGGACGCCGTCGGCCTCGACCCCGCCGCCGTTGCCGACGCCGCTGCCGCCGTACGCCTGGGCGTCGCTGTTGAATATCTCCGTCCAGCGTCCGCCCCACGGGGCCCCCAGCCGATAGTCATGCCTCGGCACCGGGGTCATGTTGAAGACGCAGAGCACCGCTTCGCGCCCGCCTTTGCCCAGGCGCAGGAAGCTGACGGCGCTGTTGTCCGCGTCGTTGGCGTCTATCCATTGGAAGCCGGCCGCGTCGCAGTCGAGCTGGTGGAGGGCGGCCTCCTGGCGGTAGACCTTGTTGAGGTCGGCCACCAGGCGCTTGACTCCCTGGTGGGGGGCCGCGCCCAGCAGGTGCCAGTCGAGGCTCTTCTCGTGGTTCCACTCGTCCCACTGCCCGAACTCTCCGCCCATGAAGAGGAGCTTCTTGCCGGGCTGGGCCCACTGGTAGGAGTACAGCGCCCGCAGGTTCGCGAACTTCTGCCAGTCGTCCCCGGGCATCCGTCCCAGGATGGACCCCTTCCCGTGCACGACCTCGTCGTGGGACAGCGGGAGCATGAAGTTCTCGTGGAAGGCGTAGATCATCCGGAAGGTCAGCTCGTTGTGGTGCCAGCGCCGGTGCACGGGCTCTTTCTTGACGTACTCGAGCGTGTCGTGCATCCAGCCCATGTCCCATTTGAGGCCGAAGCCCAGACCGCCGGTGTAGGTCGGGCGCGAGACGCCGCCCCACGCCGTCGACTCTTCGGCGATCATCTGCACGTCGGGATGGCGCGCGTAGACCTCGGTGTTGAGGCGGCGCAGGAACTCGATGGCGTCGATGTTCTCGCGCCCTCCGTGCACGTTCGGGATCCACTCGCCTTCCTTGCGCGAGTAGTCGAGGTACAGCATCGAGGCCACGGCGTCGACCCGCAGGCCGTCGGCGTGGTACTTCTCGATCCAGAACAGCGCGCTCGAATAGAGGAAGCTGCGCACCTCGTTGCGGCTGTAGTTGAAGATGAAGCTGCCCCAGTCCGGGTGGAAGCCCTGGCGCGGGTCGGCGTGCTCGTAGAGGTGCGTCCCGTCGAAGAAGCCGGGGCCGTGCTCGTCGGTGGGGAAATGGGACGGCACCCAATCCAGGATGACGCCCACTCCCGCGCGGTGCAGGGTGTCCACCAGGAACATGAAGTCCTGGGGGGTCCCGTAGCGGCTCGTCGGGGAGAAGTAGCCGGTGGTCTGATAGCCCCAGGAGCCGTAGAACGGGTGCTCCATGACGGGCATCAGCTCCACGTGCGTGAAGCCCTGCTGGGAGGCGTAGGCCGCGAGGCGCGGAGCCATCTCCCGATAGGTCAGCGAACGCCCGTTCTCCTCGGGGACGCGCATCCACGAGCCCAGGTGGACCTCGTAGACGGACATCGGGCCGTCCAGCGAGTTGGCGCGCTTGCGCTTGCGCATCCAGTCCGCGTCGCCCCATTCGTAGTCCAGGTCCCAGACCACCGAGGCCGTCTTGGGCGGGGCCTCGGCGAGGAAGGCGAAGGGGTCGGCCTTGTCGGCGCGGTACAGGGCGTGCTTCGAGGCGATATGGAACTTATAGTGCGCCCCTTTCACGACGCCGGGGATGAAGACCGCCCAGACCCCGGAGGAACCTACCGCGCTCATCGGATGGACGCCGCGGTCCCAGCCGTTGAAGTCTCCCACGACGGAGGCGTACTGCGCGTCGGGGGCCCAGACGGCGAAATGCACCCCGGCCGTACCGTCCGGCCCCTGGCCCAGGTGCGCGCCCAGGCGGTCGTAGAGGTTGAGGTGGCTTCCCTCGTTGAAGAAATGCAGGTCGTCGTCGCTGAGCAGGGGGGTTGTCTTCACAGGCATATTCTAGCGGAAGGACGCGGCCCCGCATAGGCCTTTGAACCGCTGACATCGCCTGACCTGCGGGGTTTGCCGCCCGCGGCCGCGGGGGACCATACTATGGTATGCCGGATTGCAGGTATTGCGGCTCCTCGGGGTGGCTCTTCGCCCTCAACGGAGCGGGCCTCTGCGGGGGCTGCGAACACCTGGTCTCGGTCGACATCGAACAGCGCGCGCGCCTCCTGGAGGAGTCGCGCCAGGCCGCCGACGACACGCGCAACACCGAGACGAAGCTCGAGCGCCTCGGGCTGGCCGTCGCCCAGCTCGAGGCCCTGGCCCGCTACGAGCGCAAGGGAATCCGGACCCCCATGCAGTCGCCGGAGCGGGCCCTCAAGGAGGCCCAGCGGGAGCGCGACGCCCTCGTGATGAGGGCCGCCAAGGACGAGCTCGACGCCGCGATGCGGGACCTGCGCGGGGGGGGGGGGGACCCCGAGGCGAAGGTGCGGCGCCTCAATGCCCTGCGCCTGCGCCTGAAGGACTATGAGGCCCAGGTGAGCGCCAAAGGGCCTCTGCCGGCTTTGGTGAAGAAGGTGAGGGCGGCCGCCTGGCGGGTCAGCCTGAGCGCGGCGTTGGAGCGCGGCCGCAGGGCCGGCCAGGCGGGGCGCCGCGAAGAGGCCGTCAAGGCCTATCGGGAGGCCAGCGTCCTGCTGTCCGCCCCCGAGGCCTCCGGCACCGTCCTGGTCGAGCAGCGCCTGCACGTCTCGGAGCGCCTCGAAGCCCTTGACCCGGGGGCGCCCACATAGTATTATTGATACGGAGTATCAACAAGGGCCTCCGGGCCCGCTCCGTACGATGCCAGCCCGAATCCCGCACGCCGGCGTCCCGTCAGGACAGGCCGTCCGCCGCCTGGCCCTGGTCGGGCGCCCCAATGTCGGCAAATCCGTCCTCTTCCACGCCCTGACCGGGCGCTATGCCGCGGTCTCGAATTATTCCGGCACCACCCTCGACCTGCGCCGCGCTCCCGGCGGCGCGGGCACCGAGGTCATCGACACGCCCGGCCTGTTCTCCCTCGACGCCCGCAGCGACGACGAGGCGGCCACCCGCGACCTGCTCTGCGCCGGGGAGGCGGACCTCGTCATCCAGGTCGCCAGCGCCTGCGACCCCGAGGGCGCGCTGGTCATGGCCTACGACCTGGCCCGCCTGAGGCTGCCGGCCGTGCTGGTGCTGAACCTCGCTGACGAAGCCGAGGCCAAGGGCATCCGCACCGACGCCGCCGCGCTCGGGGCCCGCCTGGGCATCCCGGTCGTCCTGACCTCCGCCACGAAGCGCCAGGGCGTGGCCGAGCTGCTCGAGGCCCTGGGCCGGGCCGCGCCCGTCCGCCTGCCGCCGCTCCCCGCCGAAGTCGCCGGGGCCGTGGGGCGGCTGGAGCCCGTCCTCGGCCCGCGCACCCTCGGGTTCTTCGCCGGAGACGACGCCACGCGCCGCGCCCTGGGGGAAGCGAGCCTGGCGGCCCCGGCCCAGGAGGCGTTGGACCGCGAGCGCCTGAGGTTCTCGCGCAAGCCCTCCTTCCTCTACATGCAGTCGGCCCGCGAGGCGGCCGCTGAGCTCGCCGCCCAGGCCGTGTCCCACGGCGTCCCGGGGGGCGGCGAGGCCCGCCGCTGGCTGGACGCCTTCGGGCGCCTGGCGCTGCACCGCTGGGCGGGCCCCGCCATCGCCTTGGGAGTGCTGTGGGCGCTCTACGAGTTCGTCGGGGTCTTCGGGGCGCAGACCGCCGTGGGATTCCTGGAGGACAACGTCTTCGGGGCCTGGCTGACGCCGGCGGCCACGCGGGCGGTGGAGGCCGTGCTCCCTTGGGCCCCGGCGCGCGAGGTGCTGGTCGGCCCCTACGGCGCCTTATCGATGGCCCTGACCTACGCCTTCGCGCTCATCCTCCCCATCGTGACCACCTTCTTCATCGCCTTCAGCGTGCTCGAGGACTCCGGCTACCTGCCCCGGTTCTCGGTCGTGACGGACCGCCTGTTCCGCGCCGCCGGCCTCAACGGGAAGGCGGTCCTCCCGGTCCTGCTGGGCCTGGGCTGCGGCACGATGGCGATCGTCACCACCCGCATCCTGGAGACGCGCCGTGAGCGCGTCCTGGTGTCGTTCCTGTTGACGCTGATGGTGCCCTGCTCGGCCCAGCTCGGCGTCATCCTGGGCATGGCCGGAGGCTCCGCGCCGTCGGTCGCCGCCGTCTGGATGGCGGTGATGGCCGTCACCGTCGTCGGCGTCGGCTTCGCCGCCGCCCGCCTGATGCCGGGCGCCGCACCCCGCTTCGTGATCGACATCCCGCCGATGCGCGTCCCGCAGGCCGGCAACGTCGCGCACAAGGTCGCCTCGCGCCTGCGCTGGTACGTCTATGAGATCGTCCCGATGTTCCTGCTGGCCACCTTCATGCTCTACCTGCTCGACAAGACCGGGGCGCTGGCCGGCCTGGAACGCCTGTGCGCCCCCCTGATCGAGGGCCTGCTCGGGCTCCCTCGGGCGGCCACGGGGGCGTTCCTGACCGGCTTCCTGCGCCGGGATTACGGCGCCGCGGGCCTCTTCGCGCTGCACCGCGACGGTCTGCTGTCTCCCCGCCAGGTGGCCGTCAGCCTCGTCACGATCACGCTCTTCATGCCGTGCTTCGCGCAATGGCTGATGGCCCTGCGCGAGCACGGCCCGAAGGTCTCGGCGTGGACGACCGCCTTGGTCACCGGCTACGCCCTCGGTGCGGCGGCCTTGGTCAACTGGGCCTGGCGCGCCGCGGCCGGCTGAGGTGGGAGAGCCGACCCTGCGGCCCCTGGACCGCCTGCGCGAGGGGGACAAGGCCCGGGTAGACCACCTGCTCTGCCCGGATTGCCCCGACGCCCAGCGCCTGCAGTCGATGGGCCTGCTCCCGGGCGCCGAGCTGACCCTCGAGCACCGCCGCCCCGTCGTCGTCGTCGCCGTCGGCGAGAACACCATCGCTATGGAGCCGGCCGTCGCCGCCGGCATCATCGTGCGCATGCCCGCCGTTAACCTATAATCCGAGGATCCATGAGACACCTGCTCCTCTCCCTCTTCTGCCTCCTCCTGCCCTTCCAGGCCCTGGGCCAGGGGCTCGCCGTCCGCCCCGTCACCCCGCGCGGACCGCTGTCCGCCGACGAGCGCGCCGTCATCGACCTCTTCCGCGGCGCCGTCGATTCCGTCGTCTACATCACCAACCTCGGCGTCGCCCGCGACGCCTTCTCCTACGACCTCGCCGAGTATCCTCAGGGCACCGGCTCGGGCTTCGTCTGGGACGACGAAGGCCACATCGTCACCAACTTCCATGTGATACAGGGGGCGGACGCCGCCGAGGTGACCCTGGCCGACCATTCCACCTGGAAGGCGGTCTTCGTCGGGGCGGCCCCCGACAAGGACATCGCCGTGCTGCGCATCGAGGCTCCCAAGGCCAAGCTGAAGGCCATCCCCTTAGGGACCTCGCGCGACCTGATGGTCGGCCAGCGCGTCCTGGCCATCGGGAACCCCTTCGGCCTCGACCAGACCCTGACCACCGGCGTGATCAGCGCGCTGGGCCGGGAGATCCACTCGGTCACCCGCCGTCCCATCACCGGCGTCATCCAGACCGACGCCGCCATCAACCCGGGCAACTCCGGCGGCCCCCTGCTCGACAGCGCCGGCCGGCTCATCGGCGTCAACACCGCCATCTACAGCCCCTCCGGCGCCTATGCGGGCATCGGCTTCGCCGTCCCCGCCGACGTCGTCGCCTCCATAGTCCCCCAGCTCATCCGGCACGGCAAGGTCGTGCGCCCCGGCATCGGCATCGGCATCGCCGACGACGCCATGACGCGCCGCGCGGGGCTGGAAGGGGTCCTAATCCTGGGCGTGGAGCCTGGGGGCTCGGCCGCCGCCGCCGGCCTGCGCCCGACCCGCCGCGACGCCTACGGGCGCGTCACGCTGGGGGACCTCATCGTGGGGGTGGAGGGGAAGCCGGTGCGGGACTCCGACGACCTCTTCAAGGCCCTGGACGGCAAGACCGTCGGGCAATCCGTCGAGGTGACGGTGCTCCGGGACGGCCGGCGCCGCCCGGTGAAGGTCCGCCTGCAGGCCATCGACTGACCCGCATATAAAGGAAGAGGATGCCCAAGCCAAAACGCCCGGAAGGCTCCTTTCGGCCGGATGCCCTGCTCGACTACCAGGCCGACGCCGTCGTCAGCCGCATCCTGGCCTCCGGCTCCAGAGGCTCGGTCACGGTATTCTGCTTCGACGCGGGGCAGGGCCTCGACGAGCATTCCGCCCCCTTCGAGGCCCTCATCCATGTGCTGGAGGGGGAAGCCGAAGTGACGCTGGAGGGCAACCCCCACCGGCTGGGAGCCGGCGACGCCCTGCTGATGCGCCCGTTCCAGCCCCATTGCGTCCAGGCCGTGAAGCGCTTCAAGATGCTGCTGTCGCTGTGGCGGGAGTAGCGGGGGAGCTCAGCGCTCTCCCAGATGTCCGAGCACGGTCTGGCTCTCGCGCAGCCTCTTGCGCAGGATCTGGGCTATGGGGCGCAGGACATGGAAGATGTCCCGGTCGCGGATCGAGTAATAGACGGTGACCCCTACCTGCCGCGAGGTGACGATGCCCGCCTGGCGCAAGAGCGACAGGTGCTTGGACAGCCCCGACTGCTCCAGCTTGAGGGCCGAGACGATCTGCCCCACGGAAGCCTCGCGGTTCTTGAGGAACTCGATCGTGGCCAGCCGGGCCGGATGGGCAAGCGATTTCAGGAAATCCGCCTTGATCTTGAAGACGAGCTCTTCGCTGGCCATCATCTATTCCTATATGAATATCTATTCACACTATAGCCCGGCGCCCTTCGGGTGTCAAGAAGCCGCTTCAACTCACGTAAGATGTCCCCCAATTCTGGCTCGTCAACTCACCTAAGATGTCCCCGAACAAGTCCCCCATGCGAGGGCTTTTCTGGGAGGTATACGGATGAGTCCGTCGGCCAGGAGGGAGTACGTGGCGAGG
>JACRDU010000120.1 GCA_016218495.1 Elusimicrobiota bacterium
CCGCGACGGGCTGGGCGGCGGGAGCGGGCTCGGGCGCCGCGGCCGGCGGCTCGGCGGCGGCCTCGGAGGGAGGCGGCTGGGCCGGGGCCTGAGCGGACGCGGCGGGCGCCGGCTCGGCCGGCGCCGAAGGGGCGGCGTTGCCGCCGCCGAAGGGGGCGCCGGAGGGCACGGTCTGGCGCGCCTCGACGGTCTGCGCGGCCTTCATCTGGGTCCACCACTTGAAGAACAGCACGGCCGGCACCGCCAGCGCGCCGAGCAGGAGGATCCAGCCCAGGCCCTTGCCCTTCATCTAGACCGCCCCCTTCGGGACGACGGTCGTGATCGTCACGTCCACGGTGTTCGTGCCGATCTGTTCGGTCACCTTCCTGAGGATGAGGTCCTGGACGAAGAGGATGGAGGTGTTGCGCTCCAGGCGCGAGATCCACGACGCCACCTGCGGGTAGCTCGCCTGGCAGCGCACCTGGATGGAGATGAAGCGGTACTCGCCCTTGGGCTGGTCGGTGGCCGGGGAGATGGAGAGCGGGACGATGCCCTCCTCCCGCAGGGTCTTGCGCACCTCCGAGAGGATCCAGCCCTGGGGGTCCTGGGTCCGCGGCAGCTTGGTATAGAGGCCCTGCAGGCGCGCCTGGAGGTTCTGATAGTCCTCGGAGTACTGCGAGGTGGCCTCAGCGGCCTCGAGCTCGGTCAGGACCTTGCCGGCCCGGGAGATCGGGGGGAGATAGACGTAGTAATAGGAAGCCATCATGGCGCAGCCCGCCAGGCCCAGCGGGCGCATGAAGAACTTATACCCGCGGTCGCGCATCGTGTCGCGCAGGACCGTCATCTCTCCGGCGGCGTTGCGGGCCCAGCGCTCGAGGTCGGCCTTGGTCACGCTAGCCACCGGCGCGCTCCTTCCTACTCAGGCATTTGATGGTGAAGGTCGTGGCCTTCTTCGCGTCGGAGCCCGGGATGCTGTCGCTGCTGGTCGGCGCTTCGACGGAAGGCTCGATGGAGGCGAACGCGGACGAGAAGCGCTCGTCCTGCCTCATGTTGTCGCCGAACCGGTACGCCACCTCCTGCTCGATGGCGCGGCTCTTGTCGGAGACGCTGCCCTGGATGGCCAGGCTGCGGATGGAAGGCTTGCCGTCAAGGGAGAGGGGGTTCGTGTAGGTCAGGTTCTCCACCCAGCCCGACTCGGGGATGCGCTCGGCGATGATCTCGAAGATGCTGGTCAGCGGGGTCTGCTGCGCCGTCAGAGCGCCGAAGGAGTTGATCTTGTCGCGCATCTGCCCGATGAGCTGGGCTATGTCGTTGGCGTTCTTCCCGCGGAACTCCACATAGACGCCGCTGTTGCCCTGAAGGCGCTTGAGCTTGGCCTCCTGCCCCTGCAGCATGACGGTCCGAGTGCCCCCGATGGCGACCATGATCCCGGACACCAGCGCCCCGATGGTCAGGATGGTCGTCGCCGAGCGGCGGTCCTCGTCGGAGATCTTCCCGACCGCGCTCAGGTCCAGCGTCAGCGGCCCGGGGACCAGGTGGCGCAGCGCCGCCCCGATGGCGGAATAGCCCCCCCACTGGCCGCCGCGCAGCCCAAGGAGCTTGTCGGTGTCCTGATAGGACACGGGCTGGCCGAGGTCCTGGGCGAAGGCGTCCTGCCAGGCCTTGATGTCGTTGATCTGGCCGCTCACGCGCAGGGACTTGGGCTCCGGCAGGCCCAGCTGCTTGCGCGCGAAGTCCACGCAGCCGGTCAGGTCCACCTTGCGGCGGTCCATCGCCGTCGCGTCGTCGGCCAGCATCACCTCGCGGTAGAAGACGGGCACGCCCTTGTCGGAGACCAGGATGCGGGTCTGGCCGCCGTCGAAATGGACCTGGGCGTAGGAGCTCTGGGCCGCCTCCGGCGAGACCGTGTCCCAGAGGCGCTCGACCGAGACCGGGGCGAGCTCCGTGCCGACCAGGGTCAGCCCGAGCTTCGAGACGAGCTGGCGCAGGCTCTCCAGGCTCTTCTTCTGGGTCACCCCGAACAGCAAGCCCAGGCGGGGCTTCTTGTCCGGCCCGGGCGGGAGGACGAAGGTCTGGTAGTCCGACGCCAGCGTCTGGAACGGGATCGGGATGTACTTCTTCGCCTCGACGGGGACGGCGCTCCTCCAGAAGCGGCGGTCGATGGCCGGCATCGTGAAGTAGCGCAGGATGCCGAACTCGGCGGCCAGCGAGACCATCACGTGCTTCGACTTCCACGAGCCCTCCGACAGGGCCTTCTCTATGACGGCGGCCACCTTGTCGGGCTCGGGCAGGAAATCGGAGCTCAGGGTCGCCGCGGTCTTGGTCGAGCGCCCCGCGGCCCCCGGCATCGGGAGCTTGAGGAGGTGCAGGACCTGGGGGCGCCCCTTCTCGGCCCGGACCTCGCACAGGAAGATGGCCTCCGGGCTCAGATAGAGCCCCAGGCAGGACTCGATGCGCGGCAGCGAGCGCCCGAACGAGAGCTGTTCGATCTGGTCTTGCAGGGCCATGGCGCTACTGCGTCCCTTCCACGATGTAAATCTCCACTTTGAAGGCTTCGAAGTCGACCACCATCGTGCTCGTCTTGATCCGCTCCGCCTTCATGCCGTGGCGTTCGACGAGCAGGCTCGACACGCGCTCGGCACGCTGGGCGGCGAGCTTCGCGGCATCGGGCTCAGCGTTGTAAGCATACCCGACGAGGTTGATGTTATCAAGCGGATAGTAATGCATCGTGTCGTTCACCCGGGCGAGGATGGCCTCGCCCTCTTTGGTGATGACGGTGGTCCCCTTCTGGAACATCACCTGGTAGTTCACGGCGCCGGCCCGGGGGGCGCCCTCCTCCGAGGCGGCGGGCGCGGCGGGCTTGGCCCCGATCTCGACGCTGGCGACCTTGCGGGCCGGAGCAGCCGGCTCTTCGGCCCCCGGCTCGGCCCCCGTCGGCTCGGCCGAGCCCGTCGCGGCCGGCTTCTCCGCCCCAGCCTCCGCCTTCTCGGCAGCGGGCGGCACGCGGCGGCGCACCCGGGCCGCCTTGCCCTTGCGGCTGCGCGAACGCGGGGAGGCCTTCGCCGCGGCGGGTTTGCGGACGGAGGCCTTCGGAGCGGTCTCCTCGGCCATCTCGTCCTCGGGGTCGAGCTCCGCCGGCGGCGGCTTGGCGGCCAGGGCCGCGGCGGCGGGCGGCGGCTCCCCCTTGACCTGGACCCAGGTCCGGGCCCGCTGGGTGCGGTTGCGCATGTCGGTGGCCGTGAGCACGGCCTCGTAGCGGCCCGCGGGCAGGGGGTCGCCGAAATAGCGCTTTCGCCCGTTCCAATAGATCTGATGGAAGACGGGAACGGCCCCCTTGACCTCCTGGAGCACGCTCATGTCGTCCTCGGGCTTCGCGCCGGGCCCGAGCAGCTGGAAGCGCCAGGACATGAGCCCGGCCGGCGGCTCCATGACCGACAGCTCGATGATCGAGCCCTCGCCCTCGCGCGGGTCCAGGCTGGGCGGAGAGACCCCCAGGGAGACCGGCGGGCCCGCGTCCGTCTCGGCCTCGCTGTCGGCCGACAGGTTCAGGGGCTGGTTGTACATGAAGACGATGAGCACCCCGCGCCAGCCGCTCATGTCGCGCGGGATGTCGACCTGGTTGGTCAGCAGGTTCACCCGCATGCGGGCCGGGGAGATGCCGGACTTCATCAGCAGCGCGCTGACGGCCATGGTGCGGCGCATATCCATGATCTTGGCGTCGTTGAACAAGGCCCCCTCGGGCAGGATGACGACCTGGGTGGCCCCCAGCGTGAAGATGAGGTCCGACAGGGCGTCGATGAACCGCCCCGCGTCCTTCTTGAACTTGACCCCGTCGTCGAAGAGCATCGCGGACTTGAAGCCGATGGCGCGCGGCAGCCGGGAGTTGGCCATGCGCACGGTGACGTCCTCCCATTTCTTGAAGCTCGAAACGACGTCGCGGGTGCGGTTCTTGATCTTCCCGTCGATCTCCTCCTTCATCACGCGCCTGTCGTCCGAGCCCCCCCCTTGGCTCCGGGCCGGGGGCGCCTCGCGGTCGGACGGAGTGGGCTCGGCGGGCTCCTCGGCGTCGCCGCGCACGGGGGTCGGCGCCTCGGGAGCCGCCGTCTCCACCGGGGCCCGGCGCGAGACCCCGGGCGCGGGCTCGGCGCGCACCACGCCGACCGGCTCCGCGGCCGGCGGGGCGCCCTCGGTCCTGTCGATGCGCGCGCCCGAAGCCATGCGGTGCGTGATGCGGTTCAGGTATTCGTTGGCCATCGAGCGTTCGGCCGGGTCGCCCTTGACGAGGACTTCCATGAACCTGTCCATCGCCTCCAGGTCGTCGCCCCGATGGTAGAGGTCTACGGCCAACTGCATCTGCTTGGAGAGCCTGGCCGCGTCCACGCCCTGCCCGGCCGCGGGAACGGCGGCCAGAAGGGCGAACAGAGCGCACCGCATCAGACGGTGCGCCGCGGGGAAGCGGTCCTGGGGCATCTGGTGTGAGTATGACCCCTGCGGGTTAGCAGGTGATTGCGAGGATGTTACGGGAATGTTACGGCCCATAAGGCGAAAGCCCCGCGGCCCTGGAGGCCGCGGGGCTTTCCGCACGGGGAGCCAGGTCAGTTCTTGAAGTCCGTGTTGCAGTTCGCGCAGGTGCCGTAGTCGATGGTGCCCAGGCAGCGCTCGTAGAGCGCGGTATAGCTGGTCCCGTAGCGGGTGGCTATGCCGGCGTTGCTGGTGATGCGCACCAGGGAGACGCTGTAGTACGGGTCGCCGGCGGTGCAGCCCGTCGCGGAGCCGGCGCCGACCGCCACCGTGAAGAACTTCATGCCGAAGTTCGGCGAGGACCCCGAGAAGGTGATGTCCAGCTTCGTCAGGTCGGCGTTGGTCTGAATGTAGTTGCCCTGGCGCGCCAGGTAGCGCTCCTGGGCCTGCTTGACCTGGGAGATGAAGGCCTCGGCCTCGGCGATGCGCGCGCGCTCGACGACCTTGAAGTACTGCGGGATGGCGATGGACGCCAAGATGCCGATGATCAAGACGACGACCAGCAGCTCGATCAGAGTGAAGCCCGCGCGGGCCCGCGCTTTCCGGTTAATCATGAGAGTCTCCCTCGAGTGTTCAGCCATTAAAACCTACCGAAGTTTACACGAAAATCCATCCCTCGGCAAGGGCGTTATCCCCCGCCTCCGCCCAGCTGGGAGAGCTGGAAGATGGGCATGAAGATGGAGAGCACGATGACGCCTACGATGCCGCCGATGAAGACGACCATGATGGGGTCGATGATGGCGGTGAAGCGCCGGATGAACTGGTCCACCTGTTCCCGGTAGAAGACCGACAGCGTGCTCAGGATGTCCGGCAGCTTGCCCGACTCCTCGCCCATCCACATCATCTCGACGACCAGCGGCGGGAAGACCCCGGTCTTCTTGAAGGCGGCCGATATGGATTTGCCGGTGGCCACGTCCGACTTCACGCCGCGCAGGGCCGCCTCGAATATCTTGTTGCTCGTGAAGACGCCTTCCAGCACGGTGATGGCGTTGAGGATGCTGACGCCGCTCTCGATCAGGGTGCACAGGGTGGTCAGCAGGCGCTCGACCTGGATGTTCTTGAGGAAGTCGCCGAAGAAGGGGATGGAGAACATGAACCTGGCCTTGCCGAACTGGCCGGCCTCGGTGGCCAGATATCCCTTCAGCGTGAACACTACGCCCGCTATGCCGATCAGGATCATCATCAGGTTGTGGACCAGCGCATTCGAGATGAAGATGATCAGCTGGGTGATGGCGGGGAGCTTCAGGTCGAAGCTCTTGAAGATGTCGGCGAAGGTCGGCACGATCTTCACGATGAAGAAGACCAGCACGCTCATCGATATGATGAAGAGGACCCCGGGATAGGCCAGGGCCGTGATGACCTTGCCCTTGAGCTCCTCCTGGCTGGAGAGGTAGCTGCCGATCTGCTTGAGCGCCTTCGGCAGCTGTCCGCCCATCTCGCCTGCTTGGACGAGCGAGATCCACAGAGAGTCGAATATCTTGGGATGGCGCTCCATCGCCTTGTGCAGCGACGCGCCGCTGGCTACGTCCTTGGTGATCTGGCCGACGGCCGCCTTCAGGCCCGGGCTCTCGGAATGCTCGCCCAGCAAGGAGAGCGCGCGGACCAGCGGGACGCCGCCGTTGAGCAGCGTCGCCAACTGCTCGCCGAAGAAGACCAGGTCGCGGCCGCTGACCCCGCCGCCGCCCCCGAAGACCTTGCTCGCCCCCTTCGCCCCCGCCTTGTCGGCCTGGATGGAGAGGATGAAGAAGCCCTTGTTCTGGAGGCTGCTGATCGCCTCGTTCTCGTCGCCCGCGTCGAGGGCGCCGGTAGTGGTGTCGCCGCGGCTGTCTTGGACCGTATAGACGTAGCGTCCCATTATTCTCCCACCGTCACGGACATGACCTCATCGACGGTACTGACCCCTTCGATCACCTTGCGCCAGCCCGAAGCGCGCAGGTTCCAGAACCCTTCCTGCTGTCCGACGTACATGACCTCGTTGAGGTCGTCGGATTTCTTGTAGATGGCGTCGCGCAGGGCCTTGGTGATGTAATAGACCTCATAGAGCGCCATGCGCCCGGTATAGCCCGTCTTGTGGCAGCGCTCGCAGCCCTTGGCGCGGTAGAAGACCAATTGATTGGGGTCGGGCGGCGGCTGGAGCATGCTCTCACGGATGCACATCTCGGCCAACTCGGCGTCCGGCTTATAGGCCTCGCGGCAAGTCGTGCACACGGTCCGCACCAGTCGTTGGGCGGCGACCAGACGCAGAGAGGAGGCCAGCATGAACGGCTCGATGCCCATGTCGACCAGGCGGACGACGGCCTCCAGGGCGCTGTTCGTGTGCAGGGTGGAGAGCACGAGGTGTCCGGTCAGCGCCGCGCGCAGGCAGGTCTGCGCGGTCTCCTGATCGCGCACCTCGCCGACGAGGATGACGTCGGGGTCCTGGCGCAGGAAGGAGCGCAGGGCCGCGGCGAAGGTCAGCCCGATGTTGGACTTGACCTGGACCTGGTTGATCCCCTCGAGCTTGAATTCGACGGGGTCCTCGATGGTCATCAGGTTGATGTCCGGGGACTTGATGGTATTAAGGATGGTGTACAGGGTCGTGGTCTTGCCGGAACCGGTGGGCCCGGTCAGGAAGATGAGGCCGTGCGGGGATTCGGCGGCCTTGAGGAAGTCCTCCTTCTGCTTGGGCTCGAAGCCGCGCTTGTCGATGTTGAGGTCGACGGCGCCCTTGTCGAGCACGCGCATGACGACCTTCTCCCCGAAGACGGTGGGACAGATCGAGACGCGCATGTCGATGAGGCGGTTCTGGACCTTCAGCGAGAACGCCCCGTCCTGAGGGAGGCGGCGCTCGGCGATGTCGAGCTTCGAAAGGATCTTGATGCGGCTGATGACGGCGAGGAAGGCGTCCTTGGACGGAGGGGTGCGTTCGTAGAGCACGCCGTGGATGCGGAAGCGCAGCATCACCCGCTCGTCGTAGCGCTCGATATGGATGTCCGAGCACTTCTCCGAGATGGCCTGCTTGAGGATGGCGTTGACGAGGCTGACGACCTGGGCCCCTTTGGCCTCGGCCACCATCTTGTCGAGGTCCAGGCGGGCGTCGGAGACGTCGACTTCGCCCGACGAGGCTTCTTGGCCCTCCTCCCCCTCCTTGGTCTCCATGACCTTGTCGATGATGGAGCCCGAGGAGCCGTAGAAGTCGTCGATGGTCTTGAGGATCTGGGCCTTGGTCGAGATGAAGGGCTGGATTTCGAACCCCGTCATCAGCCTCAGGTTGTCGAGGATCATGACGTTGTCCGGCTCCGCCATCGCCACGGCCAGGACCTGGTCCTCCAGGAAGAGCGGCAGCAGGAGGTTGTCGCGGGCGAAGCGTTCGTCGACCTTCTTCTCCAAATCCTGGCCCTTCTCGGGCGACAGGATCTTGTTCTCGCGCGAAGCGTACGGGACGCCGAGCAGCTTGGAAACGGCGATGGCGATGGCTTCCTCGGTGGCGAAGCCCAGCTTGGCCACCGCCTCTCCAAGGCGGATGTTGGTCTGCTGGGCCGTCTTCGTCGCCTGGGTCAGCTGTTCCGCGCTGACCACTCCAGCGGTCAGCAGGATGTCGCCCAGCCGCAGCTGCTTGCCTTGCATCGCCCTCCTATAAAAACATCGGCGCGGACGCGCCTTTCCGATATCAAGTATAGCCGGACAGGGAAGCTTGTCAAGGCGCGCCGGATGAAGAGAGGGCGGCGCGGGCCGCCTGGTTCCCCGGGTCCGCGGCCAGGACCTGGCGATACACCGCGGCGGCCTCGGCTCCACGGCCCAGCAGCTTCAGGGCCTGCCCCAGGTTCACCTTGGCCCCGAGGTTCCCGGGGTCCCGCTCGACGACGCGGCGCAACAGGCGCTCGGCCGCGGCGCCGTCGCCGTGGATGAGCTCGAGGTTGCCCAGGTAGAACCAGGCCACGACGGACTCCGGGAAGGCCTTGGCGGCCTCACGGGCCATCTTCAGGGAGGCGGGCCCGTAGTCCCGCGCGCCGAGGCGCTCCTCGAGCCGGCGGAACTCCTCCGCCTGCCGCGAGACGGGGGAGGGCGGCAGCTTCCCCTGCGCCACGACGGCGCTCAGGCCCTGCTCCGCCGCCCGCAGGTTCGGCAGCCGCCTCAGCAGGGCCTCGTAGCGTCGGGCGGCCTCGGAGTGCTTGCCTTCCTGGCTCAGCACGCCGGCCAGGGTCATCGCGTAATTGGCGTTCTCCGGCTCCAGCTCCAGGCCCCAGGCCAGCACGCGCTCGGCCTCGGCGTGCTCCGAGGGGTCGGAGCCCTGCAGCAGCAGCGCCGCGAGGTTGGCCGTGGTCGCCCCGGAGAGCGGGTTGATGGCCCAGGAGACCCTGAAATGGTCCAACGCCTCGGAGCGCCGATGCAGCTTCAGGCTCTCGAGCGTACCGAGGTTGAAGTAGATTTCGTCGTAGCCGGCATTGGCGTTCAGGGCTTCCTTGTATGCCCACACGGCCTTCTCGAAATCGTCCGAGCGCGCGTAGGCGTTGGCCAGCTCGTAGTTGGTGTTGACCTCGCGGGCATGCCATCGGTGGGCCCGCTCCAGGACCTCCGCCGCGCCCCGGGCGTCGGAGCGGCGCATCAGCTTGAAGCCCTGGAAGTACAGCGCCTCGCGCATCCATTGCCCGGTCCAGTGCGACGCCACGAACAGGGCGCCGAGGACGGCCGCCGCGGCGGCCGTCCAGGCCTTGGCGCGCGGAGCGGGCACCTCGACCACCAGGCCCTCGCGCCGGGACAGGCACCCCATGGCGGTGCCGGCCTGCCACCAGAACAGGAACCCGGGAACGGCGAAGTGCATGGAGACGTTGAGGAGGTTGTCGACCAGCATCCCGGCGGCGCCCGAGGCCGCCGCCAGCGCCCAGACCGGGTCCGAGTCCGAGGCGTCCTTCCCCCCCTTCGCCTCAGCGGTCCGGATGCGGATCGCGCTCCAGACACGCCTGAAGAATGCCGTCCACATCAACAGGCCCGCGCCCAAGCCGATGATGCCGGTCTGGGAAAAGAGCTCGAGGACCTCGTTGTGGGCGTTGTTGGCGTGGGTCCTCAGCGAACGCAGGAACTCGAGGCTCTGCATGAAGTGGCCCTGGTAGAACGGGTAGAAGAGCTCGAGCAGGCCGAAGCCCTTGCCGAACAGCGGGTTCTCGGCGCCCATCGTCCAGGCGCACAGCCAGATGAGCATGCGCTGGTGGAGCGGGCTGTAGGCCTGTCCGCCGCCGGCGGACTTCAGGACCTCCTTCATTTCGGACAGGCGCCCGAAGACCGACGGTGCATAGCCTTCCACGGCGCTCTGCGGCCACAGCGCACCCATCACCAGCGCCAGTGCGGCGACCAGGCCCAGCGCCTCCGGGTCCTGGCGGGCGAGGCGGCGCAGCTTGGCCGAGAACGCCAGCGGCGCGACTGCCGCCACAGCCCCGACCCAGGAGGAGCGCGTAAGGCTGCACAACAGCGAAGCCTCCAGGGCCAGGAAGACGGCGCCGTACGCGAACCGAACCGCGCGGGAGCGCGCGTGCAGGTAGTAGGTGACGGCCAGCGGCATGGCCATGACCATGTAGGACGACATGAAGTTGGGGTTCCCGAACGTCGAGACGGAGCGTCCTCCGTAGGGGTTGAGGATCTTCGGCCAGAAGAACTCCACACCGAAGTACTGGAAGACCGCGTAGACGGAGCCCAGGAAGGCGGCCGCCAGGAACACATGCCAGAGGTCGTGGGTATCTCCCTTGCGGGCCAGCCAGACGACGGCCGAGAGCCCGAGCACCCAGAGCAGGAAGCCGAAAGGGTCCCACATGTGAGGCCAGAGCGTCAGGAGGCCGCTCGGGGCCGCGCGCAGCTGCGGGAAGAGCGACCAGGCTCCCCCCCAGGCGAGGCAGAACGCGGCCCAGCCGCCCAGCGGCACGGACGGTTCCCCGGGCTCGCCGTCGGCGCGGGCGGCCGCCAGCCAATAGACGCAGAACGAGTTGACGGCGAGGAACATCGCCGCGCGCAGGCCCTCGGAGCGCATCGATTCGCGGAAGAACGCCTGATGGGCGGCGTAGGCGTACGCCCAGGAGGCCAGCGCGGCGGCGAACATGAGGGCCCAGGGCACGTCCAGCGGCGTACGCACCCGGACCCAACGCCCGGCGCGCGCCCCTTCGACCACCCAGGCCGCCGCCAACCCGGCGACGGCGATGTTGAGCAGCGCTATCTGGGTGAAGTAGGGGTTCCGGGTCAAGTCGGTGAAGAAGAGCAGAGGGGTCGCGAAGATGGTCGCGACCAGGAAGGCGGTCATCGGCTATCCCTTCTTAGGGAGCAGTTCAAAGGTGGGCTGCTGGCCGGGGACCGCGGGCGGGATCACCTTCAGCCGGCCTTCGGACTGCGCCTTGGTGTACACCACCTGGAGGTTGCGCACCGCCATCTCGTTGCCGGGCTGGAAGCGCAGCGCGAGGCGATAGGCCTCGGCCGCCTGAATGAGGTCGCCCTTCATGAAGTGTACGTTGCCCAGGCGGGCCATCGCGTCGGGGTCGGCGTGGATATGCCGCCACTTCCCGTCGACCTGGTGGAAGTCCTGGTAGGCCAGCACGGATTTGCGCCAGCGCTCGTCCTGGGCCAGGCCTTCGTCGGCGGAGCACCAGGGGGCGTCGATGAGGTTCCGATACGCCTCGATCGCCTTGTCGAACTGCTGGCGCGCCAGATGGACTTCCGCGATGCGGTGCCAGTTCGGGGCGAAGACGGGGTCGTGCATCGCGTAGCGCTGGAAGCGCTCCAGGGCCTGGTCTACGAACTTCTCTCCCTCCGCCGGGCGGCCCTGGGAGCGCTCCCATTCGGCGCGCTTGAGCATCAGGATGCCGACCTGGTGGTGCATCTGCACGTAGTTGGGGGCCTTCGCGCGGACCTGCTCGTAGGACTCCAGGGCCCGCTCGTAGTCGTCGCGCGGGGTCCCGTCCTTGTCGCCCCAGTTCTCGTTGAAGACCTTGCGCATGTCGAACCGGTCGTTGAAGACGTTCCCCTTGAAGTAGAAGGACATCACATAGGCCGGGTTGAGCTTTCCCACCTCGAGGTAGTTCTTCAGGGCCTGCTCCCAGTTCTTCTGTTTCGAGAAGAAGATGGCGATGTTGTGGTGGACGTCGGCCTTGAAGAGGCCCCAGCTGAGCTCCAGCGGCCACATCATCCCCGCCACGACCAGCGGGACCAGGGCGTTGCGCGACAGCCAGGTCAGGCGCGCGAAGATGACGGCCTGGGCGCCGACGATGAAGAGGAAGCAGCCCCAGCTGATCCACCACTGCAGGATCTCGCCGTCCATCTGCATCGTATAGAGGGGGCCCTGCAGGCGCGCGAACTCGGTGACAAACTTCCAGGTGGCCCATCCGACGGCGCCCCAGCCGGCCAGGCGCGCCGGCCAGATGAGGTAGCTGGAGACCGTCTCCCAGAGCCCGGGCAGGCGCTCCCCCTCCTGCTTGTGCAGCTCGGCCAGGGAGACGCCGCGCGCCAGGTTGACCACCAGGCCCGAGAGCAGGCCGAGGAAGACGCCCGAAGAGACGAAGCGCATGGAGACGTCGAAGGTGTTGTGGGCCAGCATGCCCTGGAAGGCGACGAGATAGCCGAGCAGGTCATAGGCGCGCGGCGGGGCCCGCTGGCCCTTCTTGAGGCCGGTCGTCATCTGCCCCAGGGCGCCGTAGCCGACCGCGCAGGCGGAGACGATCAGCCACAGGAAGATGCCGAAGCCGATGATGCCTTCGTCGAAGAGGACCTCCAGCCATTCGTCCTCGGAATGGTCGGTCTCGGTGTTGTGCTTGCCCTCGATGTGGAAGATGGCCGGGCGTCGGAAGGCCGGGTAGATGGTCCAGAACGACCAGATGCCCGTCCCCATCAGGGGCTGGGTGCGGATCATCTCCCAGGTGGCCTCCCAGGTATGCAGGCGGAAGTTCATCGAGGTCAGGCGCGGGTCCTGCTGTAGCTTGAAGATGACGCCGCCGAGGCCGGCGATCCCGGCCAGGACCCCCCCCAGGACGATCTTGCGGAAGTTGGCCCGGAGCGCCTCGCGGTCGAAGAACCAGAGGTAGGTGCCGGACAGGAAGAGCGTGGCGGCCGTGAAGCCCAGCCAGGCGCCCTTGGTGCCGGTGCAGGCCAGGTTCCACAGCAGCATCGCGATGAGCAGGAGCAGGCTCACCGCCCTGGTCTTCAGGAACTGGCTGACCAGCACCGGGAAGATCAGCACGAGGAAGTTGCCGAAGAAGTTCGGGTTCCCGAAGGTGGAGAAGACGCGCGGCTTGAAGGCCCCGCGCCAGATGAACGGGTCCGGGCCGTTGCCGGGGCCGGGCTGGGGGAAATAGGTGACGTCGAACCACTGCAGCATGCCGTAGCCGATGGTGATCCAGCTGGCCCAGATGAGGATCTTGGTGAGGCGGGTCACGCCCTTCTCGTCGAACTCGCGGATGATGATGAGCGGCACCGTCATGTAGAAGATGCGCCGCAGCAGGCCGTCGAGCGAGGAGAACTTGTAGGGGGCGTGGACGAAGGAGATGATGCCCCAGGCGAAGTAGGCCATGAAGGGCGCGAGCGTGGCCAGGTCGGTCTTGTTGAAGAGGCCCTTGCCCTCCTCGAAGAGGCGGCACAGCCACAGCGAGAACATGCAGATGCCGCCCATCTGCACGAGGGTGATCTTGACCTGGGCCGAATCGTAGGTGCGCAGGTAGAACGAATCCGCTATGAAGAGGTAGAGGATGGGCAGCCACCAGATGATGGCCTTGTTGGCCCAGCGGGTGGCGGAATAGGCCGCTTCCAGGTGCGCCGTCTTGACGGGCTGCTGCGCCATGAGGGTGACGGGATTATAGGGAGTATGTGTTGCGGCCGCAAGTATTAGGGAAAGAAGGAAGCCGAGGATGGGATTCGAACGTACATCCAAGGCAGCCGACGCAAAAATTCTAGCCGAGGATGGGATTCGAACCCACAACCTATCGCTTACGAAGCGATTGCTCTACCGTTGAGCTACCTCGGCGTCGGTGGGATTATAACAAACCCCCGGCCGCGCCGCGCAATCATCCGAGCACGCGCCGCGCCTCGCACCGGTTGTGCGCCCGGCAGAGCAGGCGGATGTTGCCCGGGTCGTCGGGGGTCCCGCCCAGCGCCCACGGGACTACGTGGTCGTACTCGAGGAAGGCGCGGGTCCCGCAGCGGCCGGCCGGTCCCACGAAGGCGCAGGCGCCTGCGTCGCGGCGCCAGACCTCCGCCTTGACCGCAGCGGGGATGTTCCGGGTCTTCGGAGCCTGAGCGGGAATCGCCGCCGCTCGAGCAGGCGGGTGCCTGCGGTCGGGGTCGATCCTTTCGAGCAGCGCCTTGAGCGCCTCCGCGAAGATGTCCTCCAGCCGGGCGAATGGATATTTGTGACGCAGGAGTTCCTTGGCGCGCTCGACGCCGAGGAGGACGCTCTCTGCCGCCGTGAAGGAAAATTGGACCACCGATGGTCGCGGGGATTCAACGGCAGGTTGGGCCACAGGTTGGACCGCCTTGAATAGGTCCGCGGCCAGATTCGGTTCCGCCCTCCCCCCCGTCGTTGGCTGTTGCTTTGGCCCCAGGAGACGGATGCGGTCCGCAACGACCGGCTGCGGGTTGAGTTCGGCGACGAGTTTGTCGATCTCGCGAGTGCTCCGTCCTGCCGCCCGCCTCAGCACTTCCCGATAGTTTTTACGCGTCAAGATGGGCTCAAGACGAGCCACCCCTGTCACTGTCAAAATCCCTAACGCGACCATGCGATAGATCACCGGGAACTTCGCCGCAGCGCGCGCCGTATGGATGCGGCGCATCGCGGTCCCTTCGGAAAAACGGAGCTTGCGCGTACAGTAGACGAACAGAGATGGGAATCCCTTCTTGTCTACGGCCCTGCGCCGTTCCAATTCCGAAAGACGACGAAGGATTCGGACCAAGTCCACGCGCTCCTCGCGCGCCAGCGCTTCCAACGACGTCATTATCTCGTCATCGGACATATCCGCGATCCGTTCGCGCACATCCCCTCCCTGAGGCTCCAATGCAAGTACGCGCCAGGGGGCAGAATGGTTCCCTAAGGATGCAGAAATATGAAAATTGTTGATTTAAAAATAAGCGCAATCCACCGTCGGCGCCGACGGTGTATTCGGCATGTTTTATAAGGATTTTTTTTAGAAATTCTGCGCGCTGGGCAGCATCACCGCAGCAGAATTCAAGCCTTCGCGGCCGCCGCGGGCTTCTTCGGGCGGTAGGCGTGGGTGCAGTGGCCGAAGAACATCTCCGCGGCCTCCATCACGGTCTCCGACAGGGTCGGATGGGCGTGGATGGTCAGGGCCAGGTCGGAGGCCTTGGCGCCCATCTCGACGGCCAGGGTCCCCTCGGCGATGAGCTCCCCCGCCCCGGGGCCGGCGATGCCGACGCCGAGCACGCGTTCGCTGCCCGGCTCGATGACGAGCTTGGTGAGGCCGTCCTGGCGCCCCAAGGTCTGGGCGCGCCCCGAGGCGCCCCACATGAACTTGGCAACCTCGACGGCCTTGCCCTCGGCCGCCGCCTGCGTCTCGGTCAGCCCGCAGTAGGCGATCTCGGGGTCGGTGAAGACGACGGCGGGGATGGCGGCGGGAGCGAAGGCGGCCCGCTTGCCGACGGCGGCGTCCACGGCGACGCGCCCCTCGTGCGCGGCCTTGTGGGCCAGCATGGGCTGGCCGGCCAGATCGCCGATGGCGAAGATGGAAGGCTCGGCCGTGCGGCGGTCGGGGCCGACGACGACGAAGCCCGCCCGGTCGGTCTGGACCTTGGTCTTCTCCAGCCCCAGCCCGTCGGAGTTGGGCCGGCGGCCGACGGAATAGAGCAGGGCGTCGAACTCGAGCTCGCGCTTGCCGTCCTTCGCCTCCACCTCGACCTTGAGCGCGGAGCCCGTGTCCTTGACCGATACCACCTTCGTCTCCAGGAACACGCCGCCCTTGCACAGGGCCTGGGCGCGCTTGGCCAGCGGCGCCACCAGGTCGCGGTCGCAGCCGGGCAGCAGCCCCGGCGTCATCTCGACGACGGTGACCGTGGAGCCCAGCTCGGCGTAGACGGTGGCCATCTCCATCCCGATGTAGCCCCCTCCCAGCACTAGCAGGCGCGGCGGGACGGAGCGCAGCTCCAAGGCCGCGGTGGAGTCCCAGACCCGCGGAGAGTCCGGGAGGAAGGGCAGCTTCACCGAGCGCGAGCCGGCGGCGAGGACGCAGTGCTCGAACTGGAGCGAGTCCTTCGTCCCGTCGGCCTTGGCGATGTCGAGGCTGTTCGGACCGCTCAGGACGGCGCGGCCCTGCACCATGCGGATCTTGCGCAGCTTGGCCAGCTGGGCGGTCCCGCCGGTGAGCTTGCGCACCACGCCGTCCTTGTACGCGCGCAGCGCCGACAGGTCGATCTCGGGGGCGCCGAACTTCACGCCGTAGTGCGTCGCCTCGCGGGCCAGAGAGATGGTGTGCGCGGCGTGGAGCAGTGCCTTCGACGGGATGCAGCCGCGCCAGACGCAGACGCCGCCCGGGGCGGGCTCGGTGTCGACGAGGACGGTGTCCAGGCCCAGGTCGGCCGCGTAGAAGGCCGCCGCGTACCCGCCGGGCCCTCCTCCGACGACGACGATGCGCGCCTTATCCATGACCTTCCTCCTCGAGGGCCAGCACCAGCGGCTGGGCCAGGGCTTCGGCCACCCAGCGCAGGAAGCGGGCCGCGTCGGCCCCGTCGATGACCCGGTGGTCGTATGAGAGCGAGAGCGGCATCATCAGGCGCGGCACGAACTCGCCGTCCTTGAAGACCGGCTCCCAGTTGGACCGGGACAGGCCCAGGATGGCGGCCTCCGGCCAGTTCACGATGGGCGTGAAGCCCGTCCCCCCGATGCCGCCGAGGTTGGTGATAGTGAAGCACCCCCCCGACATGTCGTCGGCGGAGAGCTTCTTGTCGCGGGCCTTCTGGGCGAGCAGGCCGACCTCGGAGGCGATGGCCTTGAGCCCCTTCTTGTCGGCGTCGCGCAATACGGGGACCAGCAGGCCGCGGTCGGTGTCCACGGCCAGGCCGATGTGGCAATAGGACTTCCACACCACGGCCTCGGCCGCCTCGTCCACGCTGACGTTGAACTGCGGGAACCGCCGCAGGGCGGCGGCGCAGACCTTCACCGCCAGGGCGGTCGCCGTCAGGCCGACGCCGGCCTTCTTCGCGTAGCCCTTGCGGAACTCCTCGAACTCGGTGACGTCGGCCTTGTCGCTCTGCGTGACGTGGGGGATGCGCGTCCAGGCCAGGCTCATGTGGCGCGCCGTGGCGCGGCGCACCGCCGTCATCGGCTTGCGCTCAACGGGACCCCACTTGGCCAAGTCCGGCAGGGGGGCCGGCGCGCCGGCGCCGCCGGCGGGCTGGGCGGCCCGGGCGCGGGCATAGGCCTTCACGTCCTCGATGGAGATGCGCCCGTCGGAGCCGGAACCCCGCACCAAGGAGATGTCGACGCCTATCTCCCGGGCGAACTTGCGCACGCTGGGGGCGGCGGGGCCCGACGGGGCGGCGGGCTCGGCGACCGGAGCGGGCGTGAGCGCGGCGGGAGCGGGGGCTTTGGGGGCCGGAGCGGGAGCCGCGGAGGCGGGCGGGGCCGCGGGCTCCGGGGCTCCGTTGCCCGCGACGGGGGCCGGCCCCTCGAGCGTCAGCAGGACCTGCCCGGGCTTCACCTTGTCGCCGACCTTGACGCGCAGGTCGGCCACGCGGCCGGCCGTCGTCGAAGGCACCTCCACCGAGGCCTTGTCGGTCTCGACCTCGAGCAAGGGCTGGTCCTTGCGCACGGAGTCCCCGGCCTTCACGAGGACCTTCACCACGTCGCCCTGCTTGATGTTCTCCCCGAGTTCGGGGAGGCGGAATTCGATGCTCATGGTCCCTCAGCGGGTCAGCGGGTCGGGCCGCGAGGCGTCCAGCCCCAGCGACTTCTGGGCCTCGGCCAGGGCCTTGGCGTCCAGCTTGCCTTCCTTGAAGAGGCCGTAGAGGGCCCCATAGGCGATGTTCTTGGCGTCGACCTCGAAGAAGTCGCGCAGCGCCTCGCGCGTCTCGGAACGGCCGAAGCCGTCGCAGCCCAGGAGCACCGGCGGACGCGGGAAGCGCGCGGCGACGGCGGCGGGCAGGGCCTTGATGTAGTCGGTGGCGACCACGATGGGCCCTGGGGCGCCGGCCAGCGCACCCTCCAGCCAGGAACGGCGCTGCGCGCCGCCGGGGTTCTGGCGGTTCCAGCGTTCGACGGACTCGGCGTCGTTGTAGAGGCACTTCCAGCTGGTGGCGCTCCAGACGTCGGCCGCGACGCCGAAGCGCTCCGACAGGATTTCCTGCGCCTTCAGCGCCTCGTTGACGATGGCGCCCGAGGCGATGAGCTGGGCCTTGAGGGGCTTCTCAGCCGCGGCCCTGAGGAAGCGGTACAGGCCCTTGAGGATGCCCTCGGCGCTGCCCTCCGGCATGGCGGGCTGGGCGTAGTTCTCGTTGCCCACCGTCACGTAATAGAAGACGTCTTCCTGCTCGACGTACATCCGGCGGATGCCGTCCTGCACGATGAGGCCCAGCTCGAAGGCGAAGGCCGGGTCGTAGGCCAGGAGGTTCGGCACGGGCAGGGCCAAGACGTGGCTGTTGCCGTCCAGGTGCTGCAGGCCTTCCCCGGCCAAGGTGGTCCGTCCGGAGGTGCCTCCGACGAGGAAGCCCTTGCAGCGGATGTCCCCGGCGGCCCAGACCAGGTCGCCGACGCGCTGCAGCCCGAACATGGAGTAGTAGATGAAGAACGGGATGGTGTTGATGCCGTGGGTGGCGTAGGCCGTCCCCGCGGCGATGAAGGAGGACATCGAGCCGGCCTCGGTGATGCCTTCCTCGAGGATCTGGCCGTCCTGCACCTCCTTGTAATAGATGAGCTGGTCGGAGTCCACCGGCTCATAGAGCTGGCCGACATGGGAGTAGATGCCGCACTGCCTGAACAGCGCCTCCATGCCGAAGGTGCGCGCCTCGTCCGGGACGACCGGGACCACGAGGCGGCCCACGCTCGGGTCCTTGAGCAGCTTGGTCAGCAGGCGCACGAACACCATCGTGGTCGAGACGGCGCGTCCTTCGGTCCCCTTGTCGAACTCCGTGAACAGCGCGGCGGGGACCGGCGCGAGGGGCGGCGCCGACGGCTTGCGGGCCGGCAGGGGCCCGCCCAGCGCCAGCCGGCGCGCGCGCAGGTAGCGCAGCTCGGGGCTGTCGTCCTTGGGGCGGTAGAACGGGGCGTTCGCCACCTGCTCGTCGGAGATGGGGATGCCGAAGCGCGAGCGGAACTCCCGGAGCTCGTCCTCGTTGAGCTTCTTCTGCTGGTGGGTGATGTTGCGGCCCTCGCCGGCCTCGCCGAGGCCGTAGCCCTTGATGGTGTTGATGAGGACGACGGTGGGCTGGCCCTTGTGCTCGGTGGCGGCCTTGTAGGCGGTGTAGACCTTCTGCACGTCGTGGCCGCCGCGGGTCAGCTTGCGGACCTCCTCGTCGGAGAGGTGCTCGACGAGCCTGAGCAGGCGCGGGTCCTTCCCGAAGAAGTGCTTGCGGATGTAGGCGCCGGACTCGACGATGTACTTCTGCAGCTCCCCGTCGACGAGCTCGTTCATGCGCCGGATCAGCGCGCCGTCGGTGTCGGCTTTGAGCAGGGCGTCCCAGTCCGAGCCCCAGATGACCTTGATGACGTTCCAGCCCGCGCCCCGGAAGAGCGCCTCCAGCTCCTGGATGATCTGGCCGTTGCCGCGCACCGGTCCATCGAGGCGCTGCAGGTTGCAGTTGACGACGAAGATGAGGTTGTCGAGCTTCTCGCGCCCGGCCAGGGACAGCGAGCCCAGCGACTCCGGCTCGTCGGTCTCCCCGTCTCCCAGGAAGGCCCAGACCTTGGCGTCGGAAGGCGCCTTCAGCCCGCGATCCTCGAGGTAGCGGTTGAAGCGGGCCTGGTAGATGGCCATGAGCGGGCTCAGGCCCATCGACACCGTGGGGAACTGCCAGAAGTCGGGCATCAGCCAGGGATGCGGATAGGAGGAGAGGCCCCCCCCCGCCTTGAGCTCGCGCCGGAAGTTCTCCAGGCGTTCCAGCGGCAGGCGCCCTTCCAGGTAGGCGCGGGCGTAGATGCCGGGGGCGCAGTGCCCCTGGATGTAGATGAGGTCGCCCTCCGAGGCGGGCCCCTTCCCCCTGAAGAAGTGGTTGAAGCCGACCTCGTAGAGGGTGGCCGCCGAGGCGAAGGTGGAGATGTGGCCGCCGATGCCCTCGCTGGTCCGGTTGGCCCTCACGACCATGGCCATGGCGTTCCAGCGGATGAGGCTCTTGATGCGCTGCTCGAGCTCGTCGTCGCCCGGGTAGGCGGGCTCCTGGTCGGCGGGGACGGTGTTGATGTAGGGGGTTCGGGCGGTGAAGGGGATGCGCACGCCCTGGCCGTGGACGAAGGTCTCCAGGCGTTTGAGCAGGTCGATGACGGTGGCGTGGCCCTTGCGCTCCAGGATGTCCTTGATGGACTCCAGCCACTCCCGCGTCTCGACGTCGTCCAGCGCTTCGATGGTCTCGTTCCCCATAGGAATGGGGATTCTACCAATTATTCGAGGCGGAGGACTTTGGCGGGGTCGGCCGAAGGGGAGACGCCCAGCGCCTCGAGCACGGCGGCCTGGCGGTCGAACTTGTTGCCGGCCGTGAACGCCCCCCAGAAGGCGCCCAGCCCCCCCATCAGGGCCGGATAGGACATGCAGGGCAGGGGATAGTCGGTCCCGAACAGGAACCGTCCCCTGAGCTCCGGGCGCGAGGTCAGGCGCAGCAGCGCCCCCACCCGGTTGGGTAGCGTCAACGCCGACAGGTCCACGAAGAAGTTCGGATACTTGGCCATCATGGCGTCCATGGTGGCCAGGTGCGGCTCTTGGAAGAAAATCCCGTTCGAGCAGCCGTGGGCCGCGATGACCTTCACCCCCGCCTCCAGCGCGGGAATCAGCCGCTGCGGGAAGCCCACGCTCTGGTCGTGCCCGATGAGGGTGAACTCGAAGCCGATGTGCGACAAGAGCGGCAGCCCCAGGGACGCCATCTTCTTCCAGACCGGGGACAGCGCCTTGTCCGCCGGGTCGAACACCATGGCGTTGGGCAGGACCTTGTTCAGCACGGCTCCCAACCCCGCCGCCCGGTCCAGCTCGTCGAGGGCGTCGCGCCGCATCGGGTTCACCGAGGCCCCCAGCAGCAGCTTGGGGGAGGCCTTGCAGGCCTGCGCCGCATAGTCGTTCGAGATGACGAACTCCGTATGGGCCTCGTCGAGGCGGCCCGAGGCGTCGTACACCCCGTCCATGGCCAGGACTACGGCCTTGGCCAGCTTCCGCGAACCCTCCACCTCCTTGACGAGGGTCGCCAGGTACTTGGCGTTGGCCTCTTCCGGGCGGTCCAGCGGCAGCCCCTGCAGGGCCGCCACCATGCGCGCCGCCGGGGAGTTCAGCATCTTCCTCGAGATCCGGCAGCCGTTCGCCTTGGTGGGCAGGGCCGCCAGATGGCAGTGCACGTCGATGAAGCCGCTCACGGCGCCTCCAGCTCCTTCGCCTTGGCCTTAAGCGCGGCCATGTCCAGCTTCCCCGAGCCCAACAGCGGGAAGGACTCGACGGAGTGGAATGACTCCTTGCCCGGCAGCCACAGGTTCGGCAGGCCTTCCGCCTTGAGCTTCACCAGTATCCCATCCACGTCTTGGGCGCCCTTCATCAGGACCACCAGGCGCTCCCCCCTCTTCTCATCCGCCACGGCCGCCACCACGAAGGTCTGCTCCAGCGTCCCCACGGCTTTGTGGAGCGACTCCTCCACCTTGATGTGGGGCACCATCTCGCCGGCGATCTTCGAGAAGCGGCTCAGGCGGTCGGTGATGGTGAGGAAGCCGTCGTCGTCGAAGGAGGCGATGTCGCCGGTGATGTAGTAGCCGTCGCGCATCACCTCCGCCGTCTTCTTGGCGTCGTCCAGATAGCCCTGCATCACGTTCGGCCCCTTCACGAGGAGGAGGCCGGCCGTCCCGTTCGGGAGCTCCGCCCCCGAATCCGGGTCGACGACCTTCATCAGCACGCCCGGCAGGGGATGGCCGATGGTCCCGAGCTTGGTCCCGGTCTGGCGCACCGAGCCCAAGCGCACATCGGGGACGTTGATGGACGCCACAGGCGAGAGCTCGGTGGAGCCGTAGCCTTCCAGAGGGAAGAGCCCGTACTTCTCCTTGAAGGCGCGCGCCACGTCCTCGCGCAGCTTCTCGGCTCCCACCACCACATAGCGCAGGGACTTGAACATCTCCGGCTCCACCCGGCGCATGTAGGAGATGAGGAAGGACGGCGTGCCGAGCAGGAAGGTCGCCCGGTGGTCCCTGGCCAGCTGGCCCACGGTCTTCGCGTCCAGCGGATTGGGATGGTAGACGGCGGCGAAGCCGGCGGTCATCGGCAGCCACAGCGCCCCGGTGTGGCCGAAGGAGTGGAAGAAGGGCAGCACGCCCAGCAGGACGTCGTCGGGCACGGCCTGGTAGACCTGGCCCAGGGCCTCGATGTTGGCCTGGATGTTCCGGTGGGTGAGGACCACGCCCTTCGGCACGCCCGTGGAGCCGCTGGTGAAAATGACGGTGGCCGTGTCGCTCAAAGGACGGCGCGCCCTGGACAAGGCCAGGGGCTCCGCCACGCATCGCGGCAGGAGCATCACCGCGGCGGCCCGGAGGGCCGGCGTCAGCCTCGGGGCGCCCTGCAGCAGGTCCTCGATGAAGACCATCTCCGGCGAGGCCTCCCAGCCCAGCTTCTCGAGGAAGCGCCTCGAGGTCAGCACCCCCGCCGAACGCGCGCGCCGGGCGCAGTCGAGGGCGGTGTCGCGCGCGGCCGTGTAGTTCAGGTTGACCGTGGCGCGGCCCTCGAGCAGCACGCCCAGGTTCGCCAGCGCCCCGCCCACGCTGGGCGGCAGGAGGATGGCCACCGGCCCCGCTCCGGGCCAGCGCCCGCGCACCGCTTCGCCGACGGCCAGCGCCGCGACCAGCGCCTTGAGGAAGGAGAGGTCCTTGCCCATCGAGTCGGCCAGCGCGGGACGGCGCCAGCGTCGGCGGGCGGCGCGCGCGAAGGACACGCCCAGGGCCGGGGTCTCCTCGAGCCGGCGCGCGAAGGCCTGGGAGCCCAGCTCCAGCACCGCGGCGCGCACCGCGGCGGCGGAGGAGACGGAGGGCAGAGGCGCCCCGAAGCTGACGGTGACCGGATAGGGGAGCTTGCGCGGCAGCTTGAAGAAGAACTTGCCGCCGGCGAAGCTGAAGACCGAGCCCCAGACCCGGTCCAGGTGCACCGGGACGACGGGGGCGTCCAGCCCCTTCACGATGTGCTCGAAGCCCTTCTTGAAGCGCAGCATCTGGCCGTGGCGGGTGATCTCCCCCTCGGCGAAGATGCAGACCACCTCCCCGGAGGCCACGGCGTCCCGCGCCGCCTTGAGCGAGTGGACGATCTGGCGCGGGCCGTCGGCGTCGGCGATGGGGACGCAGCCCATGGCCTTGACGAACGGGTGCAGCACCGGGTGCTCGTAGTAGCCCCGGTACATCACGAAGCGCGGGATGCGCCGGCAGGCCGAGGCGATGAAGATGGCGTCGAGGAAGGAGACATGGTTGGCGACGAGCAGCGCCCCGCCGCGCGCCGGGACGTTGCGCGCGCCCTCCACCTCGATGCGGTAGAAGAGGTTGGCCAGCGGATAGAGCGAGAGCCGCAGCAGGAAGTCGGGGAGCCGCCAGGCGATGAAGGCCGCGACGACGGCCGTCATGGCCGAAGCCACCAGGAAGACCTGCGCGGCCGAGAGGCGGAAGACGCCCTCCATCGCCCAGAGGAAGCCCGAGGCGGCGAGGACGCCGGAGAAGGCCAGCGTGTTCCCCGCCGCGATGAGGCGCCCGCGGCGTTCGGAGGGCGCGCGCTGCTGGATGAAGGCCTGCAGCGGCACCGCGTAGAACCCCGCGAAGAGGCCGAGCAGGAGCAGGCCGGCGGCGGTGGCTCCGACGGACGGGGCCGTGAACGCCAGCGCGGCCGAGGCCGCCACCAGGCCGGCCGCCCCCACCGGGACCAGCCCCAGCTCGACGCGCTCGCGCGATAGGCGTCCGGCGAGGAAGCTGCCCAGCCCGATGCCCACCGCCATCGCCGCCTGCAGCATGCCCAAGGCGGCCTCGCCCAAGCCCAGCGCCGAGCGTCCGTAGACCAGCAGGTTCATCTGCAGCGCCGCCGCCAGGAACCAGAAGTAAGCCGCTCCGACGGTGGCCTCCAGGATGCCCGGCTCCCCGCGCAGGGCCGCCATGTCGGCCGCGGCCCGCCTCAGGAGGCCGCCGTCCATGGTGCCGGCGCCGACGGCGGGCAGCTCGGGGAGGCGCCGGACGCAGAGCAGTCCGGCGGCGGACGCCGCGCAGAAGAAGGCGCCCGCCGCGGCCGGCGGGGCCGATTGCGCCAGGAAGCCTGCCGACAGCGTGCCGAGCACGATGCCCATGAAGGAGGTGGTCTGGACCAGGCCGTTCGCGTAGGAAAGGTCCTCGTCTTCGACCAGCTCCGGCAGCACGGCGAGCTTGGCCGGGCCGAACAGCGCGGCCTGCGCGCCCAGCAGCGCCAGCACCAGCATCAGCCCGGGGACGCTCCCCGCGGCCAGGACGGGCAGGGCGAGCAGGAACAGGGCGAGCTCGGCGGCCTTGAGCCTGAAGAGCAGCCGGCGCTTGGGGAGCCGGTCGGCCCAGGCCCCGCCCAGCGGCGACAGGACCACGAAGGGCAGGACGAAGAGGGCGCCGGCCGCCGCGATGAGGCGGCCGGCGTCCCCTGCCCCGAACCTCCCCACCGCCCACAGCGCCACGTACGTCTTGAAGGCGTTGTCGGCGAAGGTGCCCAGGGCCTGCGTCCAGAGCAGGCCCCGGAACCCCGGGGAGCGCGTCGAACTGGGCATCAGGAGCCCAGAATCAATTTAGATGCCGTCCTAGAGCCTGAGCGAGGCCCCGATGCCCGCGTAGTTGCGTTCTTTCGCCGGGCCGGCCTGGTTCACATGCTGGAACTGCGCTTCCACGGCCAGCATCTCCAGGCCGACGCGCAGGCCGGCCGTGTAGGCCTTGGTGTCGCCGGGGCGGCCTCCCGCGGCCGCGGACAGCTCCTTATACTTCGTGTAGGTGGCCCCCACGAAGGGCGTCACCATCGGGAAGAACGGCAGCTCCACGCCCAGGTTCAGCGAAGCGTCGGCATAGCCGTTGGCGTAGCGGAGGTGCCCGGCCACCGGCGTCCACACCGCGCTAGGCACGACCAGGGCAGCGCTCTTGAGGTCGGCGTTGTAATTGAACTTCGCCGCCCGGGCCGAGGCCAGCACGCCCAGGAACGAGGCTCCGACGAAGGCGTTGAGCTCCGTCTGGGTGAGCTTCCCTTGCGCGCTCGCCGCCGTCGCGGCCTGCTTGTGCTGCGTGACCAACGCCCCGCCGCCGAAGTCGACGCGGGCCAGGCCCTTGCCCACCGGGGCGCCGCCGCGGGAGGGGCCCCCGATCCGGCGAATCTTGCCCTCGCCCATCGGAGAGAGCGTGAAGGCGATGTCCGCGCCGGCGAAGGCCGCGCTCGTGCCGGCCTTGCGCGGCACGAAGCCGCCGCTCAGGCCGGTGCCGATCCAGCGCCCGTCCCAGCCCAGGCGCAGCGACGCGGCGTGGCGAGGGCCGTTCAGGCCCGTCTCCTCGAAGCGCCGGTACTCGGGCGCCGCAGAGAAATCCCCCAGGCTGGCCGCGGCATAGACGTCGGTCCCGCGGTATTTGTCGGTGCCGAACGATTGGAAGACCCCGGCATTGAGGCCCGGCAGGCCGGCCGCCCCGGCGGGTGCCGCCGTGAGCGCCGCCAGCATGACTGCGACGAAGTGCTTCATAGTTCCTCCTGGTCCGGCTGTACGGAAACTGGTTCGGACGGCGGGACGGCCGGCTCCGGGAGCGGGGACGGCGCCGTGCCCGTCGAGGTTTCGGGGGCGGGCCTGGGATTGTCCCTGGCGGCCGGCTTCTGCACCCGCGCGGGAGGCTCGTCCTCCCCCGGCTTCGGCCCGGCCTCCCCCGCGGACAGCGGGGAGAGGGCGGCCCACGTGTAGCGGTTCTGGGGATTCCACAGGATCCAGCTCTCCACGCCCTGATGGGACGCGGCCCGGAGCTCGGCGCGCACCTCGGGGACCCCGTAGCGGTGCCCCAGGGAGAAATCCTGCAGGTAAGGCCTCAGCTTCGCCGTGCCGCCGAGCTTGCGCTTGGCGTCCCGGAGGCCCCAGGAGATGATGCGGTAGGGTTCCCTGTTGGGGTCGGAGAGGCCGTATTCCCCCCGCGCATAATGCGACGGGTACATCATCGGGCTGAGCGCGTCGACGCTGCGGGCCATGCGCCCGAGGGCCTGCCCGATGCCCATGTCGTCATGCGCCGTCGTGGTGAGGCCGAAGACCGCCGCCGACATGCCCACGCCGGCCTCATCGAGCCTCCGGCGCGCCAGCGCCATGAACTCCTCGAGCGCGGCCACGGCGGTGGCGCTCGAATGCGAGACATGGGAATAACGGCAGCGGCGCGTGTCCCCGTCGGACGGGAAGCGGATGTAGTCGAACTGGACCTCGTCGAAGCCCGCCTGCGCGGCGGCGAGGGCCACGTCCAGGTTGTAGTCCCAGACCTCGCGCCGATACGGGTCGACCCAGGCCACACCCTTCTTGTTCTTCCAGACCCCGCCGTCCACGTCCGTCACCGCCCACTCGGGGCGGCGCCGGGCCAGGGTGTCGTCCTTGAAGACGACGACGCGCGCGATGGCACGCATGCCGCGGGCCTTGATGTCGGCCACCAGGGCCCGCGGGTCGGGAATGGCGATGCGGACCGTCCCGAGTTCGGCCGCGGACGCCACGCCGGGGATGTAGACCTTGCCGTCGTACTCCTTGACCGGGACGATGACGGCGTTGACCACCGTCCCCGCGGCCTTGTCCAGGAACAGCCGCCTGTCCTTGCCCGAACCGGCCACCCAGGCCGTGAGATGGACCCCGCGCACGGGCGCGGTCGACGCCGCGCCGGAGGCGGGCGCCAAGGCCAGGAGCAAGGGCAGCAGGCTCGTCATCAGGGCAGGGAGTCTATCAATCCCGGGCCCCCGGGATGAAGGGGGCGGCAGCGACCCAGGCCAGGCTCGCCGCCGCCAGCAGGAACTTCACCGCGGCCAGCACGGCCATCGGCCCGGCCGCGCGCAGGCGGGCGGAGAGGATCAGCAGGCTCAGGATGTTCTCTGCGACATCGCAGACGGCGGCCAGCGCGGCCGCCCAAGCCGCGGCCCGGGCCGGGGCGGGGAATCGCCGCGCACCTCCCAGGAGCAAGGACAGCGAGCCCAGGCTCAGGCCGTACGCGACGAGGAACGGAAAATCCAACCAGGTCATCGCGGCGGCCCGCGCCGCCCCGTCCGGTCCCCAGCGGGCGAGCAGGGCGGCCATGGCCGCCTCCCCTCCCGCCAATTCGAAGCTGGCCAGGCCGTAGGGGACCTCGGGGACGCTCAGGGGGCGCCCCATATAAAGGAGGCCGGAACCCAGGGCCAGCGCCGCGGCCGACGAAGAGGCGGCGAGCCTGCCGAGGGCCGGCCGCGCCAGCCGTTCAAAAGGATGAGCGGGCAACATCCCCGTAAAGCTATCATTTCCGGCGATGGGAGCCCGCCTCCTGCTGGTGACGGCCGACAAGGTCTTCGCGGAGAACTTCGCGAAGGCCTGCGCAGACCGCAGCCTCTGCGTGGAGACCCTCGCCTCCGCCAGCCAGCTGCCCGCGGCCTGGGGGAGCGGCGACGACCGGGCGGTGGGCGTGGCGGCCGACCAGCTCGCGCTGCGCGACCGCGAGAGGAGGAAGCTGCTCGAGCTGCACTGCGCGCCCGACGCCCCGCCGCTCTTGATGCTGGAGCTGCCCGAGACCTCCGCCGTCGCCGCCCGCTCGGCCCCGGTCCGCATGCTGTGGCCGCCCGAAGCTGGCTTCCTCGAAGACCTCCTCGATTCCGGCCAGACCGCCTTGGCCGTCCTCGTCGAGCCGTCGCTCTGGGAGACGGGGCTCCTCGGCCCGCGCCTCGAAGCCGCGGGGTTCGCCGTCTTCGAGGCGGCCACGCCCGAGGACGCCGCCGGGCTGGCCGCGAGCTTCGAAGCGCCCGCCGCCGCGCTGGCGCCGTGCCGCCCCGACCTGGTGGAGGCT
Source organism: Elusimicrobiota bacterium (assembly GCA_016218495.1). Classification (GTDB taxonomy): domain Bacteria; phylum Elusimicrobiota; class Elusimicrobia; order UBA1565; family UBA1565; genus SCTT01. Next base: position 27,632 of record JACRDU010000120.1, read on the forward strand.
GAGGCCTTCGCGGAGCGCTTCCAAGCCGAGCGTCCCGACATACGCGTGCTCGTGGCCGACTCGCGCGCCCCGCTGCACGCCGCCGAGGACGCCCTGCGCCGCCGACGGCCCGCGCCGCTGCCCCGGCACCTGCTGGCCGCCGCCGCGGACCTGCTGATGGGGCGCAGGTCCGCCGACCCGCTCTCGCTGGGGCGCATCCTCCTGCTCGAGCCGGACCGGGCCGAGCTCGGCCGCCTGGCCGGCGCCCTGCTGGAGGAGGGCTACGAGGTGGCCGCCTGCCCGACCATCGCGAGCGCCGTAGCCCGGGCCAAGGAAGACCCCTGCCACGTCGCCGTCGTGTCGGCGTCCACCGACGAGGCCGAGGCGGCGTCCCGGGCGGCGGTGAGCCTGCGCGAGGCCGACGCCGACCTCCGGCTCATCCTGAGCCTGAAGCGGGGGGCGGCGCCCAACGCCCTGGGCACCATCACCGCGGTGGCCGCCTCCGGGATCGACGACTGCCTCCTCGCCCCGGTCGAGCCGTCGCAGCTCGCGTTCTCCATCAGCCGCGCGCTGGAACGCCGGCACCTGCGCCGGGAGAACGAACGCCTGCTCGAGGCCTTGAAGAAGACGAACGCCGACCTGGAGGCGCTGACGGGTTTCCAGAAGAAGTTCTTCGCCATGGTCGCCCACGACGTGAAGAACCCGCTGGGGGCCATCCTCGGCTACGCCCAGCTGATGAGCCTGAAGTCGAAGGACCCGGTCCTGGCCAAGCCCCTGGGCTCCATCGAGTCGGCCGCCAAGACCCTCAACGGGCTGATCTCGGACCTCGTCGACTTCGCCGCCATCGAGTCCGGGAAGCTGCGGGTCAACATGGAGCAGATGGACCTCGCGCGGGTCGTCGCCGAGGTGCAGTCGCGCGTGCTGGTCGCCGCCGGCAAGCGGCGCATCACGCTCCACGTCTCGGCCCCCGGCGAGCTCCCCCCCCTGAGCGGCGACCCGCTGCGCATCGGGCAGGTGATCCAGAACCTCTGCACCAACGCTATCCAATACACTCCGGAGGGCGGGACGGTCACCTTGCTGGTCGAACGCGGCCCGGCCCAGGTCCAGATCAGCGTGCGCGACACCGGCATCGGCATCTCCAAGGAAGACCTGCCGCGCATCTTCGAACGGTTCTTCCAGGCGCAGAACGCCCAGACGATGCGGCGGGCGGGCTTCGGCTTGGGCCTGAAAATCTCCCAGGAGATCGTCAAGGCGCACGGCGGCGCCCTGGGCGTGACCTCGGAGCTCGGCCGGGGCTCGACCTTCGCCTTCACATTACCCCTGGCCTCCGGCCCCCTCTCCTGATATATTAGCTGCACATGGCTGGACCGGCCCTCTGCGTCCTCGCTCTGCTGCTGGTGCCGGCATCGGCCGCCGCGCCCCCGCGCCGGGCCGCGTCCAAGCAGCAGGCCAAGCCGGCGGCGCCGAAGCCTCCCGAGACGCTCGAGGAGGACAGGCGGCTCCAGGAGGTCATGGCCCGGGTCGATGCGCTGGTGGCCGAGGCGCGCCCCCTGATCGCCGAGGTCGTGAAGCTGCGCGGCCGCTACGCCGACGGCGACCTCGAGGCCCTGGGCAAGGAGCGGCTCCCGGTCGTCCACGCGCTCGAGGAGAAGCGCGAGCTCATCCGGGACCAGATCGACGAGTTCAAGACCCTGCGCAAGGAGTTCCAGTTCCGGCAGGGCGCCGCCATCATCTCCGCCATCGCGGGGGGGGCGTCGGCGGACGTCCAAGACAGCCTGCGCAAGGTCATGGACTACGACAACTACCCGAAGGACGTCTCGCGCTTCCGTGACGAGATCGACGAGGCCCTGCGCGCGGACCTCTCCGCCTTCGACCAGGCGAAGTCCGCCCGGGAGGCGGGCATCCGCGAGAAGCAGTTCCTCGCGGCCGCCGCGGGCGGCAGCGTCCTCTTCCTGGGCTTCGTGGTCTGGCTGGCCCGGCGCGCGCGGGCGCGCCGCCTGGAGACCCTGACCGCGGTGCCCGTCACGGTCACGCCCGCCCCGGCGCTTCGCGCCGGCACGCAGCCGGCCCTGGGCATGAGGACGCCCCTGCCGACCCTCAGGGGGCCGGGGTCGACCCCGGCGCCCCGGCGCGTCGACCCGACCCCGGGCGCCGTCATCGGCGGGTCCTGGCGGGTCCTCTCCGCCCCGTTCCCCAACCCGCTCGGGACGGTCTTCGAGGGCGAGGAGGTCCAAGGGCGCCGCGCGGTCACCATCCGGCGCATCCGCGACGAGCTCCACCGCAACGAAAAGGACCTCGACCGCTTCCTCGAGCGGGCCCGGCACGTCTCCGCCCTGAAGCATCCGAACATCTCCGAGGTCCTCGCCGTGTTCGTCGAGGACGACAGGGTGCACATCGTCACCGAGCGGGTCGAGGGGAAGGTGGTCGGCGACTTCCTCGAGCCGGGCCGGCGCATCAACCTGCCCAGCGTCAAGCGCGTGCTGCTGCAGGCCGCCAAGGCCGTCGAACACGCGCACCAGGCCAAGGTCATCCACGGCGACCTCTCCCCGCAATGCCTGACCGTCACGCGCGACGGCCTCGCCAAGGTCGCCGACTTCGGCATCGGGATCGAGGCGCGCAAGATCGCGGCGAAGCTCTCCTGGACGGACCCGATAGGGAACCCCGCCTACCTGGCGCCGGAGCAGGAGCTGGGGTCCGCCTTCAAGGAATCCGACGTCTTCGCCCTGGGGGTGCTGCTCTACGAGATGACGACCGGCGCCCTCCCCTTCGAGGGGCCCAACTTCCTGGCGCAGAAGCGGGAGCGCGCCTGCAAGCCCCCGTCCGGGATCGCCCCGGGCCTGCCGAAGGCCCTCGACCCCCTCATCTCGAAATGCCTGTCCCCGGAACCCCAGCACCGCTTCAGGACCGTGGCGGATTTCGCCGAGGCGCTGGAGAAGCTGCCCGACGCGTGAGACGGCTGGCCCTCGCGCTCGCGCTGCTCTGCTGGGCCGGCTGTTCGTCGGCGCCCCGCGCCGCCAAGAGCGGTCGCGGCGGCGCGGTGGCCGAATGGGCCCGGCGCAGCCTGGGCCGCCCTTATCATACCGGCGGGCGGGCCCCGGATTCCGGGTTCGACTGCTCGGGCCTGGCCTGGTGGTCCCACCGTCAGGCCGGCATCGAGATCCCCCCCACGTCCGCGACGCAGTTCGAGGCGGGGCGGCAGATCAAGCGCCCGATGCTGCTGCCCGGGGACCTGGTGTTCTTCACGACCGAGCGGCGCGGCCCCTCCCATGTCGGCGTCTATATAGGAAGCGACCGCTTCATCCACGCGCCGAAATCCGGCTCCGCGGTCTCCACGGCCTCGCTCCGGGAGCCCTATTGGCTGAAGCGTTTCCTCGGGGCAAGGCGATACTGGTAGCCGATTCCGGGCCTTCTGCGGTATAATACCCCTTCATGGTCAAGCGCCTGGTCACCGAGTGGCTCGCACCGTTCGGCCAACCCCGCTTCCGCAAGCCGGACCAGTGGGCCCAGCGCCTGAGGCCGGCGGCGGCCGACCCGGGTCCCTCCCCCCTCCCCGAAGCGCTGCGCGAAGGCATATCCAAGGCCCAGGAAGCCCTGCTCGCCAAGCAGGACGAGGGCCAGGGCTATTGGTGCGGCGAATTGGCGGCCGACACCACGCTGGAATCGGACGCGATCATGTTCTGGAACTTCCTGGGGCGGGGAGACGACCCCAAGGTCGCCCGGCTCGCCGCCACGGTCCTGCAGGAACAGCTCCCGGACGGAGGCTGGCCCATCTACCGCGACGGCCCCGCCGAGATCTCCGCGACGGTGAAGGCCTACTGGGCGCTGAAGTTCGCCGGCCACAAGCCCGACCATCCCGCGCTCGCCAAGGCCCGGGAGCGCATCAAGGCCCTGGGCGGGATCCATAAGGTCAACACGTACTCCAAGTTCTACATGGCCATGTGGGGCCTCTACGACTGGAAGGGCGTCCCCTCCATCCCGCCGGAGATCATGCTGTTCCCCTCCTGGTTCTATTTCAACATCTACCAGATGTCCTCGTGGACGCGGGCCATCGTCATCCCGCTGGCCCTGATCTGGTCGGAGCGGCCCCCGCTCGCCTGTCCCGCCCACGCCCGCCTCGACGAGCTGTTCCCGGACGAGCGCCGCAGCGTGCCGCTCTCCGATGTGATGCCCCCGCACTCCTTCCTCTCTTGGACCGACTTCTTCCTGCTCTGCGACAAGGCCCTCAAAGGGGCGGAAGGCCGCGGACCCCACTGGGTGCGCGTCTGGGCCCTCAAGCTCTGCGAGGAGTGGATCCTCGAGCGGCTCGAGGACTCCGACGGCCTGGGCGCCATCTACCCCGGCATCGTGAACACCGTGTTCGCGATGAAGAGCCTGGGCTATTCCGACAACGACCCGCGCCTGCGCGCGCAGATCGCGGAGTTCGAGGCCCTCGAGCTGGCCCGGGACGGCCGCCTCGAGATGGAGCCCTGCCATTCCCCGGTCTGGGACACCGCCATCGCGGTCATCGGCCTGGCGGAATCCGGCCTCGACCGCCGCCATCCCGCCCTCGTCCGGGCCACCGAGTGGCTCCTGTCCAAGGCGATCCGCCGCACGGGCGACTGGCGCTGCACGAACACCGTGGGCCCCGCCGGCGGCTGGGCCTTCGAGTTCCACAACGACTTCTACCCCGACATCGACGACACCGCGATGGTCATGCTGGCGCTGCGGCACGTCGAGCTGGAGGACCGCCCCGCCCTCCAGCGCGAGCAGGCCTGCCTGCGCGGGCTGCACTGGCTGCTCTCGATGCAGTCCGCTTCCGGGGGCTGGGCGGCCTTCGACAAGGACAACACCAAGGTCATCCTCACCAAGATCCCCTTCGCCGACCACAACGCGATGATCGACCCCCCGACGGCCGACGTCACCGGGCGCGTGCTCGAGCTGCTGGGCTACATCGGCTACGACTCCTCCTACGGCGCCGTCCAATCGGCCGTGGAGTTCCTCAAGAGCGAACAGGAGCCCGACGGGTCCTGGTACGGGCGCTGGGGCGTCAACTACATCTACGGGACCTGGCAGGTCCTGATGGGCCTCAAGGCCATCGGGGCGGACATGTCCGAGCCTTGGATCCAGAAGGCCGCCAACTGGCTGGCCTCCGTGCAGCTCCCCGACGGCGGCTGGGGAGAGACCTGCACGACCTATAACGACCCGTCCCTCAAGGGGCGCGGCCCCGCCACCCCGTCCCAGACGGCCTGGGCGGTCATGGGCCTCATCTCGGCCGGCCGCGCGGCCGACCCCGCCGTCGAGAGGGGGGCGGCGCACCTGCTCTCCACCCAGCGCTCCGACGGCGCCTGGGACGAGGCGGGGTTCACGGGCACGGGATTCCCCAAGGTGTTCTACCTCGAGTACACCCTGTACCGGGATTCCTTCCCCCTCCTCGCGCTCGGGAAATACCGGTCGGAACTGCGCCGATTCAGCGAAGCCGCCCAGGCGGCCGTCTAGGAGACACCATGCCCGTCCCGTTCCGCATGCAGATGACGATGTTCAAGTACATCCTGGGCAAGAAGCTCTCGGGCGACCGCCGCTACCCGCTGGTGATGATGCTCGAGCCGCTCTTCGCCTGCAACCTCGAATGCGCGGGCTGCGGCAAGATCCAGTACCCCCCGGACGTCCTGCGCAAGCGCATGACGCCCCAGGAATGCTGGGATGCGGCCGAGGAATGCGGGGCGCCGATCGTGACCGTGGCCGGCGGGGAGCCCCTGGCCCATCCCGAGATCGACAAGATCGTCGCAGGCCTGGTGGCGCGCGGCAAATTCGTCTACCTATGCTCGAACGCCATCCTGCTCGAGAAGAACCTGCACCGCTTCAAGCCCTCGAGCCAGCTCATCTGGTCCATCCACCTCGACGGCCTCGAGAAGACCCATGACCGGATGGTCTGCCGCGACGGCGTCTGGCAGGCCGCCACGGCGGCGATCCGGAAGGCCAAAGCCCTCGGCTTCAACGTGATGACCAACACCACCATCTTCCAAGGCGAGGACGCCGCCGAGTTCCGGCGCTTCTTCGACCAGAGCATGGACATGGGCGTCGACGGGATGATGATCTCCCCGGGCTATGCCTATGAGAAGGCGCCCCAGCAGGAGGTCTTCCTGAAGCGCGCCCAGACCAAGGCCTGGTTCAAGGAGGCGCTCAAGGATTGGCGGAAGATGGGCTGGGACTTCAACCACAGCACCTTCTACCTCGACTTCCTCGAAGGCAAGCGCGATTACGAGTGCACCCCCTGGGGCATCCCCCTGCGGAACCCTTTCGGCTGGCAGCGCCCCTGCTACCTGATGGCGGAGGGCGGCTACGCCGCCACCTACAAGGAGCTCGTCGAATCCACGGAGTGGGAATCCTACGGCCACTCGTCGGAGAACCCCAAGTGCGCCAACTGCATGGTCCACTCCGGCTACGAGCCCTCCTCCGTCGACGACGCCTTCTCCGGGCCTTTCAAGTTCCTCCGCATGGTCCTCGACGTGATGGAGGTGACCGGGTCGGTGAAGGCCCGGCGCGCGGGCAGGATCAAGAGCTCCCCCGTCCCGCCCGAGTTCCCGGTCTCCCGCCCGCTCCCTGAGACGAGCGGCGCCCCGCGGGCCGGAAGGGCCTGGCGGGCCGGACCTCGCCTTCCTGACCGGCGCCACCGGGTTCGTCGGGGCCAACCTGGCCCGCCTGCTGCTGCAAAAGGGCCTGCGCGTCCGGGCCCTGGCCCGGCGCGGCTCCGACCGCCGGGCCCTGGCGGGCCTGGCGGTCGACCTGCACGAGGGCGACCTCCTGGACCCGGCCTCGCTCGAGTCCGGCTGCCGGGGGGCCCGCTGGGTGTTCCATCTCGCGGCCGACTACCGCATCTGGGTCCCCGACCCCGCCGCGATGATGCGGGCCAACGTCGATGGGACCGTCAACGTCCTGACGGCGGCGGGCAAGGCCGGCGCGGAACGCATCGTCCACTGCTCCAGCGTGGCGGCGGTGAAGCTCATCAAGGACGGCACCCCCGCCGGCGAGGACTCCCGCTACGACGGCCCCGACGGCATCATCGGGGTCTACAAGCGCTCCAAGTGGCTCTCGGAACAGGCCGCCCTGCGCCTGGCCGGCGCGGGCCTGCCCGTGGTGGTCGTCAACCCGGCCGCCCCGGTCGGCCCTTGGGACGTCAAGCCCACGCCCACCGGGAAGATCATCCTCGACTTCCTGCTGCGCCGCCTCCCGTCCTATGTGGATACGGGGCTCAACGTCGTCCACGTGCAGGACGTCGCCATGGGGCATTGGCTGGCCGCCCAGAAGGGACGGGTGGGAGAACGCTACATCCTGGGCGGGGAGAACCTGACGCTGAAGGGCCTGCTCGACATCCTGGCCGAGGAGACCGGCCTGCGCGCGCCGCGCTTCAAGACGCCCTACGCGCTGGCCTATGCCGTGGGGGCCGCCGACACCCTGCGCCTCACCCTCTTCGGCGGGACGCCGGTCGCCCCCCTCGACGCCGTCCGGATGGCGCGCCACAAGATGTTCTTCACCGCCCAAAAGGCGGTCCGCGAGCTGGGCCTGCCGCAGACTCCGGCCCGCACGGCCCTGCGCGACGCCGCGGCCTGGTTCTGGGAGCACGGCTACGCGCCGCGCCCGCAAGCCCGTGCCTGACCCCTCCGCCATCCTGCTCTGCGCGGCCACCCCCTGGGAGGCGCGCCCCATCGCCCGCGCGCTGGGCCTGCTCGCCGAACGGCCGGCGCTGTGGACCGGGACGGTGGGCGTGCGCCGCGCGGCCCTGCTCGAGACCGGCATCGGAGCGGCGGCCGCCAAGACCGCCCTGGAACGGGCCTACGGCCTGGCGAACGGCTCGACGCCGGCCCTGGTCCTTTCCACGGGGCTCTGCGGGGCGCTGCAGCCCGGACTGCGGACCGGGGACATCGTGATGGACCTGCACGGAGCGCCGCTGGACCTGGCGCGCCGCGCGCTGGGGGCCGCGGAGCGCGGCGGGGTGCGCCTGCACGTCGGCTCCTTCGCCCACGCCGACCGCGTCCTGTCTCCGGCGGACAAGCGCGCCCTGGGGCTGCGCACCCGGGCGGCCGCCGTCGACATGGAGAGCGCCGCCATCCGTTCCTGGGCCGAAACGCGGGGCTCCGGCTTCCTGACCGCCCGCGCCGTCCTCGATGCGCTGGAGCAGACCGCCCCCTCCTCGGCTCCCGACGGGGAGGACCTCCGGGACATCCTGAGCTTCCTGTGGCGTCACGCCGGGGAGGTCCCCGCGCTCGTGGCGGCCGGCCTGGGAGCGCGCCGGGCGATGGACGCGCTGGGCCGATTCTTGGCAGAATACCTGGGTGACGACGCCGCGGATGCCTCCCCGGCTTGAGCGCTCCCTCTCCACGGCCGGACGGCTCGTGGAGGCGCGGCTGCGCGCCATCATCCTGCGCGGCGGGCGCGCCGCTATCCCCTTCCTCGCCCCGGCCCCGGAGACGCTGCGCAAGTCCATGCTCTACTCCCTGATGGCCGGGGGCAAGCGCCTGCGCCCCGCCCTGGTCATCGAGGCCGCGGCCTGCTGCGGCCTCCCGGCCCGCAAGGTCCTGGACGCCGCCTGCGCCATGGAGATGATCCACACCTATTCGCTCATCCACGACGACCTCCCGTCCATGGACGACGACGACCTGCGGCGCGGCAAGCCCACCAACCACAAGGTCTTCGGAGAAGCCGCCGCCATCCTGGCCGGGGACGCCCTGCTGACCCTGGCCTTCGAGGCGGCGGCCGGCAACGCCGCCGCGCTGCGCCTGCCGGGGGACGCGGCCGCCGAGCTCGTGCGCGTCATCGCCGCGGGCTCCGGCTGGCGCGGGATGGTCGGCGGCCAGATGGCCGACCTGGAAGCCGAGGGCCCCGCCCTGCGCCGCCTCGCCAACGGCGGCAGGACGCTGGCCCGGCGCCGCCTCGACTACGTCCACATCCACAAGACGGCCGCCCTCATCACCGCCAGCCTGGAAGCCGGAGCGGTCCTAGGGCGCGCCGGCGCCTCCCGGCGCGCGGCGCTGCGCGAGTACGGCCGCTGCGTCGGCCTGGCCTTCCAGATCGCCGACGACGTGCTCGACCGCGTCGGCGACAAGGCCAAGCTGGGCAAGAGCGGGTCCGACCTGGCCAACGACAAGCTGACCTACCCCCGCCTCTACGGCGTCGCGGCGTCCCGGGACAAGGCCCTATCTTTGGTCCGGGACGCCCATCAGGCCCTGCGCCCCTTCGGCGCGCGGGCCGCAGTCCTCCACGACCTGGCCGACGACGTCGTCTCCCGCGACCGCTAGACCCGGGCGCGCCCTCCCCGCGGGAGGCATTTGCTATAATGCATGGATGTTTTTTGCGTCGGGGGAACCCCGTTCCCGAGCGCAGGAGAGCGGCCGAGATGGAATACCTCAGCAAGATCGAATCCCCTAAGGACCTGAGGGCCCTGCCGCCCCAATCCCTGCCCGCCGTCGCCGCCGAGCTGCGCGCCTGGATCCTCGAGTGCGTGTCGCAGATCGGAGGCCATCTGGGCTCCTCGCTGGGCGCCGCCGAGATCACCACGGCCCTCCACTACGTCTTCGACACCCCGAAGGACAAGATCGTCTGGGACACCGGCCACCAGACCTACGGGCACAAGATCCTCACCGGCCGCCGCGAGGCCCTCAAGCGCATCCGGCAGCTCGACGGCATCTCGGGCTTCCTCAAGCGCGACGAATCCGAGTACGACGCCTTCGGCGCGGGGCACGCCTCCACGGCCATCTCCGCGGCCACCGGGATGGCGGCGGCCCGGGACTTCAAGCGGGAGAAATTCAAGGTCGTGGCCGTCGTATCGGACGGCTGCATCACCGGCGGGGAGTCCTACGAGGGCCTGACCAACGCCGGCCAGCTCCAGACCGACATCATCGTCGTCCTCAACGACAACCAGATGTTCATCTCCAACAAGGTCGGGGCGATGAGCACGTTCCTGACCCGCCTGTTGACCCTCGGCGCCGTCCGCGACGCCGGGGCCGAGGTGAAGAAGTTCCTCGCCCGCTTCAAGTTCTGGGGGGCCGTCCTGACCCGGGTGGCCAAGCGCACCCGCGTCCTGCTCTTCCCGGGCATGCTGTTCGAGGAGATGGGCTTCCAATACTTCGGCCCGGTGGACGGCCACGACCTCCCCAACCTCGTGGAGGTCTTCCGCCACATCAAGAACCTGCAGGGCCCCGTCCTGGTCCACTGCGTCACCAAGAAGGGCAAGGGCTACGAGGCCGCCGAGCAAGACCCCCTCACCTGGCACGGCCCCGGGAAGTTCGACGTAAAGCAGGCCAAGATGCTCAAGGGCGACAAGCCGGCGGCGCCTTCCTACACCTCCGTCTTCGGAAAGACCCTGGTCAAGCTCGCCGAGGAGGACCCCCGCGTCGTGGCCATCTCCGCGGCGATGCCCGAGGGTACCGGCACGGACCTGTTTCGGGACCGCTTCCCCAAACGTTTCTTCGACGTCGGCCTGGCCGAGCCGCACGCGGTGACCTTCGCCTGCGGGTTGGCCTGCGAGGGCTACCGGCCCGTCGTGGCCATCTACTCGTCCTTCCTGCAGCGCGCCTACGACCAGATCGAGCACGATGTCTGCCTGCAGAAGCTCCCCGTCGTGCTGGCCATCGACCGGGGCGGGCTTGTCGGCTCCGACGGTCCCACCCACCACGGGGTCTTCGACTACTCCTTCCTGCGCATGATTCCGTACATGACGGTCATGGCCCCGGCCGACGAGAACGAGCTCCAGCACATGCTGAAGACGGCGCTGGCCATGAACGCCCCCGTCTCGCTGCGCTACCCCCGCGGCGAGGGCACGGGGGTGAAGCTGGACGCCGTGATGGAGACCATTCCCGTCGGCAAGGGCGTGCGCCTGCGCGACGGCCACGACGTCACCCTGGCCGCCATCGGCAACCGCGTCGCCCCCGCGCTGGCCGCGGCGAAGCTCCTCGAGGCCTCCGGCATCTCCGCCGGCGTGCTCAACATGCGCTTCGTGAAGCCGATGGATCGCGACCTGCTCCTGCAGGCGCTCGAGAAGAGCGACCGCCTCGTCACCGTCGAAGACAACGTCATCCAGGGCGGCTTCGGCTCCGCGGTGCTCGAGGCCCTGGCCGACGCGCGGCGCCCGGCCCAGGTGCTGCGCCTGGGCATCCCGGACCAGTTCGTCCCCCATGGGACGATGGACCAGCTCTACGCCCAGCTCGGCCTGGACGCGCAGGGCATCGCGCGGCGCACGGCGGACTGGCTCGGGGCCAAGGTCCCGTCGGGCACGGCGGCCTAAGATGGAAAGCCCCCTGCTCCCCGGCGCCGCCGTCGACACCCTCGTCCTCGCCAAGCTGCGCGGCTTCTGCGCCGGCGTGGTGCGCGCCATCGACGTGGTCGAGAAGGCGCTCGCCGTCTGCGGCAAGCCCGTCTACGTCAACCACGAGATCATCCACAACCGCTACGTCGTCGACGAGCTGCGCGAGAAGGGCGCGGTCACCGTGGAGAACCTCTCCGAGGTCCCCGAGGGCGCCTGGCTCATCTTCTCTGCCCACGGCGTCGGCCCGGCCGTCGTCGAGGAGGCCCGGCGCCGGAAGCTCAAGGTGATCGACGCCACCTGCCCCTTGGTCACCAAGGTCCACCTCGAGGCGATCAAATACGCCAAGGAGGGCTACTCCATCATCCTCATCGGCCACGACGACCATATCGAGACCATCGGCACGATGGGCGAGGCCCCCGAGCACATCCAGGTCGTCGGGACCCCCTTCGAAGCCGCGGCGGTCCAGGTCCCCGACCCGGCGAAGGTAGCCTACCTGACCCAGACCACGCTCTCCCTGGACGACGCCCACGAGATCGTGGCCGTCCTCAAGCAGCGCTTCCCGAAGCTCCACTGTCCGCCGAAGGACGACATCTGCTACGCCACGACGAACCGCCAGAACGCGGTCCGGGCGCTGGCGCCCAAGGTCGACCTGCTGCTCGTCCTGGGCTCTCCCAACAGCTCCAACTCCATGCGCCTGCGCGAGGTCGCCGAGGCCCGCGGACGCAGGGCCTACCTGATCGAACGCGCCTCCGACATCCGCCCCGAATGGCTGGCCGGGGTGAAGACCCTGGGCCTCACCGCCTCGGCCTCCGCGCCCGAGATCCTCGTGCAGGAGGTCATCGACTTCTGCCGCACCCGCCTGGGCGTCAAGCGCGTGGTCGAGGACCCGACCGTGGAGGAGGACGTCCACTTCTCCCTGCCCTACGAGCTCGAGAAGCTGCTCCGGGAGAAGAAGGCGGTGGCCTGACATGCTTCCCGGCCGCTGGCTCTCCCCGCGCCACGCCGCCCGCGACGGCTTCGAGCGGGATTTCCCCAAGGTGGAGTTGGGCACCTTGGAGGTCTATTGTCCCGGATGCCGGAGCGTGCTGCGGCTCTCGCGCAGGAACCCCTCCGGGAAAGCCGCGGGCTGGTGCAACACTTGCGCCAGAGGCGTCTGCTCCTGACGCGATTTTCGTTTACCACGCCTACCTGATTTATTAGAATCCCCACGTCATGCTGACCGCGTTCGCGCTCTGCGGAGGGCTTGCCGTCCTCTTCGCGGCTGCGGCCCTGATACAGAAGACCTTATACGGCTCCGCTATGTGCCTGATGGGGGTCCTGCTGGAAGTGGCGGCCCTCTTCGTCCTGGTCGGCGCCGACCTGATGGGCTTCATCCAAGTGCTCGTGTACGCCGGAGCCGTCATGGTCCTCATCGTCATCGCCATACTCTCGGCCCCCCCGAACATCGCCCAGCGCTGGACCGCGTCGGCGTTCCCCAAGCCGGCGGCCTGGCTGGTCCCGCTGGCCGTCTTCGCCGGGCTGGCGTCGGCGGGCCGCATGGGCGGCCTGGAGGCCGCCCTCCCGCAGGCCGGCGCGCACCTTCAGCGCGAGATGGCCGGGCTCCTCTTCGGGCCGTGGGCCCTGGCCGTCGAGGCCGTCGGCCTGCTCGTCCTCATCGCCTCCCTGGCCGTCGTCCGGGAGGACGCGTGAACGCCGAGCTCGTCGCCTGGGCCGCGGCGTCGGCCCTCTTCTCCATCGGGACGGCCTTCCTCCTGCTGCGCCGCCAGCTCGTCGCGATGGTCGTGGGCATCGAGCTCATGGTCAACGCGGCGAACATCCTCATCGTGTTCCATGCCGTACGCCGCGCCGACCCGCAGGGCCTGGCCGTCGCCCTTTTGGCCCTGGCCGCGGCCGCGGCCGAGGTCGTCGTAGGCTTCGCCCTGATCCTCTCGATGCGCAACGACGAGAACGAAGCGCCCGAAAGCTCTCACCTCCGGGAGCTCTCCGGATGAGCCCGCTCCCCGCCGCGGCCCTGGTCCTCCTCGCCGCTCCGCTGGCCGCGCTGGCCTTCGGATTCTTCGTCACGCACCGGGTGCGGCCGAGGACGACCCATCTCCCCATCCTGGCCTCCTGCGCGGCCGTCGCCGCGGCCTCGCTGGCCCTGCTCGGGGGCGCGCTCGGCGGCGCTTCCTGGTCCGGGCGCCTCTTCACTTGGATCTCCGCGGCCGGAGTGCAGGTGCATTTCGGCCTGCTCCTCGACCCCCTGTCGGTGTCCGTGCTCTCCATGGTCGCCGTCGTCGGCTTCCTCATCCACATATACGCCGTCGGCTACATGCGGCACGATGCGGCCTTCTCGCGCTTCTTCCTCTATTTCCACCTCTTCTTCTTCGCGATGGTCGGCCTGCTCACCTCGGACAACTACCTGCAGCTCTACCTCTTCTGGGAAGGCGTCGGCCTGGCCTCGTTCCTGCTGATCGGCTTCTGGCAGCACAAGCCGACCGCGCGGGCCGCCGCATGGAAGGCCTTCCTCACGAACCGGGTCGGCGACGTCGGGTTCCTGCTCGCCATCCTGCTGCTCTTCCGCTGGACCGGGACGGTGGCCTTCGCCGACCTCTTCTCGAACCCCTCCTTGCTTTCCTCCCAGAAGGCCTTCATCGTCGGCTTCCTCCTGTTCTGGGGCGCCTGCGCCAAGTCGGCGCAGTTCCCCCTCTATGTCTGGCTGCCCGACGCCATGGAGGGCCCCACCCCGGTCTCGGCGCTGATGCACGCCGCGACGATGGTCACCGCGGGGGTCTTCCTGCTCGCGCGCTCCTATCCCCTGCTCGAGCGGGCCCCCGGCCTCCTGCCGTTCATCGCCCTGGTCGGGGCTTTCACCGCCGTCTGGGGGGCCGTCGGCGCGTTCTTCCGCAAGGACATCAAGCGCATCCTGGCTTATTCCACCGTCAGCCATCTCGGCCTGATGACCTTGGGGCGGGGGGGGGGGGGGGTCTTCCCCGCCGTCTTCCACCTCATCGTCCACGGCTTCTTCAAAGCCGCGCTCTTCCTCTGCGCCGGCAACGTCATCCACGGCCTCCACGACTCCCTGGGCGGGGCGCCGACCGCCACCGTCGACGACGCCGGCGGCCTCCGGGCCTCCATGCCGATGACCTTCGCGGCGTTCACGTTGGGCGCCGTCTCCTTGGCCGGGGTCCCGCCCTTCGGCGGCTTCTGGTCCAAGGAATTCGTCCTGGCCGGGGCTTTCGGGACTCCCGCCTTGGCGGCTCTGGGCCTGCTCACCGCGCTGGGCTCGAGCCTCTACATCGGGCGGATGCTCTTCCTGACCTTCCTGGGACGGCGCTCCTGGCAGAAGGGCCACGCGGCCCATGCGCACGAAGCCCCCCCCGTCATGTGGGTCCCCGTCCTGCTGCTCTCTCTGGGCGGGGCCCTGGCCGGGTTCCTGGCCGCGCCGCTGGCCCGCCTGCTCGGGGTCGAACCCCATCACGCCTCGCACACCGTGACGGCCCTCTCGATCGCGTCGATGGCCGCCGGCTTCGGCCTGGCCTGGGCCGCGGCCGACCTGGCTCCCGGCGGGGAGCCCGCCTGGCGCTCCCGGCATCCCGCCCTGCTCGAGGCCGTCGAATCCGACTTCGGCTGGCAGCCCTTCTGCGACCGGGCCGCGGGGGCCGTGGCCGGCGCCGCCCGCTTCCTCGGGGACATCGTCGAAGGGAGCATCTGGGACCCGGGGACCGAGGACGCCGCGGCCGCCTTCCCGGCCCTGTCCGAGGTGCTCGGCCGCCGCGCGCGCGGCATCCTCAACGACTATGCCCTGCTGATGACGGCCGGCGCGGCCGGGCTGGCGATCCTGGTGAGCCTATGCTTCTGACCGGGCTCTGGGCCCTCCCGATGCTGACCGCGCCCCTGGTCTGGGCCGCGCCCTCGCGCCGGGCCGCCCGCCTACTGGCCCTGGCCGCCTCGTCGGCCGTCCTCCTCTATTCCATCTGGCTGTGGGGGCCGTTCTCCGCCGAGGAAGGCCTCCTGCGCCTGCATGAGTCCGGCGCCCCGGGCGCCTACGGGCTCCGCTACCACCTCGCCGTCGACGGGGTATCGCTGTCGTTGTGCTGGCTGACCGCCTTCCTGAGCCTGGTCTCCATCGTCGCGACCTGGAGCGACGAGCGCCCCAACGCCTATTGGGCGGCCTTCCTCGCGCTCGAGGCGGCCTTGATGGGCGTCTTCCTCATGCAGAACCTGTTCTGGTTCTACGTCTTCTGGGACGCGGCGCTCATCCCGATGTTCTTCATCATCGGCCTCTGGGGGTCCGGCAACAGGCGCCGCGCCGCCTTCAAGTTCATCCTGTACACCTTCGTCGGCGGGCTGACCCTGCTGCTCGGGCTGGTCGGGCTGGTCGCGCTCCATCATCAGGCGACCGGGGCCTGGACCTGGGAGATCCCCGAACTGACGCGCGCCACCGCCTCCGGGCCCTGGGCGCCGTACGTCTTCCTCGCCATCGCCGCGGGGTTCGCCGTGAAGGTCCCCGTCTTCCCGCTCCACAACTGGCTCCCCGACGCCCATACCGAGGCCCCCGCCGCCGGCTCCGTCATGCTGGCCGGAGCGATGCTGAAGATGGGCGTCTACGGCCTCATGCGCATCCTGGTCCCTGCCTTCCCCGCCCTGTCGGCGGCCGCCCTGCCCTGGGCCGCGGGGCTGGGGGTGGCCAGCATCCTCTACGGCGCGCTGTGCGCGATGGCCCAGAAGGACCTCAAGCGCCTGATCGCCTTCACCAGCGTCAGCCACATGGGCTTCTGCATCGTCGGGATCTTCTCCTTGACGCCGGAGGGCCTGTCGGGAGCCGCCCTGCAGATGATCAACCACGGGCTGTCCACCGGCGGCCTGTTCCTCCTGGTCGGGTTCCTCTATGAGAGGGCCCACGCCCGCGGCCTCGACGACTTCGGGGGCTTGGCGCAGTCCGCGCCCTGGTTCGCCTTCTTCTTCGCCTTCGTGATGCTCTCGTCGATCGGCCTGCCCGGGCTCAACGGCTTCGTCGGCGAAGCCCTCTCCCTCTACGGCCTGCTGCGCGCCTCGCCGCCGCTGGCCGCCGCGGCGTCTTTGGGCGCCGTCCTGGCCGCGGCCTACGGGCTTCCCTCCTTCCAGCGCGTCTTCTGGGCCCCGCCCGGGCCGGCATCGCGCTCGCCTTTGGTGCGCGACCTGACCTTCCGTGAGCAGGCCGTCCTCTGGACCCTGGCCGTCCCCATCGTCGGCCTCGGCCTGTTCCCGAAGCCCCTCCTCGACCTCGTGGCCCCGGCGGTCCAGAGCCTCGCCCAAAGATGACATGACCCCCCTCTCCGAACTCCAGCCGGCGCTGCCGGCGCTCTCCCATGCGGCGGCCTTGACCGCGCTGTGCGCGGCCGCCGCCGTCTGCCGCCGCGCCAAGGGCCCCTCCGTCCTGCCCGCCGCCGTGTCCGCCGCCGGCTGCCTCGCGGCGGCCTGGGCGGCCGCCGCCGCCTCCTCGGCGCAGGGGCCTCTCCTCGACCTCGACCCCGCGGCCCGGCTCTGGCAGCTGCTCTTCGGCGCGGCGGCCCTCCTGTTCATCGCGGCCCGCGGCGCCCTGACCTGGCGCGCCGCCGCCCTGCTGTCGGGCTCCCTGTGCGGGATGTCGCTGCTGGCCGGCGCGCGGAACCTCTTCATGCTCTTCCTCGGCCTGGAGATGATGAGCCTCCCGGTCTACCTGCTCATCCATGGGCTGCGGCCGGACAAGCGCTCGCTGGAGGCGGCCCTCAAATACTTCTTCACCGGCGCGCTGGCGGCCGGCTTCTTCCTGTTCGGGCTCGCCGCCTACTATGCCGGCACCGGGTCGATGACGATCGCGCGCTCGCCGGAGGCCTCGCCGGCGGCGGCCCTGGGGGTCGCCCTCATGGCCGCGGCGGCGCTCTTCAAGCTCGGGGCGTTCCCGTTCATGTTCTGGCTGCCGGACGCCTATGAGGCCGCGGAGACCGAGCTGACCGCCTTCATGGCCACGGCCGTGAAGGCCGCGGCCGTCCTGATGCTGATGCGGGTTCTCTCCCTCGGAGCCGGCGCCGTGGAGACCCTCGCCCTGCCGACCTTGGCCGTGCTGACCATGACCTTCGGGAACATCATGGCCCTGCGCCAGAAGGACCTGCAGCGCCTGCTGGCCTGGTCGTCGGTGGCCCACGCCGGCTACCTCGTCGCCGCGGTCTGGGCCTGGCGCCGGCTCGGCGGACCGCCCCATGCCGCGGCCACGGTCTACCTCTACCTGGGCCTCTATCTGGCCGCCAGCGCCGGAGCCTTCCTGGCCCTCAGAGCCTCCGGCGCGCGGACCCGGGAGGACCTCCCCGGGCTGGCGGAGAGGGCCCCTCTGGCCGCCGTCCTCCTCGTCGTCCTGCTCCTCTCCCTGGGGGGCGTCCCGCCGACCGGGGGCTTCACGGCCAAGTTCTTCGTGCTCTGGGACCTCTGGCGGGCGGGCTCCCCGCTGCTGGCCGCCGCGGTGGCCTTCAACAGCCTCGTCGGGCTGGGCTATTATGTCGGCCTGGTGCGGGCCATGACCCTCGATGCGGCGCCGGCGGAACCCCGCGGCGAGGGCGCCTGCCCGCGCCTGGGCCTGCGCGCCGCCGTCATCGTCTGCGCCGGCCTCTCCCTCCTCACCGGAGTCATGCCCGGCCTGCGGGCCGGCCTCGAGGGCCTGCTCAAGTGATCGCCGCCCTCCTCATCAACTTCGCCGTCTGCGGCGCCGTCGCCGTCATGATGGCCTTCGCCTCCAACGTCCTCGGCCCCCGCCGCGGCGTGGCCGGCGACAAAGGCCTGCCCTTCGAGACCGGGATGGTCCCCATCCGCTCCGCCTTCGGACGCATGACGGCCACCTACCACCGCTTCGCCCTGCTGTTCGTCGTCTTCGACGTGGACCTCGCCTTCCTGGTCCCCTTCGTGCTGCTGCGCCCCGACGCCGGGCCGCTGGAGCTGGCCTCCTTCACCATTTTCATATCGCTGATCGCGCTGACCCTGGCCCTGGTCTGGAGCCGCGGGGCGCTCAACTGCGATTGAGGGAAGAATGGAACAGGACCTCAGCGCCCCCGGCATCATGACCAGCCAGCTCGACGCGGCCATCGGCTGGGCGAGGAAATATTCCATCTTCCAATACCCGTTCGTCACCGCCTGCTGCGGGATGGAGTTCATGTCCGTCGCCTGCTCCCACTACGACATCGACCGCTTCGGCGCCGGCTTCCCGCGCTTCTCCCCCCGGCAGGCGGACGTGCTGATGGTCGTGGGGACCATCAGCCACAAGATCGCGCCCGTGCTGCGCCGCATCTACGACCAGATGGCCGCCCCCAAGTGGGTCGTGGCGTTCGGGGTCTGCACCTGCACCGGCGGCTTCTACGACAACTATTCGACCGTGCAGGGCATCGATACCATCCTCCCGGTGGACCTCTACATCCCCGGCTGCCCGCCGCGCCCGGAGACGGTGCTCGAGGGCCTGATGCTGCTGCAGAAGAAGATCCAGGCCCAAGGGCGGCGGGCATGAGCCTCGAGCTCTCCTCCGTCAAGGCGGACCTCGACGCTTTCTGCGGCGCGCCCCTCGCGGCCCGCGGCACGGGCTTCGACACGGTCTGGACGGTCCCGGCCGCGCAGGCCCACGGCGCCCTCGAGCGCCTGAAGTCCCGGCACGGCTTCAACATGCTCGCCGACCTGACCTGCGTCGATTTACAAGGCTTCGGCAAGGAGACCGGCGCTCCCTCTCCGGCGCCCGCGGGGGCGCGCTTCAAGCTGGTCTACCGCCTGAGCGCCCTCGACCCGGCGACCGGGCTGCTGAACGCCCGCCTGGCGCTCGACGCCTGGGTGGACGGGGACGCCGGCCCGGTCTCGGCCGGGGACCTCTTTCCCTGCGCGGACTGGCTGGAGCGCGAGGTCTGGGACATGTTCGGCGTGAGCTTCTCCGACCGGCCCGACATCACGCGCATCCTGATGTACCCGGAATTCGTCGGCCACCCGCTGCGCAAGGACTACCCCATCAAGAAGCGCCAGCCGCTCATCGGCCCTCCGGACGGGCCGCCCCGCGAGCGCCTGACCGAGGCCGACCTCCGCCCGAGGATCGTGGAATGAAGGCGCACGAATCCCGCTCCTACATGCTGAACATGGGCCCGGCCCACCCCGCCATGCACGGGGTCATCCGGCTCCTCCTCATGCTCGAGGGGGAGCACGTCCTTGACGCCGAGGCCGAGATCGGCTACCTGCACCGCGCCTTCGAGAAGCACGCCGAGAACGACCCTTGGAACAACGTCGTGCCCTGGACGGACCGGCTCAACTACGTCTCCCCCCTCATCAACAACTCCGGCTACTGCATGGCCGTCGAGAAGCTGGCGGGGATCGCCATCCCCGAACGGGCACAGTACCTGCGCGTCATCTCGTCGGAGGTCTCGCGCATCACGGACCATCTGACCTGCGTCGGAGCCAACGCCATGGAGCTCGGCTCCTTCACCGCGTTCCTATACCTCCTGCAGGCGCGCGAAGAGCTCTACCGCTGCGTCGACAGGCTGACCGGCGCGCGCGTGACCACGAGCTATACCCGCGTCGGCGGGGTCAAGGGCGACATGCCCGCCGATTGGCCTGACATGGTCCGCAAGGCCTTCGAGAAGGTCCGTTCCACCGTCAAGGACGCCGACGGCCTCCTGACCAAGAACCGCATCTTCGTGGACCGCACGCGCGGCACCGGGGTCCTCTCCAAGGAGAAGGCCCTGGCGTACGGCATCACCGGGCCCATGCTGCGCTCCGCCGGCGTCCCCTACGATGTCCGGCGCGCCCAGCCCTACCTGGTCTACGACCGGCTCGACTTCGAAGTCCCCGTCGGCGAGACCGGAGACAACTACGACCGCTACCTCGTACGCCTGGCCGAGATCGACCAGTCGATGCGCATCGTGGAGCAATGCTTCGCGCAGATCCCCGCCGGGCCCATCCAGTCCCCGGACCAGGCCCTGCCGGGGTCCAAGATGTCGGACCTGGGCAAGCGCGGGATGACCGCCGACCTGCTCAAGGCCAAGGCCGACGTGGACCCCACCCTCGAGGGCGGCGCGCGCTGCGGCCGCGATTCGGTGATGGCCCCCGTCCCGGACGCCACCCTGCCGCCCAAGGAAGAGACCTACGGCTCCATCGAAGGGCTGATGCGCCACTTCGAGATCATCATGTGGGGCCGCGGCATCACCCCCCCGGCGGGCGAGGCCTACCAGGCCGTGGAGGGCGGCAACGGCGAACTGGGCTTCCACGTCGTCTCGGACGGCCGCGACCGCGCCTGGCGGGTCCGCGTGCGCCCGCCCTGCTTCTTCAACATGGCCGGCCTTCACGAGCTCCTCAAGGGCGCCCTGGTCGCCGACATCATCGCCACCTTCGGCTCCATCAACATGATCGCGGGGGAACTCGACCGATGACCCAGCCCGCCGTCGCCCTGAAGACCGCCGGCCCCTTCACCCCCGAGCAGGCCGCACGGCTCGAATCCTGGACGCGCCGCTACCCGGAGCCCGTGATGGGCCTCATAGAAGCCCTGCGAGAGATCCAGGACTGGCACGGGGAGGTCACCCTCGCCGACATGGACCACGCGGCCAAGCTCTTCGCCGTCACCCACCACCGGGTCCGTGAGATCGTCACCTTCTACCCCTTCTTCTCGCACGAGAAGTCGGGGAAATTCCGGGTCGCCGTCTGCCGGAACCTCTCCTGCCACCTCGGCGGCGCGCCCTCGGTCATCAAGCGCCTCGAAGAGGCCCTGGGCGTCCCGGAAGGGAAAGCCACCGCCGACGGCCTCTTCTCCTGGGAGGCCTCCGAGTGCCTGGGCGCCTGCGACCAGGCTCCCGCCTTCGCCGTCAACGATGAGCTCCTGGGCACGGCGACCCCGGCCGCCCTGGACGCGGCCCTGGGCTCCTGCCGCTCGGGCAAGGCGCCCGTCGCCCCCGCCAGCGCGGCGCCCGCCGCCCCGGCGTACCCGAAGGCCTGGCTGACCAAGGACTTCGCCGAGCCCGCTCTGCACACCTTGCCGGTTTTCCGCCGCTTCGGCGGCTACAACGCCTGGCAGAAGGCCCGGGCGATGAGCCCGGCCGACATCACCGCCGAGGTCAAGAAATCCAACCTGCGCGGCCTGGGCGGGGCCGGCTTCCCGGTCGGGATGAAATGGGAGACCGTGCCGCCCAAGTCCAAGCGCGACTGCCCCCATGTCGTCGTCGCCAACGCCGACGAGTCCGAGCCGGGCTGCTTCAAGGACCGGGTGCTGATGGAGCGCAATCCCCACGCCCTCATCGAGGGCCTGCAGATCACCGCCCGGGCCGTCGACGCGGACTACGTCTACATCTTCCTGCGCGGCGAGTACGCGCGCCAGAAGCGCATCCTGGAGGCGGCCGTCGCCGAGGCCAAGGCGGCGGGCCTGCTCGACAAGGACGTCCTGGTGATGCAGGGCGCCAACGCCTATATCTCCGGCTGCGACACGGCGCTGCTCGAGACGATGGAGGGCAAGAAGGCCTGGCCGCGCCAGCCCCCGCCCTTCCCCACCGGCTCGGGGCTGATGGGCTGGCCCACCGTGGTGAACAACGTCGAGACCCTGATGATGGTGGCCCAGGTCCTGGGGGTCGGCGGCGACGCTTTCGCTGCGGCCGGCGTCCCCAAGAGCGGCGGCACGCGCTGCTTCTCCGTCAGCGGGCACGTCGAGCGCCCCGGCGTCTACGAATTCCCCCTGGGAACCCCGATCGAAGACCTGCTGGCCGCGGCCGGCGGGATGAAGGGCGGCCGCACGCTCAAGGCCGTCATCCCCGGCGGGACCTCGACCCCGGTGCTCACGGCGGAGGAGGCCAAGGGCCTCAAGATGGACTTCGACAGCCTGCGCGGGAAGGGCTCCTTCCTCGGGGCCGGCGGCGTCATCTTCCTCGACGACAGCGTCGACATGGTGGATGTCCTGCACATCATCGAACGCTTCCTTTGGGTTGAATCCTGCGGGCAGTGCACCCCGTGCCGCGAAGGTTCCGGCTGGGCCACCCGCATCCTCGAGCGCATCAAGGGCGGGGCCGTGGTCGCTTCGGACCCGGATAACCTCGTGCGCCTCGGGGAGAACGTCACCGGGAAAGTCATCTGCGCCCTGGGCGACACCGTAGGCATGGTGGCGGTGGCCATGGTCAAGAAGTTCCGCGCGGACTTCGAACGCAGGCTGGAGAAGCCCCGTGGCTAAGCTCGTCAAGTTCAACCTCGACGGCCGGGAGATCGAAGCGCCGGAAGGCCAGCTCGTCATCGAGGCCGCCAAGGACGTCGGCATCGAGGTCCCGCATTACTGCTATCACCCGGGCCTCGGGAATCCCGGCGTCTGCCGCCTCTGCGTCTGCGAGGTGGAGGGCGCGCCGAAGCCCCAGATGTCCTGCCGCACCGCCGTCCGGGAGGGCATGAAGGTCCGCACCGATTCCCCCGTCGCCCGCCGCGCCCAGGCCGCGTCGCTCGAGTTCCATCTGGCGAACCACCCGCTCGACTGCCCGGTCTGCGACCAGGCCGGGGAATGCCACCTCCAGGACTACTACCAGGGCTACGGCCTCTACAAGTCCAGCGTGCGCGAGGACAAGCGCCACAAGCAGAAGCGCAAGGACATCGGCCGGGCCGTCATGCTCGACCAGGAGCGCTGCATCCAGTGCACCCGCTGCGTGCGCTTCACCGACGAGGTCTCCAAGACCCACGAGCTGGGCGTCTTCGGACGGGGAGACCGCTCCGTCCTCGACGTCTACCCCGGGATGCGCCTCGACAACCCCTATTCCGGGAACGTGGTCGACATCTGCCCCGTCGGCGCCCTGACCGACAAGGACTTCCGCTTCTCCGTGCGGGCCTGGTACCTGGACAAGACCCCGTCGCTCTGCACCGGCTGCGCGCGGGTCTGCTCCATCGAGGTCCACACCAACACCCGCCGCCCCTGGCACACCGACGGCCGCCGGGTGGCCCGCTACAAGCCGCGCTACAACACCGAGGTCAACCGCTGGTGGATTTGCGACGAGGGGCGCTATTCGTACAAATCGGCCGACTCCCCGACCCGGCTCAAGGCGTCCTCCACGCTCGGCGCCGACGGGCATGCCGTGCAGGTCGCCCCGGCCGACGCGGCCGCGCGCCTCGGAAGCGAGCTCGGGCGGCACATCTCGGAACGCGGCGCCGACGGCTTCGCCTTCATCCTGAGCGGGACCCTCTCTTGTGAAGACCTCTTCGCGGCCAAGCAGCTCATTTCCCGTTTAGGAGTCCCCGCCTCCAACATCGTCCTGGCCCCGGCTCCTGAACAGCTGGGGGAGCAAGACGACATTCTGCGCCGCGCGGAGAAGGTCCCGAACCTCTATGGCGCGACCGCGCTGGGATTCGACGTTTCCCGCTCCCTCGATCGGCTCAAGGCCCCCCTCTGGGGCGCCTGGGTCGTCGACCGCGAGGCGCCCGCCGCGTTCAAGGGGCTCCCCTTCACGGTCTGGCAGGGCCCCAACGCCGTGCGCTTCACCTCCGAGGCCCGCTGGGTGCTGGCGGCCTCGCACACCGTCGAGGAGAAGGCCACCTACGCCAACTTCCAGGGAAGGCTCCAGCGCGCGAACCGCGCCGTTGAGTCGCTGGGTGAATCCCAGCCCGATTGGGCCTGGTTCGGGGCCGTGCTGCGCGCAATGGGCGGCGACTTCCCCCACCAATGCGCCGGCTCCGTCTTCAAAGCCATGTCGGCGGCCGAGCCGGCCTTCCACGGGCTCTCCTTCGACCTGCCGGCCGAGGGCGCGCCGCTGGTTGCCGCCGAGGAGGCAGTCCGGTGAGCTGCTGCGTCACCCCTCCCGCCTGGCAGGGCTGGCTCTGGTCCGGCGCCCTCATCTTCGCCGCGGTCAACTTCGGCCTGGGCGTGGCGGCCTTCCTGAGCTGGGTCGAGCGCAAGCAGAGCGCCTTGCTGCAGGACCGCATCGGCGCCAACCGGGCCGAGATCTTCGGCTTCCGGGCCCTGGGCCTGTTCCACATCTTCTCCGACGCCATCAAGATGCTGACCAAGGAGGATTTCGCCCCGCCCGCCGGGCTGCGCCCCTGGCATTCCTTGGCCCCCATCGTGAGCATGGGCTGCGCCGCCCTGTGCCTGGCCGCGCTGCCTTTCGGAGACTCCGTGGAGTTCCTCGGCCGCTCCTGGAGCCTGACGCCGCTCCCCCTCGAATACGGCGTCGTCTTCGTCCTGGCCCTCCTGTCCATCGGGGTGCACGGGGTGGTGATGGCCGGCCGGTCCTCGGGCTCCAACTACGGCCTCCTGGGCGGGCTGCGCGGCGCCGCCCAGATGATCTCCTACGAGGTGGCCATGCTGGCCATCCTGGCCGCCCCCCTCTACATCTACGGGACCCTCGACCTCTCCGAAATCGCCCGCTGGCAGGCCCGGACCTGGCACGGGATCCCGATGTGGGGAATCTTCCTGCAGCCGTTGGCCTTCATCCTCTTCATGACGGCCGGCGCGGCCGAGACCAAACGCGCGCCCTTCGACCTCCCGGAAGGCGAAGCCGAGATCGTCGGCTATTTCGTGGAGTATTCCGGCATGAAGTTCGGCATGTTCCTCACCACCGATTTCATCGAATCCATCGTGCTGGCCGGCATGGCGACGACCTTGTTCCTTGGCGGCTGGCACGTCCCCGGCCTCTCGGCCCTGGGCCTGCCCTCGCTCGTCGCGGCCCTGCTGGGCGTGGGGGCCTTCATCCTCAAGGTGATGACGGTGCTCTGGGTCCTGATGCAGGTGCGCTGGACCCTGCCGCGCTTCCGCTTCGACCAATTGTTGGACCTGGGCTGGAAGAACATCCTGCCCCTGGCCCTGGCGAACCTGCTCGTCACCGTCTGGGCGGCGGCCCTGCTCTCATGAACCCTGTCCTCGACAAGCACCGCGTCAAGACGGTCGTCCGGCCCGAGATGCGCTTCCAGGAGCAGGTCTACCTCATCGAGGTCTGGAAGGGGCTCCTCATCACCTCGCGCCACTTCTTCGTCAACCTGTGGCGCCATTGCATGAAGGCGTTGGGCCAGGACGCCGCCGCCGCCTCGGTGACGACGCAGTACCCCGAAGACCCCCAGGTGACGGCGCACCGTTCGCGCACCCGCCACCGCCTGCTCAAGCGCGAGGACGGGACGCCGCGCTGCGTGGCCTGCATGCTCTGCGAGACGGTCTGCCCGGCCAAGTGCATCTACATCAAGGCCGAAGAGAGCCCGGACGTGATGATCGAGAAGCGGGCCAAGACCTTCAAGATCGACCTGGGGATGTGCGTGTTCTGCGGCTACTGCGTGGAGGCCTGCCCCGAGGACGCCATTCGGATGGACACCCAGTACATCCAGTTCCCGGGCTCGACCCGGGCGGACCTCATCTGGGACATGCCGGAACTGATGGGCGACAGGCCGAAGATTCCTTCGCTCACCCCGTCGAAGGACCCGCTAAGCCGGCCGTAAAAGGTCTTGCGGAGGGAAGTTTATCATGATAAACTTCCCTTATGGGGAAGATTGTCAGACGCTTCCTGGACATCAGGCTCCCCCCCGGGAAATCCGCGTTCCTATGGGGGCCCCGCAAGGTCGGCAAGACCTTCTGGGTCCGGGAAATCCTCGGAGCCGAGACCGTCATCGACCTCCTGAAGACCGACCTCTTCGCCGAATTTGCGGCGAGGCCGGCGCTGCTGCGCGAGCGCTACGAAAGCCATAAGGGGCTAATCGTCATAGACGAGGTACAGAAGGTCCCGGCCCTGCTCGATGAGGTGCATTGGCTCATCGAGAACCGGGGCCTGTCCTTCCTCCTGACTGGGTCCAGCGCTCGGAAACTCCGACGCGGACACGCGAACCTCCTGGGGGGGCGCGCCTGGCGCAGGACGATGCTCCCCCTCTCCGCCCTCGAAGTCTCGGGGTTCGAACTCGAGGCCGCCATGACGACCGGGATGCTGCCGCCGCACTTCCTCTCCCCCTCGCCCCTGGAAGACCTTCGGGCCTATGTGGCCGATTACCTCAAAGAGGAAATCGCCGCAGAGGCTCTGGTGCGGGACATCCCCGCCTTCTCGGAGTTCTTGAGGGTCGCAGCTCTTACCTCCAGCGAGCTCCTGAACTACACGAACGTCGCCCGCGAGACCGGGGTCTCCCCGAAGGTCGTGCGCACCTACTTCGACATCCTCGAAGAGACCCATCTGGGTTCCCGGGTCCCGCCTTGGCGCAAGTCCCGCTCCCGGCGCATGATTTTGGCCGAGAAGTTCTACCTCTTCGACGTCGGAGTGGCGAATTTCCTTGCCAAACGCCAACCGAGGCTGGGAAGCTCGGAGTTCGGGAAATCCTTCGAACACTTCATCCTGATGGAACTGAAGGCCTTCCAGAGCTACCGCGAACCCGATATGCCCATCTCCTTCTGGCGCTCTGCCGGCGGGGTCGAGATGGACTTCCTGCTCGGCGACAAGGACGTGGCGTTGGAGGTCAAGGGTTCGCCGCGGGTCCATGACGTCGACCTGCGTCCATTCTCGGCATTGCTGGAAGACGGGCCGGTCCGCCGGAAGCTGGTCGTCAGCCTGGAACGGCAGCCGCGGAGGGTGGGCGGGGTGGAGATCCTGCCGTGGCAGGTGTTCCTTGAACGGCTTTGGGGTGGAGACCTGCTCTAGGCGGGACGCAAGCGACGCAGCCCTTCGTACAGGACGATTCCCGCCGCCGTCGATAGATTCAGGGACCTGATTTCTCCGTTCTGGGGGATGCGGTAGAGGCGGGTGCGGTTGGCCTCCCTCAATCCCGCCGGCAGTCCCGTTGATTCCCGGCCGAAGACCAGATAGCTCCCTTCCGAGAACGGCGCGTCCCAAAACTCTTTGTCGGCCTCGCTGGAGAAGTACAGCAGGTCCGCCCCGGCGGGCAGGGCGGTTTCGAACTCCCCCCATCCTTTATAGAGCCGTAGGTCGACTTTGGGCCAGTAATCCAGGCCGGCGCGGCGGACTTCCTTCTCGTCCAGGGAGAAGCCCAGGGGGCCTACCAGGTGGAGGGTGGTGCCCGTGCCTACGCAGGTGCGCCCGATGTTGCCCGTGTTCCAATGGATTTCGGGCTCGACCAGGACGATGTGCATGGCGGGGCCGGAGCTCAGTGGCCGATGCAGATGTAATCGATGGTGTCGCCAGTGGCGTAGGCTCCGGAATCGACCGTGAGGGTGGTCAACGCCGTCGCGCTGACGACCGAACGGGCATTGCTGACCGACGCGACGCAGGTCGGGATGCTGACGAATGCCGTATTGAAGGTGAGGATGCAGCTCAGGACCGGCGGAGTCGCCCCGATGGTGATGCGCCCCGCCACGTCGGATGACCCGGCGCTCAGCGCGGCTCCCGTCCCGCAAGCCGTGAGGGTCGGCGCGGTCCCGGTCGTGAGGATCTTCCCGTTGCTCCCGATGGACACCCCCGTGACGGTAACGATGCCGGCGGAGAAGTTGCCGCTGGCGTTTCGCGCCACGATGGCGTTGGCCGTATTGGCCGTGGCGGCCGAGTGGGCACTCGTGCCGGTCAGAGCTTCATGCGTGTCCAGCTCCGCCTGGGTCGCCACGTCATAGCAGCTCTCGACAGCTCCCGCGGTGTCCACGCCCAGGGGGGCGTTCCCGGCGCCGCAGTTGGCTCCGTTGGCCGCCAGAGCTCCCGCCGTGCCGCTGGCGTTCCCGGTCAGGTTCGCCGTGATGGTTCCCGCTGAGAAGTTGCCCGAGGCGTCCCGCATCACGATGCGCGAAGCCGTATTAAGGTTCGTCGCGCTGTGGACGCTAGTGGCCGTGGTGTGAGCGTCGAGTTCCGCCTGAGTCCCGACATCGAAGCAGCTCTCCACCGCCCCCGCGGTGTCCACTCCCAAAGGGGCGTTCCCGGCCCCGCAGTTGGCCCCGTTGGCCGCCAGAGCTCCCGCCGTGCCGCTGGCGTTCCCAGTCAGGTTTGCCGTGATGGTCCCGGCGGAGAAGTTGCCCGAGGCGTCCCGCATCACGATGCGCGAAGCCGTATTAAGGTTCGTCGCGCTGTGGACGCTGGTGGCGGTGGTATGGGCGTCCACCTCCGTTTGGGTCCCCACGTCGAGGCAGCTTTCAGCAGCGCCGAAGGTATCGACCCCGAGTGGGACCGTGCCCGCCGCGCAGTTCGCGCCGTTATTGAGGAGCTCGGTGGCTGTGGCGGCGTTGCCGGTGATGGTCCCGGTCACGTTCGCGTTGATGTTGTTGGCGGAGAAGTTCCCGGAGGCGTCGCGCATGACGATACGCGAGGCCGTATTGGCGCTGGTGGCGCTGTGTGCGGTGGTCGCATTAGTGTGCGCGTCCAACTCCACCTGCGTCCCGACGTCGAAGCAGCTCTCCACCGCCCCGGCGGCGTCCACGCCCAGCGGCGCGTCGCCGGTGGCGCAGTTCCCGCCGTTGGCGGTCAGGGCCGCCGCCGTGCCGTTGGCGTTCCCCGTGCCGCCCTGCGCGGCGGCCAACGGCGCCACCAAGGTCAGCACGCCGGTGGCCGAGAAGGTGCTGCGCGTCCCCCCGGAGCCGAACGCCGCCGAACCGACCACGTCCAGCTTGGTCTGGGGCGTGTTCGTCCCCAGCCCGGTGCTGTCCCCGATGGTGGTCAGGCGCACCACTCCGGGGGTCGCCGTCCAGCCGGTGGACGACACCACCACCGTGTCCACATACTGCTTGGTCGCCGCCTCGCTGGTGCTGGCCGGGCTGGGCAGGCCGGTGATGCGCCCGACCCCGGAGAGCACGATGTTGGCTCCGGAAGCCATGGTCAGCACCCCGGCCGTCGAGAAGCCGCTCTTGGTGCCGATCGAGCCGAAGTCGGCGGCGCCGTGCACGGTCAAAGAGGAGGCGTTCACGGTCAGCGGCCCCGTCATCCCGTCGCCCGCCTTGCGCACGATGCCCGTCAATGTCGTGCCGTCGCCGACATAGGAGTTCGCGCTGACGCGGCCGTTGCCGTCGATGGCGGCCAGGGTCACGCCTCCCGTGGAGACCACCAGGATGTTCCCCGTCTCGCCCGTCCCGCTCGACACCGTCAGGCGCGCCACCGGCGCGTTCGTGCCGATGCCCACCCGCCCCGAGACCGAGGAGATGGCCAGCGCGTCGCCTATGGGGGTCGTGAACGTCAACCCGGAATTGGAGACCTCGATCGTGCCTTCCACCGTCTCCGCCACCTTGGCGTAGGGCACGCTCCGGATGGGGTCTCGGGGGGACAGCGTGATGCCCTCCACGTCGATCTCGATGTACTTCTGGGAGGTGCCGGTCAGGGCGGTGAACGGGATGTCGAGCGAGACGGCGAACAGACCCTGCACCACGCTGACGCTGAGGTTGCCGCTGTCGTAGGTCTTGTTGCCGCCGGTTTCCGCGTCGTAGAGGCGGAAGATCATCACCTTGCTGCCGGTGACGGGGAAGCCGTCCTTTTCCAGACGCCCCTGGTAGTTCATGCCGGCGGGGACGGAATCCACGGGAGCGGTGGCCATGGGCTTGAACCCCTGCGCCAGCAGGGCGGCCGGGAAGGCCGCCAGGAACGCGAGAACCAGGAATATTCGCCGCATGACTCCTCCTAATACCTGATCAAATGGTGGAACTTAGGGGCCCTACGGTCCACCCCTTCCCGGCGCTCGGCTTTCGGCGTGCCGAAGCGCAGGGTCAGCGAGACCCGATGCGTGTGCTCCAGCCGCCCGTATTCGACGAAGGCGTAATCGAGCCCGATCTCCGGCCAGCGGTCGCTGGTGAAGCCCTTTTCCAGCGAGCGGAAGCCGATGCCGGCGGCCAGCCCCAAGCCCGTGTCCTGGTTCTGCCGCCACCCGATGCGGATGCCGAATTCGTCGACGGGCCGGAACTCCGTCCCGAAGGCGGCATAGGGGTTCCGGTCGTTCGTGCCGACCGCCTCGGCCGTGAACATCCAGCTGGCGTCGGTCCAGAGCGGCGCGGCGGAGCCGCGGTAGGACAGCCCGACGGTGCCGGTCAGCGGCAGCGGGAAAGCCTCGGAGATGAACCGTACCTCGGTGCCGACGTTGCGGACCGAGGCGCCCAGCCTCCAGCCGGTCGCCTCGTCCTGACGGTAGAGCAGCCCCGCGTCGATGGCCGCGGAGTCGGCGCTGTAGCCGGCCAGCCGAGAATTGATGAACTTGAAGGACCCGCCCAGGGCCAGGCCGTCGATGCCCGGGAATTCGAAGGCCCAGGCGGCCGCGCCCGCGAAATCGGACGCCCCCACTTTGCCGTTGGGCTGGTCCTGCGCCGTATAGGAGTCGAACGCCTCCACGCTCAGCATGGTGAACGCCCCGGCGAAGGTCCCGAACTTGGCGCTGGGGAACGCATACCCGCCCCATTGCTGGCTCACGCCCTTGAAGAACTTGTTGTGCATCAGCGTCACTTCCTGACGCTCCAGGAAGGCCAGGCCGGCGGGGTTGTAGTAGACGGCGTTCACATCCTCGGCCACGGCGGTATAGGCCTCTCCGAGGGAGACCGGCCGCGCGCCCACGCCGATTTTCAGGAAATTGGCCGCCGTGGAGCCAGGCCCCGCCGCGGCGGGGGAGGCCGCCAGGAGGAGGATGGCTGCCAAGGCGGCCCGGGCCACTATTTGATCACCATCAGCTTGCCCGACGCGGTCTTACCGTCGGTGGACTGGATGTGGTAGAGGTAGACCCCGCTGGCCAGGGGCTCACCCTGCTCGTTGGCCACCGGCGTCCACGGCATCCGGTCCGAGACCGCTGAGTCCTTATTGATGGTCTTGACCAGCTCGCCCGACAGGGTGTAGATGCGTATCGTCACCCGCGCGGTAAGCCTCGTGAAGATGATCTTGTCATGGCCCTGCGTGGGGATGAACGGGACAGGGTAGGGGTGGGCGGCGCTCAGGTCCTCGGCGGCGGGCCTCTGCGACGCGACGATGCCGGGGCTCAGGGAGAAGCCCCCCCCGGACATCTTCGTGGCCGATGGGCCTCCCATCGAACCGGCGGCGGCGTAGCCGCCCCCGGTGGCGGTCACCCCCCCTCCCGACGTCATCCCGGAGTTGGGGACGTGGAACCCGCCGCCCGCGGGGCCGGCGGCGGCGGGGCCGGAAAGGCAGACGGCCGCCCCCAGGAACAGGGCCAGGTACGCGTACGGGGCTCTCATCCTATTAGGGTGACGGGATGCCGTTAATAAATCAAGTCCAAACGGGGTGAGATTGGGCAAGGCCGGGGGGTGGTATAATATGGGCCCTTCATGACACCCGCCACGGCCGACGCCGGCCTGCGTCATACCCCCGACCTGTTCTTCCGCCGCCGCCGCCTGACCAGGGCGGTCCCGGTGGGCCGCGTCCTCGTGGGGGGCGCTCATCCGCTGGTCTTCCAATCCATGACGACGACCGACACCATGGACACGGAGAAGACCGTCGCCCAGTCCATCCGGATGGTGGAGGCCGGCTGCCAGATCGTCCGCATCACCACCCCCACCGTGGACGACGCCCGCAACCTCGAAGCCATCAAGAAGGGATTGCTGGCTCGCGGGGTGGACGTGCCCCTGGCGGCCGACGTGCATTTCAAGCCCGACGCCGCGATGACGGCCGCCGAGTTCGCCGAGAAGGTCCGCATCAACCCGGGCAACTTCGTCGACGGGAAGCGCTTCCTTTCGCGCGACTACACCGACGCCGAATACGCCGCCGAGCTCGAACGCATCGAGGCCCGCTTCACCCCCCTGGTCGAGAAGCTCAAGCGCCTCAAACGCGCTCTGCGCATCGGCACGAACCACGGGTCGCTCTCCGACCGCATCATGAACCGCTACGGGGACTCGCCGCTGGGCATGGTCGAATCCGCGCTGGAATACGTCCGCGTCTGCGAGAAGAACGGCTACCGCGACATCATCCTGTCGATGAAGGCCTCCAACCCCAAGGTCATGGTCGCCGCCTATCGCCTGCTGGCGGCCCGGATGGCCTCCCTGGGGATGGACTATCCCTTCCACCTCGGGGTCACCGAGGCGGGAGACGGCGAGGACGGCCGGATAAAGTCCGCCATCGGCATCGGAAGCCTGCTCGAGGACGGCATCGGGGACACCATCCGGGTGTCTCTGACTGAAGACCCCGAGTTCGAGATCCCGGTCTGCCGCGACCTCGCCGCCCGTTTCCAGCTCCCGGGGGCTCCCCCCCCTCATC
This sequence comes from Elusimicrobiota bacterium, assembly GCA_016218495.1. Classification (GTDB taxonomy): domain Bacteria; phylum Elusimicrobiota; class Elusimicrobia; order UBA1565; family UBA1565; genus SCTT01. The sequence goes on from JACRDU010000120.1 coordinate 59,936, forward strand.
AGAGCGCCGACCTGACCGATTGCGCCGACCCGTTCTCCTACTCCCGCCGGGAGACCGACTCGATCCGGGTCGGGCCCTTCCGCCTGGGCGGCGAACATCCCGTCCGCGTCGTGACCCCGTGGCCCCGCTCCGGGCGTACGGACCCCGGCGCCGACGTCCTTGCGCTGCTCGAGCGCCAGCTCAAGGCCCCCACCACCCTCGAGCCGGAGATACTCGGCTGGGCCGTCTCCGAGCAGGCCGACGTCGACGCCTTGGCCGCCGCCCGCGCCCTCCTCGCCGTGGAGACCTCCCGCCTCGCCTTCCTGGTGCGTCCGATGTCGGCCGACGCCCCCTGGCGCGCGGCCCTGGCCCACGCCGACGCCTTCGTCTGGGTGGAAGGCCTGCCGGAGTCCGAGGTCGTCGCCGAGGCCAAGGCCCGCCCGCTCACGGTCGTGGTCGAGGCCCGCGAGCCGCGCGACGCGGCCCTGCGGGCCGCCCGCCTGGCCGCGGAAGGCATCCGCTGCGCCGCCTCCCTGACCGCGCCGAAGGCGACGCCCCGCCTGCACGACTACCGCCTGCTGGCCGCCCTGCTCCGGGACGCCGCCCTGAAGGTGCCCATCCACATCTCGGCGCCGCGCTGGGACCGTCCCGAAGACCAGGTCCTCGAGTCGGCCGTCCTGCTCGGAGGGCTGCTCTGCGACGGGGTGGGCGACAGCGTGGAGATCCTGAGCACCTTGGACGCGGAACGCAACCTCCAGCTCGTGTACAACACCCTGCAGGGGGCCGGGGTCCGCATCACCAAGACCGAGTACGTCTCCTGCCCCTCCTGCGGACGCACCCTCTTCGACCTGCAGGAGACGACGGAGCGCATCAAGCGCCAGACCGGGCACCTCAAGGGCGTCAAGATCGCCATCATGGGGTGCATCGTCAACGGCCCCGGCGAGATGGCGGACGCGGACTTCGGCTATGTGGGCGGCGCGCCGGACATGATCAATCTCTACGTGGGCAAGGAATGCGTGAAGAAGGGCATCCCCACCCCCCAGGCGGACCGGGCCCTGATCGAGCTGATCAAGGCCCACGGCAAATGGCAGGAACCCAAAGCGTGAGGGACACCATGGCGACAGAAACGACGACGGCGGTGGACGAGCTGCTGGCGGAGATCCTCGAGAAGAAGGCCGACGCGGCCCCCGTGCCCGAGACCGAGGAAGACGAAGATACCGACCTCGACAAGCTCAAGCAGCGCACGCCCCCCCGCGAAGGCATCTGCCGGCGCTGCGGCGAGGACAAGCCCATCAACCGCCTGATGCTCTGCTACGTATGCTGGGTGAAGACGAACCTCGAAGAGACCGGTTGGCGCGAAGGCATGCCGCATCCGTCCTGGTGCCATTGCGAGGCCCCCGGCGGCCACGCCGAGCGCCGGAGCGCCGGCAACTGACCCGGCTGAAGTCGGCCCTGGCCGCCGTCGGAGCGGCCTGCGTCCTCTTCCTGCTGACCTGGCCGCTGGGAGTGGCCTGGTGGCTGGACTTCTCCGACGAGCCCGCCCCCTCGGACTACCTCGTCGTGCTGGCCGGCGACTACGCGCGCCCGCACGCCGCCGCCGAGCTCTACAGGGCCCGCATCGCCCCCCAGGTCTGGCTGTGCCGCCCGATACGGCCTTGGGGACAGGCCGAAGCCCAGCGCCTGGGTGTCAAGTTCCCCAACGAGGAGGAGCTCGACCGCGACATCCTCGTCAAGCGCGGGGTCCCGGAATCCGCCATCCATTTCTACGGCGACGGCGTCTCCAGCACCTTCCTGGAGGCCCAGGCGTTCAAGGCGGCGGCGCGCCCCGAGGGCAAGAAGGTCCTCGTGCTCACCTCCCGCTACCACGCCCGCCGGGCGAAGATGATCTTCCGCAAGGTCCTGGCCGGCTCCGAGGTCAGGATGTTCGGCGCGGCCGACCCCGAATTCGACCGCCGCTGGTGGCGCAGCCGCAGCATGATGTACGCCGCCGTGCTGGAGACCGCCAAGGCCGCCTATTGGTTCGCCGGCGGCAACCTGCGCCGGGTCGCGCCCTAGCCGCTATTCGGCCGGCGGGCGGAAGAAGGTGCGGCGGTACTCGACGAGCTCCTGGATCGACTCCCGGACGTCGTCGAGCGCCAGGTGGGACTTCTTCTTCGAGAAGTGCCTGAATTCGGCGGGATACCAGCGCTGCACGAGCTCCTTGACCGAGGAGACGTCGACGATGCGGTAATGCAGGAAGTCGTTGAGCAGCGGCATGTACTTGACCAGGAAGCGGCGGTCCTGATGGATGGAGTTGCCGCACAGCGGGGCGGTCCGCTCCGGGGCGTACTGCCGCACGAAGGAGAGGGTCCCCTTCTCCGCCTCGGCGAGCGTGGTCACCGACTCGATGCAGCGCTTGGTCAGCCCCGACGAGCCGTGGTGCTCGACGCACCAGGGGTCCATCCGGTCGAGCTCGGACTTCGAGTGGTGGATGGCGTAGACCGGTCCCTCCGCCAGGACCTTGAGCTCGGCATCCGTGGCGATGGTGGCGATCTCCAAGATGGTATCGACCTCGGGGTCGAGGCCGGTCATCTCCAGGTCCATCCAGATCAGGTTCGTGCTGCGGGGCGCCACGGCGCAATCATAACAGAAACCGTATAATCTCGCCATGAGCGCACGGGCCTGGCTGGACCGGATGGAGCGTTCCTTCGGCTCCTTCGCCCCCCCCGACCCGGCCCTGTTCCTCGTCGGGATGAACGCGGCCGTCTGGGGCCTGTCCCTGGCCAAGCCGGGCTTCCCCCTGATGCTGACCTTGGAGCCCGAGCTCGTCGCTTCGGGCCAGTTCTGGCGCCTGGCCACCTTCCTGTTCGTCCCTCCGCCCATGTCCCCGCTTTGGATGGTCTTCTGGCTGCTCCTCTTCTATTCCTACGCCCAGGCCTTGGAGAACGAGTGGGGCGAATTCCGCTTCGGGGTCTACTACGGCCTGGGGGCCTGCGCTACGGTGGCGCTCTCATTGGCGTTGGGGACCGGCCTGTCCAACGTGCCGCTGAACCTCAGCCTCTTCCTGGCCTTCGCCGAGCTGTTCCCCGAGATCGAGTTCTACCTGTTCTTCTTAGTCCCGGTGAAGGTCCGCTGGCTGGCCTGGGCCGCGTGGGCCGGCGTGGCCGCCCAGTTCCTCTTCGGGGGAGGCGCCCACCGCCTGGCCCTGGCCGCCGGCCTGCTCAACTACGCCGTGTTCTTCGGCGGACAGCGCCTCGAGCAGCTCCGCCGCAGGCTGGGACGATGAGCGAAGAGCGCGAGGTCTGGTCCGGGCATCCGTCCTGGTGGAACTTCTGGCTCCCGATGGCGACGGGGGACCTCCTCATCGCCCTGGCGGGCCTGCTCTGGTGGACCGGCCGAGCCCGCTTCGCCCCTTGGGCCCTGGCCGCCGCCGCGCCGTTCTATCTGGGCGCGGTGCTGCGCCGGGCCGGCGTCTCCTACTCGGTGTCGACGCAGCGCGTGCGGGCGACGACGGGCCTCGTCTCCAAGCGCGTCGACGAGGTGGAGCTCCCCGACATACGCAACATCACCTTGACCCAGAGCGTCCCGGAACGCCTCGCCGGCATCGGGACGGTCACCGTCTCCACCGCCGCCGACGGGGTCGAGGTCGTCCTGCGCTCCATCCCCGGCGCCGAGGCCGTCAAGGAGACCATCCGCGGCCTGCGCCGCGACGCCGGGGGAGGGACCCATGAGTGAGCGCCCCGTCTATTCGACCGACCCGGACTTCTGCGAAGCCTGCCGCCGCAGCCCCTGCACCTGCCAGGAGGCGGGGAAGCGCCGGCAGCCCGAGCCGGTCCGCCTGGAATTCCGCCGCGGGGCCAAAGGTGCGGGGGTGACGGCCCTCACCCGCCTCAACATGCATCCCAGCCTCAAAGAGAAGATGCTCTCCGACTTCAAGAAGCGCTTCGGCTGCGGGGGCACCGTCAAAGACGGGGTGCTCGAGCTCCAGGGCGACCGCCGGGACCCGCTGGAGGCTTGGCTCAAGGCCGACGGCTACAAGGTCAAACGGGTCGGGGGCTGACCCAGGCGCCGTCCACGAGGCGGCGCAGGCCGTAGCCCGCCATGAGCACGAGGCAGGTGCCGGTCAGCTCGGCCCGTCCGACCTGGGTCATCAGCCAGAGCGAGACGACGATGCCGGTCGGGGCCGCCACCCAGGCCCAGGGCATCCGGTAGGGACGTTCCGCCTCCGGACGCCTGCGCCGCAGGACCAAAGCGGCCGCGCAGGTGGCCAGGTATTGGCTGACCACGGATAGGTTGGACAGGTCTACGAGGCTCATGGAGGGGAGCAGCAGCACCAACACGACCGCTCCCCCCGTCGTGGCGAGGATGGCCCGCCCCGGGACGCCGGTGCCTTCGTCGAAGCGGTCCAGCTTCCAGCGCCGCAGATGCCTCTCTCCCAACGCCGACAGGTAGCGCGGCTCTCCCAGGGCGGCCCCAGCGAGGAAGCCGAGCATGGAAAGCGTCCCTCCCGCCGCCAACAGCCGCCCGCCCCACGGCCCCAGGGCCGCCTGGGCCGCGTCCACGAGCGGGCGTTCCGAACTGCCGGCCAGGGCGGGATGGACTCCCAGCGCGGCGGCCTGGATGAGGGCATAGAGCAGGGCGGCGAAGCCCAGGGAGCCCAGCACCCCTCTGGGCACGTCCCGCTGCGGGTCCGAGGCCTCCCCGGCCGGCACCGGGACCACCTCGAAGCCCTGCAGGGCCCAGAGCGCCAGGAAGACCGCGTAGCCGAAGCGCCCCTCCCCGCCGAAGAACGGCGTGAAGCGCGCCGCCTCGGCCCGCGGCAGGCAGAGCAGCACGAAGACTCCCAGCGGGAGGAGCTTCGCCACCGTGACGGCGTCGACGGTCCAGGCGGCGGGCCGGATGCCGCGGTAGTTCACCGCCCCCAGGACGGCGAGGACCAGCGCCGAGGCCGTCCGCCCGGCCCAACGGCCTTCGAAGACCGGGTGGAAGTAGGCCAGATGCCCCGCCAGCAGCGACGCCACGGCGGCCCAGCTCAGCAGGGCCGCCGTCCAGGCCAGGACCCCCACCCCGAAGCCGACCTCGTCGCCGAAGGCCTCGCGCGCGTACAGGTACGAGCCGCCGCTCCCTTTGAACATACCGCCCAGCTCCGCGTAGCACAGGGCGACGCCCGCCAGCAGGACGGCGCAGGTCAGGAAGGCCAGCACGGAGGCGGGGCCGACCAGGGCGGCCAGGGTGCCGGGGAAGAGGAAGATGCCGCTGCCCACGATGGCGTTGAGGCCCAGCGCGAGCACATCGAAGGAACCCAGGCGTCCCGGCGGCTTGACGGCCATGGACAGATTCTATAAACAATCGGGATGCGACCCCGTTTCGCGCCGGTCACCGCCGCGGCGGCCCTGGCCTTGTCCGCCTGCGCGGCGCCGGAGGTCCGCATCGCCTATCCCCAGCCTCAGACCCCGTCGCAGGAAGCCATGGTGAAGGCGCTCAGCCAGGTCTTCCTCGACTTCCCCCAGCCGGCCGAGGGGCTCAAGGAATTCGCCGCAGGCTTCGATGCGGCGCTGGCCGCCCGGGGCGGCTCCGTCCTGGCCTACCGGGCCGCGCCCGCCGTGCCGGACGGCGTCCGGGAGTCCCTCTCGCCCAGCGCCGTCGTCACCATCACCTTCGAACCGCTCTCCGTAGTCCGCGCCGACACCGTGAGGGAGGTGAAGGGCAAGGACGCCCAAGGCAAGGAGACCGTCACCAAGGTCCCCTATGTGAAAAGGACGGCGCGCCTTCCGGTGCAGCTGTCCCTGACCTCCGCCGACCCGGCCGTCCCCCGCTGCGAGCGCGCGGTCAGCGCCGAATTCTCCGAGGAGCGGACCCGGGAGGACGCCGCCCGGACCGACGACGCGGCCTGGCTGCGCAAGGCGAGCGCCAAGCTGATGCGCGCGGCGGGCCGCAAGGCCGGCGCCGCCCTGCCGGCGCCGCGCCTGGTCGAGCACCGCCGCCCGGTCTTCATCGATTCGCAGGACAAGGCGTCCAAGGAAGCCGCCGAGCACGCCTTCAAAGGCGCTTGGGAAGCGGCCTCCGCCCTGTGGGCCGCCCGGGTCGACGACGGGCGCGGCGGCTGGCGCGACCTGTGGGACCTGGCGCTGGCGGCGGAATCGCGCCGAGTGTATCCGGAAGCGGAGAGGCTCTACCGCCTGGCCCAGGAACGCGCCGGCGGCGACCCGGAAGCCGCCCCGCTGCGCTTCGACGAGGTCCTCTCCGACCTCTCCTCCGGAGCGCGGCTGCTGGCCCGTTCCGAGGCGGCGGCGGCCTATTTCGGGCGTCCCACCGCCGTGCTGCCGTTCTCCGACGACACGACCTCCGTGGACGGCCCGGCGAACCTCCGGCGGCTGGTCGCCGAGGCCCTGACGGACGGCGGCTGGTCCGTCATCCCCTCAGACGAGGTCGACGCCGCCCTGCGGCGCAACGGCTTCTCTCAGGGCGGCCAGCTCAAGAAGACGACCCCCGCGAAGCTGGCCTCCTGGACGGACGCCGACAGGCTGGTCTTCGGCCACATCGACGAGTTCCGCAACATCATGCTCGGCAGCATCGGGCGCCGGCTCGTCGCCGGGACCCTCCGGGTCTGGGACGCCGCGTCCCGCGCCGACGCCCACCTCAGCGAGAAGAAGGCCGAGACCACGGAGGTCGCCGGACCCAACGACGCCGGGGCGCGCTTCTCGGCCCAGCTGGGAAAGGCCCTCGTCGAGAACCTGCGCGGAAAGCCTCTGGCCGAGGAATCCGCCTCCTGGGTCGAGCGGGTCCTGCAGGGCCTGCCGCTGCGCCCGCCGCCGCGCCGGTGAGCGAGCACCGCGCGGGGTGCCGGGTCAGCCGTAGGCCTTGAGGGCCCGGTCCAGGTCCTCGCGGGCGAGGCCCTTCTTGCGCAGGAAGTCCCGCGCCCCGGCGGTGAGCGCCGCGTCCCTGATGACCTCGTCCTGCTCCCCGGAGACGACGACGACGGGCAGGGATGGGAACTCCTTTGTGAAAGCGCCCAGCGTATCGAGCCCGAGGCTGTCGTCAAGGGTCAGGTCCAGCAGCACGGCGTCGAACGCGCCGGTGCGGGCCAGCTCCAGGGCGGAACGCAGGGACGAGGCCCTGGAGGAGGCCGGGCGGGCGGGCAAGCCTGCGAGCATCGCCTCGATGAGGCGCGCGTCCACGTCGGAATCTTCGACCAGGAGAATCTTCAAGCGGCGCGCGACTTCTTGCGCTCCCTCACGTACGGTTTGGGGGCCGGCGCCGGCGCCGGGGAGCCGTATTCGGGCTCGTAGTAGTCGAGGCCCGAATGGTCGATGACCTCTTCGCCCATCATCAGGCGCAGGGTGTTCGTCATCTTCATGTGCTGCACGAACAGGTCGTGCTCGGGAGCCAGGTCGGGGCGGGCCTGCGGGCTCTTGAAATAGAACGACAGCCACTCCTGGATGCCCTTGAACCCCGCGCGCTTGGCCAGGTCGAGGAAGAGCACCAGGTCCAGCACGATGGGCGCCGCCAGGATGGAGTCCCGGCACAGGAAGTTGATCTTGATCTGCATCGGCATCGAGCACCAGCCGGAGATGTCGATGTTGTCCCAGCCTTCCTTCGCGTCGCCGCGCGGCGGGTAGTAGTCGATGCGCACCTTGTGGAAGTAGTCGCCGTAGAGCTCGGGGTAGCGCTTGGCGTCGAGGCAGGCGTCCAGCACGGACATCTTCGACTTCTCCTTGGTCTTGAAGGAGCCCGGGTCGTCGAGGACCTCGCCGTCGCGGTTGCCGAGGATGTTCGTCGAGTACCAGCCGTTGAGCGCCAGCATCCGGGCCTTCAGGGCCGGGGCCAGGACCGTCTTCATCATGGTCTGGCCGGTCTTGAAGTCCTTGCCTCCGATGGGGACGCCGTTCCTCTCGGCCAGCTCGACCAGGGCGGGGATGTCCGCCGAGAGGTTCGGGGCGCCGTTGGCGTAGGGGACCCCGGAGCGGATGGCGGCATAGGCGTAGATCATCGAGGGCGGGATCTCGGGGGAGTTGGACTTGAGGCCCTTCTCGAAGGCCTCGACGCTCTCGTGGACCGCCGAGGGCTCCATCGACACCTCGGTCGAGCCGCACCAGACCATCACCAGGCGCTCGGCGCCGGAGGTCTTCTTGAAGAGGGCGATGTCCTTGATCACCTGTTCGGCCAGCTCGAACTTCGTCGCGGCCTTCTTCTGCTGCCGGGCCTTGAGGTTGCGGACATAGTCCTGGTCGAAGACGGCCGGCATGGGGACGATGGCCTCGAGCTCCTTGCGCACGGGGGCGAGCTGGGCCTCGGAGAGGACGCCCGCCTTCATCGCGGCCTCCCACATAGAGTCCTCGAAGATGTCCCAGCCGCCGAAGACCAGGTCCTCGAGGCCCGCCAGCGGGACGAACTCCTTTATGAGCGGAGCCCGGTCCTCGTAGCGCTTCCCGAGCCGGATGGTCTGCAGCTGGGTCAGCGAGCCGATGGGCTTGGCCAGCCCCTTCTTCGCCAGCTCGACTCCGGCGATCAAGGTGCTGGTGACCGCTCCCATGCCGGGGAGCAGCACGCCAAGACGGCCTTTCGCGGCGGGAACCTTTCGGGGGGACATGTGAGGGCCTCTCTAGACGGGAAATCGTACCAATTATAGCTAAGATGGAGCCGATGGGTCTGCATCTCACCCGACTCTATGCCGCCCCGGCCTTCCGCTGGGCCGGTACCGTTGCGCTCCTGGCGTTTGTGGCTTTCCTCGACTGGGCGACCGGCGTGGAGATAGCATTCTCCCTGTTTTACCTCGCCCCCGTCATCTTCGCCTCCTGGACCGGGGGACGCGGCGAAGGCTTCGTTTGCGCGCTGGCCGCTACGCTGACCTGGCACCTGCTCGACGCCGTTTTCCCCCCGCAGCGTTACTCCCATCCCCTGATCCCGGTTTGGAATGCAGGCATTCGCGGGGTCTATTTTCTCAGCGCGGCCTTCGTCACCGCCAAGGTAAAGGCCTCTCTCGAGCGGGAGAGGGCCGCCTCCCGCCTCAAGTCCGACATGCTGGCCTTCGCCAGCCATGAGCTCAATAACTCGATCACAAGCCTCGGCATGGGGGTCTTCCTCATGAACGAGAACCTCTCCGACCCCGCCTACCTCGCCGGCGTCCTGCCCGCCTTGACCCGGACGGTCGAGCAGATGAAGCTGGCCACTTCGAATTTCCTCGAGTCGGCTCGCCTCGAATCCGGCAGGTTCCAATTGGATCGCAGACCCTGCGAGCTCAGAGGCCTGGTCGCCGCCAGCCTCGAGCTCATGCGGCCCTTCGCCGATAAGAAGGGGGTGACGCTCCGTTCCGAATTTCCCGCCGCCATCGTGCCGCTCAACGCCGACCCGGACGCCCTCTCGGTCATCATGGCCAACCTCATTGGGAACGCCGTCAAATATACCCCTTCAGGCGGTTCGGCCGAGGTCGTACTGGTCCCCGATTCGCCCGGCCCGGATCAGATCACCGTACGCGTGAGGGACACGGGCATCGGGATGAGCGCGCAGGAGATTGTGAAGGTCTTTTCGGGCTTCCACCGGACCGAGGCCGGAAAACGAACCGCAAAAGGCTACGGCATCGGGCTCTCCGTCGTACAGCGTCTCCTCACAGAACACGGGGCGGAACTGAAAGCGGACGGCATCCCGGGCCGCGGGACGACCTTCTCCTTCATCCTCCCCCGGGCCTAGTCCTCGGGGCTGATGCCGCCCACCGCCAGCCCCAGGCGGTAGGCGACCAGGAAGTCCAGCGGGGAGAAGCGCTGCGGCGGCTCCTGAGCATACCCCACCCAGTCGTCCAGCGAATACGCCGAACGCTGCCAGACGAAGTCCGCGGGCGGCCTCTCCCACAGCGGCAGCGGCTGGCGCAGCGCCAGGCGGCCGAAGAACGGCCAGCGGGAGAACGGCAGGTCTGCGCGCGAGGAATTGACGACCTCGCGCTTCACCTTGCACGCGGGGTACTGCCATTCCAGCATCGCCACCTTGGCGCGGGCCAAGTGGAGCCGCCGCCGCGCCATCCACAGCGCCACCTCGCGGTCGCGCTCGGCCTCCCCGAAGCCGGCCCGCTCCAGGCTCCACAGCGACAGGTAGGTCCAGAAGGAATTGCCGGTCCGCTCCACCAGACGATGCAGCCGCACCAGCCCCCGCGCGTACACCGTCTGACGGGCGGGGTCGTCCTCGCTGAGGAGGGCGGAGGACAGGGAGAGGAAGGCGATGTTGTGGTTGGTGGTCTTGTTCTTCCATAGGAGCGGGCCCGAGGCGTACGCCCCCCAGCGGTCCTGTCCCTCCGCGACGAATCGCGCGTGCGCCGCGCCCCACGGGCCCGCCGGGTCGGCTCGCGCCGCCGCCTTCAAGACCGCCAAGGTCGAGAGGACGCCCGGCGGGGAGTTCACCCAGCCCCCCCCGACGCGGTTGAAGCGCGTGAGCGTGCCGTCCCCGTTGCGAAGGCGGTAGCCGTTCCCCTTGAGCGCCGCGGCGAAGCCCAGGATGAGGGAGTCGGCCTCCGGGCGCAGCTCCGGGACCAGCTCCCGGACCATGAGGACGCCGAAGACCCAGCCGGCCATGGAATCGACGCTGGCGTCCTCCTTCCACTTCCAGCGCCCGTCCGCGAAGGACCAGCCCCCACCCGGCTCGGTGGCGAGGGAGGCCGGGTAGACCGACCGGGCGATGGGCCGGCCTTTGGAGGAGAGATGCCTCAATCCCTCCAACGCGCGCGCCGCGCGCCCCTTGTCCGCCGGCAGGCCCCCGCCGGCCGCGCGCAGCGCCGCCTCCGCCGCGAAGACTCCTTGCCAGAGGCAGACGTCCCCCACCTGGACCGGCGGCGTGTCTATCAGGAAGAGACGCCCGCCCAAGGCGGTGAAGTCCGCATCCAGGTCCCGCTCCATGTCGCGGGCTTGTTCGGTCAGCGGACGCTCGTCGGCCCTGCGCGTGGAGCGGGAGAACTCCAGGCTGGGGTCGAGGGAGATGTGGAACGCGTCCCAGAACCGCAGGGCCCCCAGCGCGGCCTCGCTGACGAGGCCGCGCGGGCCCAGCCGCGAGCCCAGCGCCCAGAGGCAGGCCATGACGAGCGCCCAGACGGCGAACCGGATGCGCAACCGCATGGCCATAGGATGCGCCGGGGCCCCCCTCCCGTCAAGAAGCGCCCACCCGCCTTGACGGCCGAGAACCTCCCGCGCATTATTAGGTATGAGGCGGGGAACCGGGAACCGGTCTCTGAACAACCTCCTGCACCGCGCCCGGGGCGGCGCCGACGCGGGCCTGCGCACCCGCCTCTTCACCACCCTCCTCTCCTCCACCCTGGTCATCGAGACGGCCCCCGCGCCCGACTCGCCGGACGGCTGGGGCCTGGTGGTGATGCGCTCCTCGGACGGCAGGCGCGGCCTCTCCGCCTTCACCAGCCAGCGCCTGCTGCGCTCCTTCCGGCCCGGCTGCGAGGGGGTGGCCTGCGTCCCGGCCCGGGAGTTCTTCCGGATGGCCCTGGAGTCCTCCGTCGACGCCGTCCTGCTCGACATGCCTCTGCCGGGCTGGGAGATCTCCCAGGGAGAGATCGCCGAGCTGGCCGAGGGGCGGATCCCCACGGCCCCCCCCGTCATCCGCGAACGCATGGTGCGCGTCCATGTCTCCGCCCCGGCGGTGCGGCCCAGCCCGGACGAGCTGGCGCTGTTGCGCGCCCAGCTCGAGCCCCATCCGGAGATCCTGGCGGCCTATGTCGTCTCGCTGACGCTGGCCGGGGCTCCCGCCAAGCTCTGCGTCTCCATCCTCCTGCGCGACGGAGCCGGCTCCTACGACGACGTCTGCGCCGCCCTCGACTCCCGGGACCTGCAGATGCCGGATTCCATCGGCGGACAGGAATACCTCACCGGCCCGCTCAACTCCGGCCTGCTCGTCTGCGCACGGCGCGACGGCGTACGCATCTTCGACCGGGCCGACTAGGGTGCTCCTGCTGCGCGCGCTCAGGCACAGGAACTATAGGCTGTTCATCGCCGGCCAGCTGGTCTCCCTGACCGGCACCTGGATGTCGACCGTGGCGACGTCCTGGCTGGTCTTCCGCCTGACCGGCTCCGCGCTGACCCTGGGCATCGTCGGCTTCGCCGGCCAGTTCCCCGCCTTCCTGATGGCGCCCTTCGCGGGCATCTTCGTTGACCGGCTCGACCGGCGGCGCATCCTGCTCGCCACCCAGAGCCTGTCGATGCTGCAGTCCTTCGCGCTGGCGGCCCTCACCTTCTCGGGCCGCGCGTCCGTCCCCGCCCTCATCGCGCTCTGCGCCCTGCAAGGCCTCATCAACGCCTTCGACATGCCCTGCCGCCAGGCCTTCCTCATCGACCTCATCGAGGACAAGTCGGACCTGGGCAACGCCATCGCCCTCAACTCGTCGATGGTCAACGCCGCGCGCCTGGTCGGCCCCGCCGCCGCCGGCTTCATCATCGCCTGGTCCAGCGAGGCCTGGGTCTTCCTGTTCGACGGATTGAGCTTCTTCGCCGTCATCGCCTCCTTGCTGGCCATCCGCGTCGCCGACCGCCCCTCGCGCGGCGCCGGCGCCTCGGACGCCCTCGGCGAGCTCCGCGCCGGGCTCCGTTACGCGTACCGCTCGGTGCCGATCCGCTCCATCATCCTGCTGTTGGGGGCGGTCAGCCTGGTCGGGGTTCCCTACACCGTCCTGACGCCCATCATCGCCTCCGACGTGCTCGGCGGCGGGCCGCACACCCTGGGGTTGCTCACGGCCTCGACGGGCTGCGGGGCCCTGATCGGGGCGGCCTGGCTGGCCGCACGACGCAGCGTGCTCGGCTTGGGCGGCCTCATCCCGGCGGCTACGGCCGTGTTCGGGGGCGGGCTGATCCTGTTCTCCTTCTCGCGCAGCCTCCCGCTGTCGATGGCGCTGCTCACCGTGACCGGCTTCGGCTTCATGGTCCAGCTCGCCTCCGGGAACACGGTGCTCCAGACCGTCGTCGAGGACGACATGCGCGGCCGGGTGATGAGCCTCTTCATGACGGCCTTCCTGGGGGCGGCGCCGCTGGGCAGCCTGGCGGCCGGCGTCCTGGCGGAGCGTTTCGGGGCGCCTCATACCCTGCTTCTGGGCGGGCTGGCCTCGCTGGCCGCGGCCGCCTGGTTCGCCCGCCTCCTGCCCGAGATCCGGCGGGCCGTGCGGCCCATCTACGTGAGGAAGGGCATCCTACCCCAGGCCGCCCGGGCCGTCGAGGCCGCGGCCGAGCTCTCCGTCCCCCCGGAGTCTTAAGCCTTGAGCGGCCGCAGGCCCCGGCTGTGCAGGGTCCAGGCGCAGAGCTTGTAGAGCAGGCGCATCCCGACGTTGGCGTCCCACTCGTCGTCCCCCGGAGCGACCTCGACGAGGTCGAAGCCCAGGATGGTGCGGCCGGAGAGCGCCAAAGCCCGCAGGATGCGGTTGGCCTCGGCGAACTCCAGGCCGCCTGGCACCGGCGTCCCGGTATGCGGGCAGAGCTTGGGGTCCAGGCCGTCGATGTCGAAGCTCACCCAGACCTTGTCCGGCAGATGCCCGACCAGCTCTTCGGCGACCCGGGCGAACGGTTCCCCGGCGAAGCGGCGCTCGGAGAGCTCCCGGTCCGAATAGACCCGGGCCCGGGCGCCCAAGGAACGCACATAGGCGTCCTCCTGCTCGCAATAGTCCCGGATGCCGACCTGGACGATGGTCTTGGCGGCGGGGACCGAGTCCAGCGCGTTGCGCATGATGGACGCATGAGAACCCACGAAGCCCTCGTAGGCGTCCCGGGTATCGGAATGGGCGTCGAAGTGGAGTAGCCCGAAGTCCCCGTGGGCCCGCGCCGCGGCCCGAAACGCCCCCAGCGGGACCGAATGGTCTCCCCCCACGACGCCGACGATCTTGCCGGCGTCCATCAGGCGCGAGCACTCTCGTTCGACCCAGCCGTCGAGCTTCAGGCTGAGCGCGTTGACCTCGTCGAGCGAACGGCGCAGCGGGCCCTTGGCGGGGACCTGGCCGCCCACGGCTATGACCTTCCGCGCGGCCGCGCGCGCTTTCCGGTTCCAAGCCCGCACCTGGGCGGATTCCGGCGGCATGTGCAGGCCCGCCAGATAGGGGCGGTCCACCTCGCCGTCGAAGAGGTCTATCTGGCCGCTGGCTCCGAGGATGGCTTTGGGCCCTCCGGCCGTGCCGCCGCCGTAGGAGGTCGTGGCCTCCCAGGGCACGGGGAGCAGCACGAGCGCCGCTTCGGCTTCGGAGAGCGGCAGGCCGAAGATGCCGCCGTCGGGGTCGGCCGGGGAGTTCGGGTCGAAGTCGGGCATGGGCGATTCTACCAAACAGCGAAACGGCACAAGTGTTAGACTTTTCCTGATGACGAGCCTCCTCATCCTTTCGTGCCTGCTCCTGCCCTCGTCATCGGCCCAAGAGGTGGCTTCCTCCAGCGCCGCCGCGCCCTCCGCGGCCGCCGAGCGGCCCCCCGTCTTCGGCGCCCCCCTGCGCCTGCGCATCATGTTCGACGAACGGGGCCAGCCCCGGGGCGAGCTGGGATTCTCCCTGCGCTGGACCTCGTCCGACCTGCCCGGCCTCCCCCTCCACGCCGCCCGGCTGCTGCTGGACCCTTTCGGCACCACGACCCGGGCCGCGCGGGAGGTCCTCTCGGGAGCCGATGTGGGTTTCTATTCCACCCGGTTCCGCACCAGCACGGTCCTCCCGGCCGGCGTGTTCATGACCCCGCTCGTCGAGGCCTCCGGCTATGTCTCGGCTCCGGCGCGGCAGCTGCTCGCGCCGCCCGGCTCGTCGCCCGACTCGGTCCCCGCCCGCCTGCCCGACCGCCGCCACCGCCTGGACCTCTCCCCGGTTCGGGAGGAGATCGAGCGCAGCCTCAGGCGCGACCTGCAGCGCGCCGTCATCACGGCGGGCTTCAACCTGGCCCTGCCCAGCCAGCGCAGCGCGCCCTACGCCGAGAAGGAGGCCGTCTTCCGCAGCGTGCGCGAGGCGGGCGACCTCTGGGAAGAGGACTTGCGCTGACATGAGGGCCCGGGTCGAACGCGCCAAGCGCTTCTACCACGAGAACGAACCGGCCTGCACCGCGGGCCTGTTCGTCTTCGGCTTCCTCTTCGACACCCTGGCGGTCGGCCGCATCGACCAGCTGCACAACATCATCCATCAGGCCGTCTACCTCTCCCTGTGCGCCCTCTTCACCGGCCTCGAGCTGCGCGAGAAGCACGGGGCCTTCACCCCTCCCGAGCGCCTGCGCGGCGCCTGGGCCTATCAGGCGGGCGCCACCCACTTCATGCTAGGCACCCTGCTCAACATCTACACCCTGTTCTTCTTCAAGAGCGCCTCGCTGACGGCGTCGGCCGTCTTCCTGCTGCTCCTCGTCGCGCTGCTGGCGGTTAACGAGCTCAAGCCCTTCGAGAGCTCGGGGACGGCGCTGCGCATGTCGCTCTTCAGCCTCTGCCTGCTCGCCTACTTCACCTACCTCGTCCCGGTCCTCGTGGGCTCCATCGGGACCTGGCCCTTCCTGGGCTCGATGGCCGGCGCCTCGGCGGCCGTGGGCCTGTTCGGCTGGCGGCTGACGGCGGCCTTGCCCGCCCGGCCCGACGCGGTCCGGCGCAGCCTGCTCATCCCCTATGCGTCCGTCATGGCCCTGTTCATCGGGCTCTACTTCGCGAAGGTCATCCCGCCCGTACCCCTCTCCCTCGTGGAAATCGGCATCTACCACGACGTCCGACGCGAGGGCAAGGACTTCGTCCTGAGCTCGACGCGCCCGCGTTGGAAGTTCTGGCAGCGCGGCGACCAGCTCTTCCTGGCGCGTCCGGGCGACCGCATCCATTGCTTCGTCAGCGTGTTCTCCCCGACCCGGTTCGCGGAAAAGCTGACGGTGCGCTGGCTCGTCCGCGACCCGGCACGGGGCTGGGCCGAGTCCGACGCCATCCCGCTGGAGATCGCCGGCGGCCGCGACGAGGGCTGGCGCGGCAACACCGCCAAGGCCCGCTACACGCCCGGGGATTGGCGCGTCCTCATCGAGACCTCGGACGGCCGAGAGCTGGGCCGCATCGCCTTGAAAGTGGTCCCCGACCCCTCGAGCGCCGAAAGGACGGCGCGCATCCTGCGCCGTTAGCGGCTATAATCCCCCGGTGCCGAATATGCAGCGGGTCTGCGCCTGGTGCCGGAAGGTGCTTTCCGGCGCCCCGGAACAGCCCCAGACCCACGGGGTCTGTCCCGATTGCCGCGCGAACCTCATCCCTGTCTTCCTCGACACCCTCGACGGCCCCGTCCTGCTGCTGGCCTCGGACGGCCGCGCTTTGAGCGCCAACGAGCAGGCGCGCAAGGCCGTGGGCAAGGACCTGCCCGAGCTCCGGGAGAAGCTCCTGGGAGACGTGTTCGACTGCCTGAACGCCGCGATGCCCGGCGGCTGCGGCAACACCCCGCGCTGCCACGGCTGCGCGCTGCGCGAGTCGGTGCGGGACACCTTCCGGACCGGGGCCGAGCATCTGGAGGTCCACTCCCTGCTCAAGAAGAAGACGGGAGAGAACATCCACCTCACCGTGGCGACCCGCCGGGTCAAGGAAGGGGTCCTGCTCACCATCAAGGGGCAGGACAGGCTCTAGAGCCCTTTCGGCAGCCGGACCACGAAGCGCGAGCCCTTCCCGGGGGCGCTGTTGACCGATACGGTCCCGCCGTGGCTCTCGACTATCTTCTTCACGATGGCCAGGCCCAGGCCGTGGCTGGACTCGCCGGCCGTGGGCCGGGAGCTGGCCTTGAAGAACTCGTCGAACACCCGGCCGAGCTCCTCTTCCTTGATGCCCACGCCCTGGTCCTGGACCCATATAGAACGGCCGTCCGCGTCCAGGCGCGCCCCGACCGTCACCGTCGTGCGCGGGTCCGAATACTTGACCGCGTTGCTGATGAGGTTGTCGAGGACCTGCTTGAAGCGGTCCGGGTCGACGGAGGCCGTCCCCAGCCCGTCGGGCAGCTCGGCGACCACCGCTATGTCCTTCTGACGCGCCAGCATGGCGTTGAAGCGCACCGATTCGACCAGCAGCCCCTTGATGTCCGTCGGCCTGGGCTTGAGGTCCAGCTTCCCCGTGTTGATCTTCGTCACGTCCAGCAGCTCGTTGATGAGGCCCAGCATCCGGGCGGAGGATTCCAGGATGCCCTCGACGAAACCCAGCGCCAGAGGGTCCTTGCTCTCCTCGCGCAGCAGGCCGGCCAGGCCCACCACCCCGGCCAGCGGCGTGCGCAGGTCGTGGGCGGCCATGCCGAGCAGGCGGTCCTTGGTCTCGTTGAGCGCGGCCAGCTCGGCCTTCTGGCGCGAGAGCCGGTCGAGCATCTTCCAGATGAGAAAGTAGATGGTCAGGCCGAAGAGCACCAGCAGCGCCGCCGACAGCGAGAGCATGGCGATGAAGTTCCGGCGGATGGCGGCATGCAGGTCCTGGTAGGGCAGGGTGACGGAGATCCCCCCCATCAGCGTGCCGGAACCACCGCTCCCGCCGTGGCAAGACCGGCAGGAGGCATCGGAGTAAAGAGGGCGGACGGAACGGAACTGCATGCCGCCCGGGGCCTCCACGACCCCCGTGGCTTCCCGCTCTCCGGGCTTCAGGCCGGACAGGGCCGCCTTCTCCCAGTCATCCGGCGTGTTGACCGGGTTCAAGGGCTCAAGGCCGGTGATGCGGAATGCGAAGCCGTTGGAGATGCGCGCCCTCTCGGAGATCTCGCGGATCATCGGCATGTGGCTCTTGAGCGTGTAGGCCTTGCCGTCCGGGGCCGTGAAGTCGCGGCCCTCGGTGAACGGGCTGACCGCCACGCTCGGGGTGCGCTCGACGAAGACCCCGCCGTAGGCCGTGTTCCAGTCGCGGGCCAGCATGGCCATGTCGGCCAGCGCGGAGGCGCGCTTGCGGGCCTGCTCGTGGAGCATCTCGTCCTGCTTGAAGGCCATACCGAGCATGACCGAGCAGACCGCCGTCCCCAGGATCAGGCCCGCGCTCATGACGTAGAACTTCGCCCCTCTATCCATGTCAGTGCCGATTATAGATTTTAGAGCCGTCCCTGGTAAGGCAGTCTTCGATGGCGGCGGAGGCCTGCCCATACACGGTCCCATCGGGCTTGATGTACAAGAGCGCCGAATCCTCGCTCTCCACGCCGTCCTGATTGAGCGACCACTGCAGGTCGAGGCGGACAACCCCGTCTTCCTTTGCCTTCGAACCGGAAATCCGCGAAACGACCTGCACCTCCTTGCCGTCGACGGAGAATCTCCCGTCGTCCAGCGCCGGGGCGCAGACCTCCGCGTCCTTCAACGCTTCCAGGACGAGGGCGACGCTGGCGCGCAAGGCGCGGATGCGTTCTTCCCCCTGCGCCCCGAGGGCGTTGAGCCGCGCGATGAAGGGCCCTGCGGCGCAGTCGGCCGTCCTGCGCAGGCGGGCCGCCGGCGCCTGTTTTGAGAGGGCGGCGATGACGGGCTGCTCCCCGCATTCCGCTCCCGCGCAGTGCATGACGGTCTTCGGAGCCGCTGGGGCCGTCACGGGCTCGGCGGCGGCGGGGGTCTCCGCCGGCCGCGGCGGGGCCGCATCCTGCGGCCGGAGCGCGGCAGCCGCCTCCTGCGCTCGGACCGGCTCCGGCGCTGAGGCCGGCGGAGGTTCAGGGGACTCCGGCGCCAGCAAGGCATTCCCGTCGTCGAAGCCGGACGAGGCGGCGGCGCGCGCATCCTCGTCCGTCGATACGCGCACCGTGTCCCC
>JACRDU010000118.1 GCA_016218495.1 Elusimicrobiota bacterium
CGGGGAGTGGACCCAGGGGAGGATGAGGTAGCGCGTCTGGTTGACCACCAGGCGTAGGCGCGCCTGCCGCTCGGCCGGGCTCCACCCGATCCACCGGTCCCGCGGGGCGAGCTTCCAGGCCGCGCCGCAAAAGCCCATCGCGGCCAGCCAGCCGCCCTCCCATCCGATCAGGTAGCGTAGGTGGGGCCCGACCAGCGTGCCCCAGCCGAGATAGTGGTAGCGGTGGATGTACTCGTTCCAGAGCCGCGCCAGCGGCGTCCCATCCACCCGCTCCCAGCGCAGGGGCCCGAGTTGGCCGACCGGCGCCGTCACCGGCGCTTGGGGCTCGCCAGCGGCCGAGAGCGCGGGCGGCCCGCGCCGGGCGCTCATGCCGCGGGGCGGGGGCAGCGTGAGCAGCCCCTGCTGTTCGAGCCGCCGCAAGAGGTAGCGGCACGCCATGTCCCAGGGCCGGCCATTGGGCTGAACCCAGCCCAGCCGGGCGCAGACCGCCACCGAGATCGCGCACCGCGTCTGGCCGGCGCGGCCGGCAATCCCGCGAATGATCTCGAGGTCTTCCGCCGAGAGCTGCCGCCCTCGGACCGTGAGCCCGCTCATGGCGAAGGCCCCGGGGACCCGCCCGGCCCCACGCCGTAGCGCGCCAGGATCGTGGCGGCCGTTTCCGTCGGGTACCACCGCAGCCGCAGCCCGGCCAGCACCGCCAGCTCCCACGCCCACAGGATCCCGTAGCAGTCCCCGTCCCGCACCAGCACCTTGTCGCGGTTGGCCCGCTCCACCGCCCGGCGGTAGCGGGCCATCCCCGTGTCTTCGCCCCGCGCGGCGGCCGTCTGCTCGGCCGCCTGCTGGGCCCGGAACGCGGCCAGCAGCCCCATCAGCAGGAACACGACGTGGACATGCAGGTAGACCGCCGCCTCACTCTTCTCCAGCGGCGCCTCCAGCGTCCACTCGCGCTTGGCCTGCTTGTGGCCCGAGTTCTCGATGACCCCGCGCGCATCGAACCGGTCGTAGGCGAACAGCACGTCCCGCGGGCTCTCCAGCGGCGCAGAGGTCAGGATCACCAGGGGCTCGTCCGGGTCCGCGTGGGGGTAGGTGGGATCGGCGAGCACCACCGCGGCGTTCAACCGGCCGGACACGAACGACTTCGCGTGCACCTTCGACCCCGGGGGCTCCGCGGCATAGGTGGGGCAGTCCAACTCTTTGAGTCCGATGACGATCAGGTCCTGCCGCGTCTCGCGCCGATGCGTGCCCTGGCCCGTCACCAGCAGGATCGGCCGCGTGGCCAGCACTGCGTCCGCGATCGGCCGCCCCTGCTGCTGGCGCGCATAGCCTTCCAAGGCGGCTCGTCTGGCCTCCCGGGTGATCTCCAGATCGGCCTTGCCGGGAATGAAGAACGGCACCTGTTGCGCCACCCGGTAGAGCTCCTGCCCGTCCCAGAAGCCGCGGTCGAAGGAGACCGTCGTGAGCCGCTCCCCGAGGTTCGCCTGGCCCTGCAGCACCAGCGCCAGCATCCAGACCCGGTCGTCGACGTTGATCCGGTCCACGTACACGGCGATGGGGATGCCGCTCAGGGGACAGAACATCAGCCACACCTTCCAGCCCCACACCGTCGTGGCCACCTTCGGCGCGTGCCGGTTGTTCTTGTGATCGGGTCGCTTGTACCGGGTGACGCTGGCCACCGCAACTCCCCCCAGCATGCGAAACTTGGGGGTCCCCTCACAATCCGTGTAGTCCACTACCGCGTGCACGGTTTTCGGAAAGTAGCCCGCTTCGGCCAGGAGCTTCACCACGGCGTTGAAGGTCCGCGCGACCGCGAATAGGGAGACCTTCACCAGGGTGTCGACCATCGCCTCCCCGGAGAACGCCCCGCGCACCTCCGGCAACACGTGCGCCCGGGACAGCCCCCGCCGGGTCAACCCGGTCTTGACGAAGGCCGCGAGCTCGAAGAGCGTCATCAACGCCGGATCGGTCAGGATCACCCCCTCGGTCTGCGGCACGGAGGGCACCCCCAAGACGATCCGCATCACATAGACGCCCACCATCGCCGCCCAGGAGATCGAGGCCCGCACCCGCTGCGCCGGGTCCAAGGCTTCGAGCCACGGCCACACCTTGAGGTGCGTGAGGAAGGTGAAGAACTCGTCGAAGAAGCTGACCTTGTCGAGCGCCTCGACGTCGTCGACGACCTGGTGCTCGTGCAAGGCCTTCACCACCGCCGCGTCGTCGCGCTGGCAGAGGTGGAGGGTCTGGCCCAGTCGGGCCACACGGGCGGCGGTCTCGGCGTCGGTGAGCTTGCGTCTCGGCACGGCCGGCTCCAGCGTTCTGGAGAGGCTTGTACCAGATTTCGGCCTCCGACACCAGCCCTTTTTTCAGTCCTCCCCGGGGGGACTATGAGCGACCTCCTCGAAGGGCAAACCCTCCCCCACCCCTTCAAGCCAGCGCCGAAGGCCCAAACCTCGCGTGGCACACCGCCTGGACACCAAACTTCGGGGGGGAACCATGGACACTCGCGGATCGAGGGAGCCTGGGCCCTACCGCGCCAGCTCCGCCGCCAGCGCCGGCGGGACCGGGACGGGAACGACCGGCACCCTGGTGAACTTGGCCACCAGGTCGC
>JACRDU010000119.1 GCA_016218495.1 Elusimicrobiota bacterium
GAGCGCAAGCAGCACGCCGCAGGCGCCCGATCATTGACCGGCAGCCGTCGGCCTTCGGCCGCCGGTTGCGCGCGAGCTTCGCTCGCGCGCTCCTTACGACCCACTCAGGCCGGAAGGGCTTTACTCGGACGGGCTCCTAGCCGCTGGATGCTCTCGGCCGCGGCCGGGTTGGGCTTCGGCGCCTACGCCTACGGCGTCTCCATGCTCTCCCCTTGGGCCGCCGCGGCGTCCGTGACCGCCGCCTTCCTGAGCGCGCTGGCCCTGCTGGTCCGGGGCCGCGGCGCGGCCAAGGCCGACCCCGCCTTCCCGAAGGACGGCTTCCTCAAGATGAGCCGCGACGCCAAGGGAGCCCTCCAGCTCACCCTGCGCGAAACAGACTTCGACAAGCCGATGATGCTCAACGCGATGCTCGAGAAGGGCGTCGGCGAGAACTTCCTCTATTCGATGGCCCCCCTCACCGAGGCCATGGTCTACTTCCGCCTCTCGGGCGACCGCGTGCAGCTGATGCGCAAGAACATGGCCTTCCGCGCCGCGCCCGGCTCGGCCGACGCCAAGGTCGTCGACCGGGCCTTCGCCGACTCGCTGATAGCGTCGGTGCCCGTCACCGGGAAGGACGGCTCCGGGAAGGACGGCTCCGGGAAGGCCGTGACGGTCGCCTTCGAAGGCCTGCTCCTCGCCGACCTCTTCGACCTCAAGGGCATCCTGGCAGCGAATTATCCCGACGCGGGCGAATACGCGCTGAACAAGGAGCTCAGCCGGGTGGTCTCAGCGAAGGCTTTCCCCAAGAACGCCGAGCTCTCGGCCGAGCTCCTGTTCCAGAACCCTAACCCCGGGGTCCAGCTCCCGGTCCCGGACGCCCGCAGCCTCATGCTGCAGGTCCGCTACGGCTTCTCGGCTCTGCCCGAGCCGGGCTTCGAGGCGCGCCGCGCCGACGACCGGGTCGGCTTCTTCACCACCGTCTACCGCGAGTTGAACGATTTGGCCTCCACCCCCGCCGGGGACATCCCTTACACGAACCTGGTGCAGCGCTGGAGGCTGGAGAAGGCCGACCCTTCGGCCGCCCTCTCTCCCGCCAAGAAACCCATCGTCTGGTGGCTGGAGAACTCCATCCCCGCCGAGCACCGGGCGGCGGTGCGCGAGGGCATCCTCAAGTGGAACGCCGCGTTCGAACGCCTGGGCTTCAAGGACGCCATCGTGGTCCGCCAGCAGCCCGACGCGGGGACCGCGCCCGCCGACCAGGAGGAAGCCCAGTTCGACGCCGCCGACGTGCGCTACAACGTCGCGCACTGGTTCACCGGCAGCGACGCCGACATCGCCTTCGCGCAGTGGCGCAGCGACCCGCGCACGGGCGAGATCTACAACGGGCATGTGAATTTCTCCCTGCAGGTGCTCGACGGGCGGGGCTACCGCGGGATGAAGGACCTGCTGGAGTCCGAGCACGGCCACAAGCACGGGCCCTCCTGCCGCCTGGGCCGCGAGGTGGCCCGGCAGATGGCGGCCTTGAAGGACTCCGGGATGCCCGAGGAGGCGCGGCGCAGGTTCGCGCACGAGCTGGTCGTCTCCTACATCGTCCACGAGTTCGGGCACGCGCTGGGCCTGCGTCACAACTTCGCCGCCACCGGCATGCGCAGCCTGGCCGAGATCGCTGCGGCCAAGGACGGCATCGTCTCCCAGTCCGTAATGGACTACGCCGCCATCAGCATCCCCTCCGAAGACAACCCGGACGGGACCTACGTCCAGACCGAACTCGGCCCCTACGACTACCTGGCCATCGACTACGGCTACCGACCGCTCGACGGCTTGGCGCCGGAGCGGGTCCTTGCCGAGCTGGCGCGCATCGCCGGGCGCGTCGGCGAGCCGGGGCTCGAGTACGCCACCGACGAGCAGGTAGACGGCACCGACCCCTACGCGGCCCAGTTCGATTTCGGGCCGGAGCCTCTCGAGTACGCGGAATTCACCGCGGCGCGCGGCCGGCGCCTGATCGCCGCGCTGGCGCTCAGGGAGCTGGGCGAGGGGGCCGACTACGGGACTCTGCGCCGGGAGTTCCTGCGCCTGTTCCGGACCCAGGTCCTGGGCGCCTTCCGCCTGGCCCTGCCGTACGTGGGCGGGATCCGCGTGAACCGCGTGCGCGCGGGCCAGAACGTCGGCCGGCTGCCCTACGAGGCCGTGCCCGCCGACAAGCAGCGGGCGGCCTTCCGATTCCTGGCCGAGAACCTCTTCTCCGACGCGAGCATGGCCATCCCGAAGGGCCTGCTGGCCAAGCTGGCTCCCGACCTGCGCGAGACGGACCCCGAGTATCTGCCCGACCCCTCGCTGTTCCCGTACGAGGAGAACGTGACGGACGTGCGCAAATGGGCCATCGAGTCCCTGCTCTCGGTGGACCGTCTCAAGCGCATGGCCGAGACCCGCCAGCTGGCCGATGGGCCGGTCTATTCCGTGCCCGAGTTGTTCCGGGACCTGACCGACGCGGTCTGGTCCGAGACGGCGTCGCGCAAGACCGCCGTCGCGCTGGCCATCTCCCCGCTGCGGCGGCGCGCCCAGGCGGCCCTGACCGAGCACCTGCTTCGCGTCATCCGCGGGTCCAGCGCGCTGGAGGACGACGAGCGCGGCGGCCTGCGCGAGCCGGTCAACCCGTATTCGTCCGAGGCCGTGGCCGCGGCGCGCGCCGAGCTGTCCCGGCTCTCGGACCGGATCGCCTCCCTGCTGGAAAAGGCGCGCAAGTCGAAGACCCTCAAGGCCGACCCGGCCGTCATCGGGCACCTCGAGAACACCTACCAGCGCATCTCCAGCCTGCTGCGGGATTAGGAGAGGGTCAGACCTTCCCGAGCAGGATGAGCAGGGCCCCGAGCAGCACGCGGTAGACGGCGAAGCCCATCAGGCCGCGCTCGCCGAGCAGCCTGAGCAGGCCCTTCACGGCGATGACGCCGACCAGGGCCGAGGCGGCGATGCCGGTCCAGAAGGCCGGGTCCCCCGTCAGCGGCAGGGCCTCTTTGAGCTGGTGCAGGCCCGCCCCCGCCGTGATGGGTACGGCCAGCAGGAAGGCCAGGCGGGCCGCCGCCACGCGGTCGAAGCCCAGCAGCAGGGCCGCCGTCATCGTGATGCCGGAGCGCGAGACCCCTGGCACCAGCGCCAGGGCCTGGGCCAGGCCGATGAGGACGACCTCGCGCACCGTGGCCGTCTCGGCCGGGCGCTGCTTGCGCCCGACGCGGTCGGCCCAGCCCAGCAGCACGCCGAACGCGGCCACGGTCAGCGCGATGCGGTGCGGGTCGCGGAAGACCGTCTCGGCCTTGTCGGCCAGCAGCAGCCCCGCCAGGGCCCCGGGGACGGTTGCCAGCACCATCGCGTCGAAGAGCCGGGCGTTGTCGTTGCCGGCGCGCCGCAGCCCGTCGCGCGCGAAGGCCCACCAGTCCTTGCCGAAGCAGGCCACCAGCGCGGCCAGGGTCCCCCAATGCAGGGCCACGTCGTAAGCCAGCCCCTGGTCCTGCCAGCCCAACAGCTTGGGGGCCAGGGCCAGGTGGGCCGAGCTCGAGATGGGCAGGAATTCGGCCAGCCCCTGGATGGTCCCTAGAACGGCGGCTTGGCCGATGGTCATGGTTCTCCTTCCGGGTCCGGCTCCGGGGGCGGCAGGTCGAAGCCTCCCCTGTCCAGGCCGGGCAGGCGCGACTTGAAGCGCTTGATGCGCAGGTTCGCCTCCACGATGCGGCGCCGCGACAGGCGGCCGTCCTTCACCGCGTTGAGCAGGGCGGCCAGCACGCGCTTGGCCTTGTCCGCGTCGCGGCGGCCTTCCGCGTTGGAGAGCGTCAGCATGTCCGCCCCCGCGACGACGGCCCGCACGGCGGCCTCCTCCAGGGAGTAGGACTCCTTGACCGCGCCCATCTGCAGGTCGTCGGTCAGGACGATGCCGTCGTAGCCGAGCTCTTCGCGCAGCAGGCCGGTGACGACCGCGGTGGAGACCGTGGCGATGTCCTCCGGGTCAAGGTTCTCGTTGTAGAGGTGCCCCGGCATGACGCAGTCGGCCAGGTCCTGTTCGATGAGGATGCGGTAGGGCTCCATCTCCAGGCCCGGGCGCGCGGTCTCGGTGACGTCGACGGCGCCCTTGTGCGAGTCGCCGCGGCTGGAGCCGTGGCCGGGGAAGTGCTTGAGGCAGCTCAGCACCCCGTGCTCGTAGAGCCCCTCGGCGAAGGCCCGGGCATGGCGGGCGACCACCTTGGGGTCGTCGGAGAACGAGCGCTTCCAGCGCCCGATGGCCGGGCTGTCGGCATTGAGGTCGAGGTCGACGACGGGGGCCAGGTCCCAGTTGAGGCCGGCCTGGGCCATCGCCTCCCCGATGCGGCGCCCGGCCGCGCGGGTGCGCTCCGTGCTCCCGGCGCCGAGCTCGGCCGCACTCGGGAGGTCGTCGAGGCCGTCCAGGGGCGCCAGGCGGTTCACCACCCCCCCCTCGACGTCGGCGGCCAGGAGCAGCGGGGCGTCGCCGCAGCGGCGGGCCAGGGCCTGCATCTCGCGCGTGAGCCGGGCGACCTGTTCGCGCGAGCGGATGTTCCGGGGCTCCCCCCGGCCCCCGGTGTCGCGGTCGAAGAGGATGATCCCCCCGACCTTGAGCCCGCAGATGAGCTCTTCGAAGGCGCCCCCGGCCTTGACCTCGTCTCCGGGCGCGCCGACGAGCAGCATCGACGCCGCCTGGCGGGCCAGGT
This sequence comes from Elusimicrobiota bacterium, assembly GCA_016218495.1. GTDB lineage: Bacteria > Elusimicrobiota > Elusimicrobia > UBA1565 > UBA1565 > SCTT01. The sequence continues at coordinate 4,692 of JACRDU010000119.1, forward strand.
CGTCGGGGACGACGGCGACGGGGGAGGCGGTGACGGCGGCGCCGGAGACGAGGGCGGCCGCCGCTAGCGCGATCACCGGGCCGCGGGGGCGCCGTCGCCTTCGAGCACGGCGATGCTCCGGGCCAGGAGGGCGTCGAAGGCCTTGCGCCGCGCCTTCGGGACGCTGCGCGAGCGCTGGGTCTTCATCGAGAGGAAGTTGATCCAGCGGCCGGCTTTGGAAATCTGGAAGTGCAGGTGCGGCCCGGTGGAGAGCCCGGTGGAGCCTACCGTCCCGATGACCTGCCCCTGGCGCACATGGGCCCCTTGGCGCACCGAGATGGAGTTCAAGTGCCCGTAGAGGGTGTCGAAGTCGTTGGCGTGGCGGACCTCCACCGCGTTGCCGTAGCCGCCGCGGCGTCCCGAGAAGACGACCCGGCCGGCGCCGACGCTGACGACGGGGGTCCCGCGCGCGGCCGCGTAGTCGATGCCGTGGTGGGGCCGCACGCGGCGCAGGACGGGATGGTACCGCCCTCCCGAGAAGCTCGAGGAGATGCGGCGGTAGTTCAGCGGGGCGCGCAGGAACATGCTCTCCAGCGCGTCGCCCTTTTCGTCGAAGAAGTCCCCGTCGAACTGGACCCCGACGGCCCGCCCCGCCACCCTCCCCTTATAGAGGCCCGCCGAGACGTCCCGGCTCCAGACCCGCCCGTCCGGCGTGCGTTCCTCGGTCCAGCTGACCGCGTAGGAATCTCCGTCCCGCGGCTCGGTGAGGAAGTCGACGGTCCACTGGAAGACGTCGGCGAACTCCTGGATGACTTCGGCGGGGATGCCTTCGCGGCTCATCGAGAGCCAGAGGTTGCCGCGGATGGACCCGTGCGCGGTGCGGTTGCGGGTCACGACCTGGGGGTCGACCGAGGAGGAGACGAACTTGCCGCCCTGCCTGACGACCAGGACCCGCTTCTTGCCCCGGTTGAGCGTAAGATGGAGGAATCCCCCGTCCGCGTCGCGCACCAGCCGGTACATGTCCCCGTGCCGCTCGCGGCCGGCCCCGCCGAAGGCCTTGAGGGCCGCCAGGACGGCGCGGACCTCCACCGCGTCGGAGCCCGAGTCCTCGAGGCCCTCGCGCAGCTGCTCGGAGCCGAGGTCGCCTTCGAAGACGGTGACCTTCTCGTAGGGCTCGTCATAGACGGCGGCCCGGACCTGGAGGACGGCCCGTATCTTGAGGCCCGCCGCGAGGAGGAGGGCGGCCGCCCCATAGAGGGCCAGACGCATGACGAGGGCCCGGTTCTCGGCCAAGAGGCCTCGAAAGGGCGCCAGGATGGAATCGAGGCGCGGCGGCTTCACCGCGTCCATTATAGTGAATCCCACCCATGGCTTACGCTGCGATGCCGGAAAAAATTCCCCGGGCTGCGGCGGGCCTAGGCGGGAGTGGGTCCAATGCCCGGGCCCGAGCGGGTCTGACGGCACGAGGCGCCGGGCAAGGTCGGGGCTACAATGCCTCGGATGTTCTGGACATCGATGGCCGTAATGCTGCTGGCCGCCGCCCCTTGCGCGGCGGGAGGCGTCTTGCGCAAGGCCTCCGTCCCGGGGGCTTCCGTCCTGCCCGCCCCGGCGCTGGCGGCGCCCCTGTTGCCGAGGGCCTCCGTCGCAGCCGTCGCGGGCGCGGCCCCCGCCCCCCTCCCGATCCTCTCCCCCGCCCCCGCATCCGCACGGGCCGTGGCGGCGCTGGCTGCCCCTTCCCCCGGGGCCGTCGGCGTCGCCGAGGCGTCCCCGGCCGTGGTCCAGGGGCGCAGCGTAGCGGCGGCCGCCGCCAAGCAGGCGGCGCCGCTCTCCGACCGCAAGGCGGGCCCTGCCGCGGCCCAGGCCCGCTCAGCCGCCTTCTTCGACGGGACGCGCTCTTTCCCGGACCTGGTCGAGAACGCCGGCCTGGAAGGCATCGTGCGCGAGCTGCGCGAGCCCGCGCGGCTGCTGCAGGCGATGGGCGTCAAGGGGACGGTGACGGTTTACGGCTCCGCGCGCATCCCGGAGCCGGAGGCCGCCCAGGCCGCCTTCGACAAGGCCGTCCGGCGCCACGGCCGCCGCCCTACGACCCGTGCGGGCCGGGCCGCGGTGCGCGACGCCCGGGAGGCGCTGCGGGCGTCGCGCTGGTACGAGGAGGCGCGGCGCTTCGGCCGCCTGGTGGCGGAGCGCGGAGGCGGCGAACTGGCCGTCGTCACCGGAGGCGGCCCCGGAATCATGGAGGCGGCCAACCGGGGCGCCTTCGAGGCGGGCGGCAAGAGCGTCGGCTACAACATCATTCTGGAGCACGAGCAGTCGGCGAACCCTTGGGTCACCCCAGGGCTGGCCTTCGAGTTCGCCAACTTCACGACCCGCAAGATGAACCTGCGCCACGGCGCCGTGGGCCTAGCCTATTTCCCGGGCGGCTTCGGGACGATGGACGAGCTCTTCGAGGTCCTGACCTTGATGCAGACCGGCAAGATGCCCCGCGTGCCGATCGTGCTGGTGGGAGAGCGCGCCTACTGGAACAAGGTCCTGCGCTTCGGGGAGTTCGCCCGGCAGGGTTTGATATCCCGCGACGACCTGAAGCTGTTCACCTTCGCGGAGGACGCGGAGCAGGCCTGGGCGGCCATCGAGAACGCCGCCAAGCGCTGATTATGCAAAAAGGGCGGCGACGAAGGAATTGAGGCGGCGGGTCAGCCCGACGAGGAGCCCGGACACTTCCAGCCCCTTGCGATAGGCCGCCACCGGCCGGCCCGAATCGCCGGCCACCAGCGGCAAGGTGAAGGAGAGCGTGGCGCCCAGGCCGGGCCAGCTCTCGGCCCAGATGCGGCCCCCCATCAGCTCGACCATGGTGCGGGCCAGGGTCAGCCCGAGGCCGGTGCCCTGCGAGCACTTGGCGCCCAGAGCGGACTGCTCGAAGCAGCGGAAGACCTTCTCCAGGTCGGCGGCAGGGATGCCGGGGCCGGTGTCCTTCACGCGGAACTGCGCGGTGCCGGCGTGCTGGTGGCGCCCGGGACGGACCGAGAGCTCGACGCGCCCGCCGGCCGGCGTGAACTTGATGGCGTTGGAGAGGAGGTTGGTCAGCACCTGCACGGTCCGGCGGCGGTCGGCCCAGATGCGGGGCAGGGGTTCGGGGGTGTCGGCCTTGACGAGCTTCACCCCCTTGGCCAGCGCCCAGGAGGACAGGCTCTCGGCCGCCTCGTCGAGCAGTGCGCAGGGCTCCAGGGCCTCGCAGGCGACCTCCATCTTCCCGGAGCGGATCTTGGAGAAATCCATGATGTCGTCGATGAGCCCGCTCAGGCGCTCGGCGTTGCGCAGGGCCAGGCGCAGGGTCTCCTTCTCTTGGTCGTTCAGGCGGCCGTCGAGGTTCATGTCGAGCAGGCCCAGGGCCGAGCGCACCGAGGTGAGCGGGGCCCTCAGCTCGTGGGTCATGTAGGACGCGACCTGGGATTCGTTCGCCTGGCGCACGGCCTCCGGGGTGCGCTCCCGGGACAAAGCGGGGCCGGACAGGACCGTGCGGTCCACGAGGTCCTCCCAGCCCTCCTGGGACTGGGTGACCTTGAGGTCCTTGCAGAGCGGGTGCTGGTAGGCGTTCTCCATGGTGCGTTCCGGTCTCACGCTCCCAGTATGTCCGGGTCCCGTTAACGGGCCATTACGGGCCTGTTGCGGATATGTTAAACGGGCCTCCTATATATAGACGCGCGAAGGCCCCGATTTGTTCCATAAATCGGGGCCTTCAGCCTGAAAGGGCGTTCTTAGCGGGGTCCGACGGGACCGATCTCACCGAGCAGGTCGGCCTCGGGGAGGGTCTGGGGGCGCTCGATCTCTTCTACGATGGCGATGATGTCGTCGAGGTCGGAGGCCTTGTTGGAGCCGTCAAAGAGGGCCTGGAGCCCGCGGGAGTCGGGGCGCTTGCCGTTGAGGCCGAAGCCGCGGCGGGCGCGCTCGATTGAGCGGACGGGGGCGCCGGCCTTCACCGGGGCCGCCTTCTTCTCGTCCACCCGGGCCGCGTGGGCGGTCGGGGCGGCGTAGGCCGCCGGGGCGGCCACGGCCACCGCGCGCTGCTCGAGGCGGAACATCGGGACGCCGGGCAGGGCCGGGACGGGCAGCACGGGGACGTCGGCGGGGCGGGGCAGGACGGGAACGGTCGGGACGGCGTTCGGGATGTTGACGATGGGGATGATGGGGGTGATGGGGAGGATGCCGACGCGGCCGGGAAGGACGACGACCTGGGCCTGGGCGGCGACGGCGAGAAGGAGGGCCGGGCCGAGGATGCTGGAGATCTTGGTGATGTGCTTCATGGGGACAGTGTAGCGGACCTCCCCCACCCCCCCTGATGACTCGGGTCAACAAAGTCCCTTGATGGCGGTCAACCACCCGGCGCGTAGGCCCTTTGGGCCCCGACAGATGCCGGCGAACTCCCGGCTGATTTTTTGGTAGCCTACGGCCACTATGAACAACGCCATCTTCCGCGTACCCGCCCCTTCCAACGAACCCGTCCTGTCCTATGCCCCCGGCAGCCCCGAGCGCGAAGCGCTCAAGGCCAAGCTCAAGGAGATGGGGTCCTCCGTGGTGGACATCCCGATGTTCATCGGAGGCAAGGAGGTGCGCACCGGCAAGCTCGGCGACTGCCGCCCCCCGCACGACCACCAGCGCCTGATCGGCCGCTATCACAAGGGGGCGAAGAAGGACATCAATGACGCCATCCGCGCCGCCCTCAAGGCCCGCAAGGCCTGGGCCGCCACCCCCTTCCATGAAAGGGCCGCCGTCTTCCTGCGCGCCTCGGAGCTGCTGCGCGGTCCTTACCGCCAGGTCCTCAACGCGGCCACGATGCTCTGCCAGTCGAAGAGCGCCTACCAGGCCGAGATCGACGCCGCCTGCGAGCTCTCCGACTTCTGGAGCTTCAACGTCAAGTTCGCCGAGGAGATCTACCAGAGCCAGCCCTACTCCCCGCGCGGGCAGTGGAACCGCCTCGAGTACCGCCCGCTGGAGGGCTTCGTCTACGCGGTGACCCCGTTCAACTTCACCGCCATCGCCGGCAATCTGCCCACCTCCCCCGCCCTGATGGGCAACACCGTGGTCTGGAAGCCCGCCGCCAGCACGATGTACTCGGGGCACTTCATCCTGCAGATCCTGCGCAAGGCTGGCCTCCCGGACGGCGTCATCAACATGGTGGCGGGCTCCTCCAGCGAGATCTCCGACGCGCTCTTCGCCAGCCCGGACTTCGCCGGCGTCCACTTCACCGGCTCCACCGGGGTGTTCAACTCCATGTGGAAGACGGTGGGCGACCGCGTGGCGTCGTACCGCACCTATCCCCGCCTCGTGGGCGAGACCGGCGGCAAGGACTTCGTCGTGGTGCACCCGTCGGCCGACCCGGCCGAGGTGGCGACCGCCCTGGTGCGCGGCGCCTTCGAGTACCAGGGCCAGAAGTGCTCGGCGGCCTCGCGCGCCTACATCCCCGAGGGGATGTGGAACAAGGTACGCAAGCTCATGGCCGAGCAGCTCGCGCGGGTCAAGATGGGAGACCCCGAGGACTTCTCGAATTTCGTGAACGCCGTCATCGACCGCAACGCCTACGAATCCATCACGGCCTATATCAAGGCGGTGAGGCCCCGCGACGGGGCGCGGATCATCTTCGGCGGGAAGTTCTCCGACGAGAAGGGCTACTTCATCGAGCCGACCGTCATCAAGGCCGCCAAGCCCGACTACAAGACCATGTGCGAGGAGATCTTCGGGCCTGTCCTGACCATCCACACCTATCCGGACAAGAAGTGGACCGAGACCCTCAAGGTCTGCGACAAGACCTCGCCCTACGCGCTGACCGGGGCGGTGTTCGCCGACGACCGCGCGGCCCTCAAGGAGGCCGCCGAGGTGCTGGTCAACGCGGCAGGCAACCTCTACTTCAACGACAAGCCCACCGGCGCCGTGGTCGGCCAGCAGCCCTTCGGCGGGGCGCGCGCCTCGGGCACCAACGACAAGGCGGGGAGCTTCCTCAACCTCATCCGCTGGACCTCGGCGCGCAACGTGAAGGAGACCTTCGCCCCTCCGGCGGACTTCGCCTATCCCTTCCTGGCCAAGCCCTGACGCGTGCGCGTCCTGCTGACCGGCGCCGGCGGCTTCATCGGCGGCGTGCTGCGCCGCCGGCTCGACGGCCATGAGCTGACGGCGACGGGCCGCCGCCCCGGCCCGGGGCTGAGCGTCTTGGACCTCTCCGACGCCGCGGCGGCCGCCCGGCTGGTCCGCGAGTGCCGCCCGCAGGCCGTCGTGCACGCCGGGGCCGTCTCCAAGATCGAACCCTGCGAAGCGGACCCGGAGGGGACGGCGGCGGTGAACGTCGCCGCCACCGGGGCGCTGGCGCGGGCCGCGGCCGAGGTGGGGGCGCGCTTCTACTTCCTGACCACCGGGCAGGTACACGCCGGGGACTCCCCGCCCTACGTCGACGACGCCCCCGGGGCCCCTTTGCACGCCTACGGCCGTCAGAAAGCCCAGGCGGAGGGACTGGTCCTCGACGCCGGCGGGCCCGCGCTGGTGCTGCGGGTGTCGCTCTGCTACGGCTTCGCCCAGGACGGGGCGCCGCCCAACTTCTGCGACGAGCTGCGCGCCGCGTTCCGTGCCGGGCGGACCGTCCGGGCCTTCTCCGACCAGCGCCGCTCGATGCTGTCGGTCGATGACGCAGCCGAGCTGGTGGCCCGCGCTGTCGAGAGCGGCCTCCCCCCCGACGGCCGGCGCCGACTGAACCTGGCGGGCCCGGAGCCCGTCGTGAGGTCCGATTTCGCGCTGGCCTTCGCCGAGGCGTTCGGCTTCCCTCCGGCGCTGGTCTCCGTGTCCGGCTCGCGGGGGATGCTGGCGGCCCCGCGTCCGGCCGACTGCAGCCTGGACGGGCGGCGCCTGTGGGATTGGACGGGCTTCCGGCCGAAGGGTTACCGCGCGGGCGTGCGCGCTCTGGTAGAATAGCCCCGTGGGCGACGCGATCGAGCTGCTTTCCGAGAAGAACCTCCTCGACGACCCGGTCGAGCAGTTCTCGCTTTGGCTGGCGGACGCGCGGCGCTGGGCCGACATGGACTACCCCGAGGCGGGCGTCCTGTCCACCGTCTCGCCCGAAGGGCGCCCCGAAGGCCGCGTGGTGCTGCTCAAGGCCTTCGACCCGCGCGGCTTCGTCTTCTACACGAACATGCTCTCGCCGAAGGGCCTGTCCATCAACGCGCATCCCGCCGCCGCGCTGACCTTCTATTGGCCGAAGCTGATGCGCCAGGTGCGCGTGGCAGGGGCCACGGAGGAGGTCACGGACGCCGAGGCAGACGCGTACTGGCGCAGCCGGCCCCGCGAGAGCCGGCTGGGGGCGCGCGCCTCGGAACAGAGCGCGGCGCTTGAGAGCCGCGCTCTGCTGGAGTCCCGCGTGCGCGGCGAAGCGGAGCGCTTCCCGGGCGAGGATGTCCCCCGCCCGCGGCATTGGACCGGGATACGCATCCGGCCCGATTCCATCGAGTTCTGGCAGGACGGGATGTACCGCCTGCATGACCGCTTCCGCTTCACCCGTGCCGGGTCCGGCTGGGACGTCTCGAGGCTCTACCCGTGAACGAGACCGAGAAGGCCGTCTCCGAGGTCCTGCTCAAGGCGGAGGCGATCAACCGCGAGCAGCTCGACTCCGCCATCCGCTTCAAGAACCAGAACGGGATGAGCCTGGAGGACGCGCTGGTGCGCCTGCGCTACGCCGGCGAGGCCCAGGTCGCCCAAGCCCTCTCCAAGGTCTCCGGCATGCCCTTCGCGTCGAAGGGCAACAACATGCTCAGGCCGGAGGACGACGCGGAGCTCCGGCGCATGGTGGACAAGGTGTTCGCCGTCGACAACCTGGTGCTGCCCCTCTATGTGGAGGAGGGCACCCTCCATGCGGCGATGGCCGCACCGCAGGGCGGGGTGCTCGGCCTGGCCCTGGCTCTCAAGACGGGGATGCCGGTCTCCTGCTTCATCGCCCCCGCCTCCGAGCTCACCGAAGCCATCGGCGAATTCTACCGCTGACGGCCGGTCCCGGCCCTCAGGCGAGGCCGAGCAGGGCTTTCAGGGTCGGCAGCAGAAGGCGCATGTCCAGCGCGCGGCGGATGACCAAGGTCTTGGGGTGCGGCGAGCAGCCCAGCTCCTGCCAGACGGCGCGCTCCCCGGGCGCGGCGAGCAGCAGGACCGGGATGTCGCGGCTGACGGCGTTGGTGCGCAGCACCCGGTAGACGATCTTCCCGCCCCCGGCCGGCAGGTCCAGGTCCACGACGGCGGCCTCCGGCTTGAAGGCGTTGACCCCCGCCCCGCCCGAGACCGTGTCGCTGCGCACCTCGACCTTGCAGCCGGCCTTCTCGAGGATGTCTTTGAGCTGGCGGGTGAACTCGATGTGGTGGTCGGCCAAGAGCACGCGCCTGGCCTCTTTCACGGGAGCGGGAGCCGCCGCGGGCTTGGCCGCCAGGGCGGCAGGGAAGCCTTCTCCCGCCGGGTCGGGGATGGGGACGTCGGGCATGAGAGATGTTAGACGGTAGCGGCCCTGCAGTTCAATAGCCCAGGTTCTGGAGCGCGGTGCCGCTGAAGTAGTGCTCGAGGATCCTCGGGAAGGCATGGCCGGCCAGGGCCCGGCCCAGGGCGCCGTACTGGCAGAGCCCCACGTTATGCCCCCAGCCGCCCCCGTAGAGCAGCAGCTCAGTCGGGCGGCCCTTTGCGTCCCGCTCCGTCTCCACGAGCATCATCGTGTTCCTCACCGAGGCCAGGGAGAAGATGCCCCGGATGGGCGCCTCCCTGTCGAGGACGACGCGGCCCTTGGTCCCTTCGAAGAGGACCTTGTTCACGTTCCCGGAGACGCTGCGCCTGAGGATGCGGACCCGCTTGAGCTCGCCGAAGGCCCGGCTGCGGCGGCGCAGGCGTTCGGAGAGGTCGGCGGCCCCGACGACCCGGCTCCAGCGGAAATGGGACGGGTGGATGTAGGCGGGCAGGTTGCAGTAGGCGGGAGGGCTGCGCTTGAGCCACAGCTCGGTCTCCCAGGGGCTCATGCGGTCGAACTTCCCCCCCTCGACGTCCTTGACCCCCTTGAGGTAGGGCGCTTCGAACCAGCCGCCGGTCTCGCCGGAGTCCTGCGTGTGGCCGCCGCAGTTCGACGAGTAGGGGGTCTGGGCCAGCCTCCCCTTGTACATCAGCACCAGCCCGCGGGTTTCGTCGACCGCCTTGCGGCCCTTGGCCGTCTCGGCGGCCACCCCGCCGAAGACCTGGCAGTGCTGCCCGTCGCAGAGGTCGTAGCCGTGCTTGCGGTGCGGCCTCCAGAGGTCCTTGACGATGAGGGCGTGGTTGCGGGCGATGACGGCCTGGGCCTTCAACGCCTCCTCATGGAACTTCTCGGGCATCTCCTCGTTGACGACGCCGTAGGCGTAGTCCTCGAGGCCGACCAGCGAGACCAGGTAGAGGCCGCGCCGCCCGGCTGCGCGGAACTCGACGGCGCCCTTGACCTGGCGGTCCCCCTGTACGGCCCAGGCCGTCCCGGCCGCGATGTCGAGGCGCTGGAGCATCAGGGAGTGGCCGGCAGGGTCCTTCGGGCGGATCCCGAGGGTCTTCGAGAAGCGGGCCCGCCGCGCCTCCTTGGCGTCCACGAACTCGTAGCCGCCGCCGGCGGCCGGGCGTACGGTCCAGGCCTCGCCGGCGGGGCCGTCCGTGACATGCTTGCCGTCGGCGGGGTCGTAGACCTCGAAAGGCCCGTCACAGAGGAAGGCGACCTGGTGCTTGGGCGCGGGCTGCCCGGAGGCCGTCGTCCCGATGGCCACGCGCAGGGTCGGGACGCGCCCGGGCCGGGCGGCTTGGACCTTCGCGAAGGTCTTGAGGACCCTGGGCGGGATGATTTCCGAGGGCTCGCGGCTGATCTTCCCGCGCAGCTCGGCGGCCGCCGCCCGGGCTCGGGGGTTCCGGGAATCCGAGGAGAGCGCCTTCATGAACTGCTTCCAGGCCTCGTTCACCCTGCCCTGTTCCCCGTACAGGCGGCCGAGCTCCAGCCGCGCCTCCACGAAGGTGGGGTCCGAATCCAAGGCCTTCTGCCAGGCCTCGGCGGCGAGGGAAGCCTTGCCCATCTGCTCCTGCGCGCGGGCCAGCAGCACCCAGGCGACGGTGTGGGCGGGCCGGGCCGCGAGCAGACGCTTGGCGGCCGCCGCGGCGGGGCCGGGCCGCTTGGATTCGAGCTCGAGGTGGGCGAGCCCGAGGAGGGCCTGGGCCTGGTCGCGCTCGAGGGCCAGGGCCTTGGCGAAGGCCCGGCGCGCGGCCTTGGGGTCCCCGCTGCGCGCGCAGGCCCAGCCCAGGGCGGCACGGGCGTCCGCGTCGTCGGGCCCGAGCTCCAGCGCGGACTCGAACATCCGCCGCGCCCTGGCGTGCTCGTCATCGGAGCGCCAGGAGACGGCGGCGTCGAGGGCCGACAGCCGGTCCTTGGGGGCCTCGCGGAAGGCGGCCTCGAACTCGCGGGCGGCGCGTTCCGGCTCCCCCCGGTGCCATAGCGCCTCGGCCTGCACCGCCCGGGCGGAGCGGTGAGCGGCGCTCGCCCCTGCGGGCAGCAGGAGGGCGAGGAGGATGGAGGCTGCTGGGTTCAGAAGGGACATTCTAGGAAATGAGACGCCGGGACCCGAAGGGCCCCGGCGCCTCTTCCGTGCCGCGCTCCCTTAGAGCAGGAAGAGCATCTCGCGGTACTTCGGATACGGCCACAGCGAGTTCTCGACGATGCCCTCGGCGCGGTCGCAGGCGTCGCGCAGCGCGTTGAGGGCCGCGACGCCCTTGTCGGCGAGGAACGCCGCCCGATGATGGGTGTCGAGGTCCGAGGACTTGCCGAGGGTAGCCATGACGACGTCGAGCCCGGAGTAGAGCGCCGCCAGGACGCCGCCCGCCTCGCGCAGGCGGGCCTCGAGCAGCTTGGCGTCGGCCTTGACGGCCGTCAGCGCCTCGCGGGCGCGCCCGAGCTCGTCGATCTGGCGCGCCAGGGCCGGGGCGATCCCGGTCTGGGCCATCTCGGCGAGCATCTTCAGCTCGATCTCCTTGGTCTTGACGTAGGTCTCGAGCTTGATCTCCTTCTTGGCCGCCAGCTCGTCCTTATTGAGGACCTTGTAGCCTTCGTAGAGCTCGGCGACCGCCTTGTCGGAGAGCACCTCGACGGCCGACGGGGTGTCGCTGGTGTTGGGGAGGCCGCGCTTCGCGGCTTCCTTGTGCCATTCGGACGAATAGCCGTTCCCTTCGAACCGGACGCGCGCGGTGGCCTTGAATATCTCGCGCACGACCGCCAACGCCTTGTCGGTGATGTCGGCGCCCTTGGCCTTCTCCAGCTTCGCGATGACCTGGTCGATGCCGTAGGCCATGATGACGGCCCAGGCCGCCGCCGGGTCCGAGGTGTTCTGGGAGGAACCCACCGCGCGGAACTCGAACTTGTTGCCTGTGAAGGCGATCGGGGAGGTGCGGTTCCGGTCCGAGCTATCGCGCAGGATCTGCGGCAGGCGCTTGAGGCCGTGGTCCACCGCCTCGCGCACCGCGCCGACGTCCTTGCCGCCCTTGACGATCTCGTCGATGAGCGCGGTCAGGTGCTCGCCGAGGTAGACCGACATGATGGCCGGCGGCGCCTCGTTGGCGCCCAGGCGGTGGTCGTTGCCCGCGTCCGCGACGGCCTGGCGCAGGACGGCGCCGTACTTGTCGACGCCGGCCATGAGCGCAGCCGTGAAGGCCAGGAACTGGATGTTCTTCTTCGGGGCCGCGCCGGGCTCGAACAGGTTGTTGCCGTCCGAGTCGCCCAGCGACCAGTTCAGGTGCTTGCCGGACCCGTTGATGCCGGCGA
>JACRDU010000121.1 GCA_016218495.1 Elusimicrobiota bacterium
GCAGAACCTCTTCAAGCTCATTAAGGTAAGCCTCTATTGTATCCATGGATCCCCCAAGCCTCGCGTAACCTGACCCTCGTCAACGGCAATACGGCGGAATCTCAGGCAACAGTGCGCTAGCCTCGATTTTCACGCGAGGAAGTGGTGCTAACATCTCCGCGTCGGGTTCCCCGTTTTTTCGTTGCCGGTTGCGAGCACGAACAACCCCGCGGTGGGAGAGAGCCGACGCCGTTCCTCGCGAGTATCGTTATCGGATATGGTGTAGTGTTGTAGTGGGTTTGTATTGAATACATTCCCCCGACGTCGCTGCCCCCATCCAGGACAGGGACCGGGGATGGGGGAGAATTGCGAGGAACCATCGGTCTGCACAGGTCGTGGGGGTCGAATTCGCTTGACACCACGAGATGTTGATGCCATGATGCATATCCAATGTGCCTACACCAGATGCGATAACGAGCGAGGCGCGGTTCTTCCTCGAGCCGGGGCATCCGCGTCAGCGCCAGTACGAGGCCCTGCGGGCCTACTTCGTCGAGGGGCTCCCCTCGCCGGAGGCCGCCCGGCGCTTCGGCTACACGGCCGGCTCCTTCCGAGTGCTCTGCCACAAGTTCCGCCAGGGGGCCCTGGGGGCCTTCTTCCGCGACCTCCTGCGGGGGCCCCAGGTCCAGGCGAAGAAAGACCCGGCCCGGCCCCTCATCATCGCGCTCCGCAAGCAAAACCTCTCCATCTACGACATCCAGGACGCCCTGGGCCAGCAGGGGCACGCGCTCAGCCTCACGGCGATTCACGAGGTGCTCCGGGCGGAGGGCTTCGCCCGGCTGCCCCGCCGCCGGGACGAGGAGCGGCCCCAGCGGCCCCGGCCTGCCCGGGCGGCGGTGGCCGATGTCCGGCAGTTCCACTTGGCCCCCCGCCGCTTCGCCACGGCCCTGGGCGGGCTGTTCGTCTTCGTGCCCTGGCTGGTGCGGCTGGACCTGGAGGGGCTGGTCGCGACTGCCGAGCTCCCCGGCACCCGGATGATCCCGGCCGCCCAAGCCGTCCGGGCCACCCTCGCCCTGAAGCTCACCAGCACCGAACGGAAGAGCCATATCATGGACCTGGTCTTCGACGAGGGGCTGGCCCTGTGGACGGGGCTGAACATCCCCCCCAAGACCACCTTCCTCAGCCAGTACTCCAGCCGCCTCGGCCCCCGGCGCCTGGCGGCCCTCCTCGACGGCTGGGTGCAGGCCCTGCGGGGCCAGGGGGTGCTCCCCGGGCAGTCCTTCAATCTGGACTTCCACTCGATCCCCTACTTCGGCGCCGACGAGTTCGTGGAGAAGCACTACGTCTCCCGGCGCAGTCGGCGCCAGAAGAGCGTGCTGGTCTTCCTGGCCCAGGACGCCGACACGCGAGTGCTGTGCTACTGCGACGCGGACCTGCGCAAGGGCGAGGAGGCCGAACAGGTCCTCGCCTTCGTGCGCTTCTGGACGCGGCAGACGGGCCAGCCGCCGCCGCACCTGGTCTTCGACTCCCAGCTCACCACGTACCGCAAGCTGGCGGCCTTGACCGCCCAGGGGATCACCTTCATCACCTTGCGGCGCCGGACGCCCAAGCTGCTCCGGGAGATGGCGCTGCACCCCCGGTCGGCCTGGCGCACTGTCGAACTCGACGTGCCCCAGCGGCTCTACCGGACCCCCAAGGTCATCGACCAGCAGGTGCGGCTGCGCGAGTACGGCAAGGCCCCCCTCCGCCAACTGCTCATCAAGGACCTGGGTCACGAGCAGCCCACCGTGCTCCTGACCAACGATGCCCACGCCACGCCGTCGGCCCTGATCATCCGCTACGCCCGGCGCATGCTCATCGAGAACGGCTTGGCCGACGCCGTGAACTTCCTCCACCTCGACGCCCTGAGTTCCGCCGTCGCCCTGAACATCAGCTTCGATGTCTTGCTCACCACGATCGCGACTGGGCTGTATCGCCTGCTGGCCCTCAAGCTCCGCGGCTTCGAGCGCGCGCAGCCGCGCCAGATCTGGCGGCGGTTTCTGAAAAGCCCCGCTCATATCGCGGTCACGCCGACCGAGGTGGTGGTGGAACTGCCCCGACGCGCCCACAACCCCATCCTGATCGCGTCGGGCTTGCTCGACGAGCCCACGACCGTGCCGTGGTGGAATGGCCGCCAGCTCCGGTTCGAAATCCCCTGACGCCTGCCCGCAAAATGTTAGTCCCTTTGGTAGCGTGAAAATTGAGGCTAGGCGTCCGCCGGCTTGAACTTGTAGAGCGCGAGGTCGGCGGAGACATCCTCGAAGACCATCTCCACGGGCAACCCGACCCGGGCGCGCGCAGGGGGGCATCCGATCAGGTTGGACAGGAGTCGCACACCCTCCGCCAGCTCGACCAGCGCCACGATGTAAGGCACCTCGGCGGCGAACGCCTCCCCGGCGGGGCGGTAGCAGACCGTGTACGAGTAGACGGTGCCCTTGCCCGAGGCGGGAAGCCACTCGTACTCCCCGGACAGGCAGTGGGGGCAGACCGCGCGCGGGTAGACGCGAAAGC
>JACRDU010000122.1 GCA_016218495.1 Elusimicrobiota bacterium
CCCAGGGCTTCAAGAGCCTGGCCGAGGGCGATAAGGTCGAGTTCGAGGTGACCAAGGGCCCGAAGGGGCTCCAGGCCGCCAACGTTCGCAAGGCCTAGCAGCGGCCCCGACGTCACGCGAAAGGCCGGGTCCCGATTCAGGGGCCCGGCCTTTCGTGCGTTTCCGGCAGCCCATGATCTGTAGGGCGCCGGGCCCAGCCGTTTCGGAAGTCCCCCCGTAGGTGACCGCCGCCCGTTTTGACAACGCGGCCTTAGCGCCCACCCTATAGCGGAAGCTATTTTCGCAGTCAACAAAAAGCTTGCTCGGCCGGTGATCTGACTGTATAGACAGAGTCAGATGAAGACCGGCAAGCCGAGAGGCGAGCGGGCGGCGGGGCTCCGGCAGCGGAAGTTCGCCCTGCTGCGCCGGTACCGGCTCCCGGAGGCCCTGGTGGCCGATCTGCTGCCCGGGTCCTTGTCGCAGAGCCGGCGGCGGTGCGGAAAGCCGACGTGTCACTGCGCCACGGGGGCCGGCCATCCGAGCTGGTATCTGGCATTCATGGTCGGGGGCAAGCAGCGCGTGGAGCATATCCCCGCGGCCTGGGCGGCCGACGTGCAACGCCGTGTGGCCGCGGGGCGGGAGTTCAAGCAGGCGATCACCGAGGTCTTGGCGGCCAATGCGCAACTCCTTGTCCTGGAGCGGCGACAGGCTAGACGGTGACCCAGCCGACGCCCCGGCGGCTGTGGAAGTACCTCTGTGGGCCGTTGCGATTGACGGCGTACTTCCGCGGGCCGGGCGATGGCCGGGGCCGGCCCCAGATTCCGGCGGCGGTGCTGGTGTGGGCGCTCGTGGTGGGCCAGGTGTTGCGGGAGTGCAGCTTTCACGGCGTGGAAGCCTTGGTGCGCTCGCCCGCCCGGCGGGCGTTGCGGGTGGCGCGGGGCTTCGGGGACGACGCGCTGGCCTATTTCACGGAGCGGCTGGATCCGGGGCCGACCCGGACAGCGCTGGCGGCGACCGTGCGGCGGGCCAAGCGGAACAAGGCGTTCAGCCCGAGCCGCTGGATTGGCGTGGCGGTCGACGGCACGGGGGCGGGGCACGGGCAGGCGGCCGGCTGCCCGCTCTGCCATCCCGTGCGCGACGCCAAGGGCCAGGTCACCGGCTCCCTGCACCACTTCGCGATGATCAGCGTGGTCGGCACGGGCTTGGCGCTGCCCTTCGATGTCGAGCCCTACGGGCCGGGCGACAGCGAATACGTCGCCGGCCAGCGGTTATTGCAGCGGGCGGTCGGGCAGGTGGGTCGGCGCTTTGCCGATTACGTCGTGGCGGACGGCGAGTTTGCGACGGCGCCGTTCCTGCACGTGGCGGGCGACCTGGGGTTGCGCGTCGTGGCGCGGCTGAAAGACAACCTGCCGACGTTGCTCGCCGCCGCCGAGGCGCGCTTCACCACGCAGCCGCCTACCCTGACCGTTGAGGAACGCGGCGAGCGCATCGAGCTCTGGGACGCGGACGACTTCGACCCCTGGGAGCGGCTGCGGTGGACCACCGTGCGGGTGCTCCGCTATCGCCAGCACCACCCCGATGGCCGGGTCGTCGAGGCGTACTGGCTGACGGACTTCCCGCCCGCACGGGTCGGGAGCCGCCAGCTCTACCGCTTTGCCAAGAGCCGCTGGGAGATCGAAAACCAGGGCTTCAACGACGGCAAAACCCGGTACGGCATGGAGCACATCCGGCACCACCACGCCAACAGCTTGCTGGTGGGGTGGCTGCTGACGATCTTCGCCCTCACGATCGAGCGGCTCTACCGGCTGCGCTACCTGCATCGCGGCCGCCACCGGCCCGCGACGGCGATCGAGTTCCTCCGCATGCTCCGGCTCAGTCTGTGTCCGCCCCGCCCGCTCGACACCAGCTGACTCCCCCGCCACCCTGACGCGCGCCCCCCGGCGCGCCTCCCGCCGATCCGCGCCCCAGGGCGCTGGCCCTGTCCGTGCAGGCGTCTCCCCCTCGCCATTTGCACCCTCTCACCGGGCCAAACGGGCCTCGCGAAGAAAGGCGAACCCACGAACGTCCCGTAGATTGCTGTTCCCGCATCGTTCTGCGCGGCTTCTCGGCCCAAGTTCCGAAACGGCTGCGCCGGGCCCCGCGTGGTTGACCCCCGGGAGCGGGCGTGCTAGGGTTGAGCACTTTTTCACCCCTCCAGGGAAGAGGATCTTCACGGCAAGCATAAACATAAGGAGGCAGGTCCATGAAGCTCTTCCGCATCGCCCTCGTGCTCTTGCTCGGCGGCGCCCTCGGTGTGGCCGCCGCATCACGCGACGCGACGGTCGCCCAGGCGCAGGCCCAGACCATCAAGGTCGGCGTGCTCTATGACCTGACCGGGCCCTTCGCGGCGGCCGGCGCGGTTCCGGGCAGTATCGGGACCAAGATCGCCGTCGACATGGTGAACGAGAAAGGGGGAGTGCTCGGCAAGTACAAGATCCAGCCCGTCGCGGGAGACTCACAGTCCAAGCCCGACGTGGCCATCAACGAGGCCGA
>JACRDU010000019.1 GCA_016218495.1 Elusimicrobiota bacterium
AGCGCAAGCAGCACGCCGCAGGCGCCCGATCATTGACCGGCAGCCGTCGGCCTTCGGCCGCCGGTTGCGCGCGAGCTTCGCTCGCGCGCTCCTTACGACCCACTCAGGCCGGAAGGGCTTTACTCGGACGGGCTCCTAGGGCTTCTTGGAGCAGCCGTGGATAGAACTCTTTCAGCGTGGGGTAACGGTCCCTGCTCTTCTCATAAGTCTCGAGCGCGGCGTAGAAATCATCGATGAACACGAAGAAATGCTCCTCCCGCTCCTTGCGCAGGGCCTCCCGGGCCGCCTTTTCGCCGTCCAAAGCCAGGGTGAGGCGCGCGGAGACCGAACGCACCAGGTACTCATAGAGCACCGCCTCCCAGACCGGGTAGTCTTGCGCCGCCATCTCCTGTTGCACGCCCTTCATGAGGCGCTCATACTTGTTCCCCTCCTCCATCTGCGCCTCGGCGATGGGATTGCAAAAGGAGTGCCCGAACTCATGAATCACGGTGTCTTGGGCGAACTCCTTGTTGCGGTAGTCGTACCGCTGTGACTGACTGTTGTACAGGGTGCCCAGGATGCTGAAGGCGACCTTCTTGGCTGGTTGGGCGATGGTCATCCTGGGGCCGAAGGCCCCTCCCGCGGGCAAGGTCAAAGGCGCGGGCACGACCCGGTATTCGTCGAATCCCTTCTCGCCCACATATTCCTCGTACAAGGACACCATATCCGACTGAGGCAGGCTTTGCCGAATGTCCTCGACGAATCCGGCATACGTCCTCTCGTTCTCCGCCAAGAACCGGTCGAAGTGGGAAGCCCGGTAGAAGGCCCTCACCTTCTCCCAGTAGTCGTCGAGGAATTGAATCTTCTCTCCTTTGGGCATGGGGCCGACCACCCTCGTCAGGAACTCATCCGAGTACTCCGCGATACGCTTGCCGTCCGGAAGGTCCGCAAAATGGAGAGGCAGCGTGCAGACCGTGTCTTCCGAGAATCTCCGGCCGATGGCCAGCGACCCTTTGCCGTCAAGTTCCTGGACCGCGGGATCCGCCTTGAAAGCGGCGAAGGCCTGGCGGGCTTTGGCGTGCATGGGCGGCGTCTCTCGCCTCGGCTTCATCGCGTCGGCCCCATCGCTCAACTGGACCAGCGCGTACATCGTCTCCACGTTCGGCTCCGGCTTGATCGTCAGCCTGCCGATCCGGTGTTCGGGCGCAGCCGCCAGCGCGGCCACCGCCAGCACGCCCGACATGACCGCTTTGAACAAGGCCATAGGAATCTCCTAGAACGGCAAGGCCGGACTTTAACACATTCAGCGCGGCCAGGCGGCAAAAGCCATCTCTGTCTGACGGGGCGGAAACCCACCATCGAACTCGTTGAGGATAGCTCGACGAGCCAATGTTAAGTCTTTGACAGGCGGAAACAGGAGGGAAAGCGCGACAGCTCAGAATCCCGGCACCTGGTAGACATACGCCGTCCCGCTGACCGAGGCGTCGCCGTCGCCCCGGAACCCGAGATGGAATTTCTCGCCGGCCATGAGGTCGAGCATCCCCAACGCCTGGAGGTCCCAGCACTTCCCGGCCGAAGGCGTCTCCCGCCATCGCCAAATGGTGCTCCATCCCCCCCGGACCGAGGTCTGGATGGCGAAATCCAACTGCTCGGGCTCGGTCCAACTGACGCATTCGAGGGGGCTCTTGATGTGCTTGCCGTGCGGGCAAGAGACCGGTTTATGCGTCGTCACGTAGCGGCATTCCTTGCACGTGGACCCGTTGCCCGCGGACAATGCGCAGACGCGTCCCGTAAAGACCAGCATCGCCTGCCCGCCCTTCTCCTGCCTTCCGGCGTTCACGCAGGACTTGTAACAGTCCTGCCGGCCGACCCGGGGCGATAGCCCGCGCAGCATGCCCCCCCAACCGCCCCAGTCCAGCTTAGCCGACAAGTCGGTCTGCAGCACCACCTTCGGATGCTCGCCTTCCAACGGCTTGTACCACGTCGCCGGGGCGCCCGCATCCGCCGCAGTCGTCGCGTAGTAAAAGAGGTCTTCATCGTGGTTGTAGAACAAGCGCCCCGGCGGAGGCACCTGGCCGGCAGGGGGGTCCGGCGGAGCCGCCAGGCGCTTGTCCCCCGCGGTCTTGCGGTAGGAGTGGAAGTCCCCCCACCAGGCCGCCCCGCCTCCGGCCACCATCAGCTTAGGCTGCATCGAGGCAGAAGAGCCCACGACGAGCTGGCTGTCATCGCCGACGGCCAAAGCCGCTCCAGAAGACACGGACAGCTCTACATAGCCCGCTGTGGAGGCAGGGAAGTACGTCTCCACTGAATAGGACTGGGCTGCGGCCGGCAGCGCCAGCACGAACCAGAGCGCCTGCATAGACCTAGTACGCCGCCGCTTCGAACATGTAAACGGTCCCGCGCAAGCCCCGGGGGGAGGCTTTGATCCCGACCTCAAGACGTTCCCCGGCCTTGCCCTCGACCATGCCGTAGAGGTTGACCTGCACGCACGGTCTGTCCTGCGTCAGCGCCTCCTGGCGACGCACAACCGAGCGCCAATTCCCTCCGACCCGCACAAGGAGCTCCAACTGCTGGTATGCATCAGGCCCGGGGGAAGGCTTCTGCATCCATTCGTAGCCGCAAAACTCCCCCTGAAAGACGATCATCACCAGGACATCGTCGGAGAGCGGACGCGAGGCAGGTACGCTCGCGAGACCTTGTCTGCGGAGTTCGACCGATGCGCGCAGCAGCGCGGCGTTGGACTGCCCCACCGGCTTGTACCAGGTGGAGCGGTCGGCCGCCTGGGCGTCGCGAGAGGCGTAATAATAGCGGTCGTCGTCCTGGTTGTAGAAGAAGCGCCCCGGCGGCGGGGTCCCGGCGGCCGGGTCGGGAGGCGCGGCGAACTGGGTCTGCCCCGGCTCCCGTCGATAGGCGCCGAAGTCCCACCACCAGGCCACGCTGCCCCCGGCCACGAGGAGCTTGGGCGCCTTAGCGGCAAAGGGCCAGGCCCCCACGACGAGCTGGCTGTCGCCGTCGCGCGCCACCACGGTCTGCGAGGTCACGGTCAGGCCGCTATAGACCCCGGACGGCGACGGGTAATACGTCTCGACGGTATAGCTCTGCTGGGCCGCGGCGTCCGGGCGGGCCAGGACGACGGCGAGGACGAAGGTCAGGCGCTTCATCTCGGCTCCATGCTATTCCCAACCGGAAGTATGCGCGGCGCGGGCCTCCCGCGCAAGACGTCCCATCAGGTCCGCGATTTCCCCCAAGTCGAACGGCTTGTTGAAGAGCTTCCCCAACCCTCTCTCCTGGGCCCTGACGGCGTTGCCGGGCTCCCCGCTCATCATCACCACCCTGAGGCCCGGCTCCCGCTCGAGGAGCTTCTGCGCCACCGCGATGCCGTCCTCGCCGCCGCCCAGGTCCACGTCGGCCAAGAGGGCCGTGAAGAGGCCGGGGCGATGGGCCCGGTAGGCTTCCTGCGCGCTGGCGACGGCGACGACGCCCCAGCCCAGGCGGCCGATCTGACGCGCAAGGACGTTGCGCACCATGGCATCGTCGTCCAACAGCAGGATGCGCAGAGGTTCGGATGGCATCATCGCCCCCGCCGCCGGTCAGCGCCGCGCGGCATACCCCGACCACAGCAGGGTGCTGCCGCCTCCCGCATCGGCGTAGATGGCCAGGCGGCCCCCGGGCGGCCGCGACAGCCACTCCTCGGCCCGGAAGTCCACGTTCCCGACCACCCTGGCGTTTCCGTCGGAGCCGGGGCGCAGCCGCAGCGGACCGTCCGCTCCGGCCGAGCCGGCCCACAGCTGGCGGGACTGCCCCTCCCCGCTGACGTAGACCCGGACGCGCCCCGAGGCGCCCCCGGCGGGCACATCCACACGGCAGCTTCCCGCCAGCGTCCTTTGCCCTTCGTGGGCGCGGCCGAGCAGACTCACCCAGCAACTGCCTTTGGAGCCTCGGCGGCGGGCGGCTTCGCGCGCCTCGCGCGCGGTGCGGTGCCCCGCCGCGCGCAGTTCGGCCCCGTTCTCTTGAAGGCTCCGTCGCAGCTGGGCCGCCTCGTCAAGGAAACCTCCCTCCAGGCGGAAGGCTTCCGTTACGCTCTCCTCAAACACGGCATCGGGCGGAATCCCGCCCGCCGCGCCGACCGCTCCGAGCAACCCGACGCATAGCGCCGCCGCGGCCGGACGGAAAAGCGCCTCAAATCTCTTGGTCTTCATATTATCCCCCATTGGGCCATCCGTTCCGGAACGTCCCGCGCCCAGGATACCCCGGCACGGCCCTGGGATTCTGGGTTGATCGGGGTCCGGCGGCGCGGGAATCGGCCCATGCGCCCGGGGAGAGCGGTTCTGCCATCGAGGTAACGCGTCTCGTGACGTCCTCGCGTTCGAAGCCTCCGCCGGCTCTTAACCGCAGCAACCTCCCCCGCCGGACTCCTCCTCGCCGCCCTTGTCCTTCTCCTCTTTCCCCTTGTCCTCCTTAGTCTTGGACTTCTTCTCTTCGGACGACGACGTGGTACCGCGCGTGGCCGCGCTCCCGTCCGCGTCCTCCGTCCCCCTGGTCTCCTCGGCGTCGGTCTCTTCGCTCAAGGTCGGTTCCTCGTCCTCCGAGCCGACCCCGACCCCGGTCTGGGCCCGCGACACCACGGCCATCGCCGCGAACAGTCCCGCGCACACCGCCACGAGCAGGCAAGGCTTGAATCCGCTCATATCCCCCCCATCCGTCCTGTGCAGACGATGCGCCCGCGCCGAGCGCTCCTCAAGGGACCGGCGCGGCGTCCTCGACGCGGGAAGGGCCGCGCCGCAATCGGCGGGCAACAACCCCGCCGGTCACAGGGCCTGTCACCAAAGCCCCGGAACGCTGACCTCCCGGCCCTAGACCCTTTGCCTTCGGCGCCCGGCCCCGATGCCCCTCGCAAGAGCGCCGAGGTGGCGGCATAATTCCGGGATGAAGAACTACTTTATATCAAGCGTCGGGATGCTCGTCTGGACCGCCGTCGTCCAGCCTCCCCTCTTATGGGGAGGGATAGGATTCGGGGCGGGCCAGAACATGGCCCCCGGCGAGGTCCTTGAGGAAGCCCGGGCCAGCGACGCCGCCCCCGGCATCATCCTGGCGGGTTACGTGCGAGAAGACCCGGAACCACGGCAGGGCGCTCCTGAAGTCCCGGTCGAATGGGTGCCGCTCTCTGGAGGGAGGTTCCAGATGGGGACCGACAACGGCCGAAGGGACGCCGCCCCGGTGCACGAGGTCCTCCTACCCTCCTTCGAGATGTCCAAGAGCGCGGTGACCGTGGAGCAATATGCGGAGTGCGTGTTCGCCGGAATGTGCAGCAAGCCCTGGAAGAAGAACGGGCGGTCCGGGAACTGCAACTGGTACATCATCGACCGTCTGCGCCATCCGGTCAACTGCGTGAGCTGGCGCCAAGCCTCCGAATACGCGACGTTCAAGGGTGCCCGGCTGCCCAGCGAATCCGAGTGGGAGTACGCGGCGACCGGCGGGGGACGGAACCAGATGTATCCTTGGGGCAACGAGGCTCCGTCCTGCGAAAGGACCGTGATGCACGGGGACGGCGGCGAAGGCTGCGGGAACTGGAGCACCCTGCAGGTCTGCTCTAGACCCGCGGGCAACACCGCGCAGGGCCTGTGCGACATGTCGGGCAACGTCTGGCAGTGGGTGCGGGACAGCTATCGGACCTCCTACGCGCACACGCCGACGGACGGCAGCGCATACGAGTCCAAGTTCAACTTCCTGCGGGTAATCCGAGGCGGCTCCTACAACGTCTCTATCGCCGAATACCTGAGGGTTGACCAGCGCGGCAACGTCATCGCCGATACCAGCACCAGCGGCATCGGCTTCCGCATCGCGCGCCCCGCCCGCTAAGGCGCGCTAGAGCGCAACCGGAGGGTCCGCTGCCAGGTCGAGGATGACGCGCCGCGTGGCTTCCCCCCCGAGCAGGGCGCCCAGATAGATTCGCGCCAAAGAGCGGGCGGCTTCGCGCTCGGCGCCCAGCAATGCGAGCAGGAGCGCCATCCACGCCGGCTTGGGCAGGACGCTGCCCCTCTCGAAACGCAGGTAGTGGTCGTAGGTGAAGGGGAAGCTCCGTCGGCCGCCTTGCCCGTGATAGAATCGGTAGGCGCTGGGGTAGCCCGCCGCCCGCCGCGCGCACGCCAGTTCGCGGCCGAAGCCGGTCCGCGCCGAAATCGCGGCGTCGTCCATGCGATGACTCTAACACGCCCGAGTCAGGGAACGGACAAGGCCCTGTCAGGATTCGGTCAGGACCCCCCGACTCCTAGAAAACGGCACGAACTGCGGCGCGTTGCTCGCTCGTTGCCCCATATGCGGATTCCTCTGATTGCGGCGGTGATTCTTGGCGCAGTCCCTGACGGCCTGAGCGCTGCCCCGCGACCCTAATGGGGAGAAGCAGGAGGTCCCATGGCTCACTCAGTCTCGATACTCTGCCGTCGGCCGGCCTCTCCCGGCGCCGCGGCCGGCAAAGCGCGCTGGAAGACGCTGTCGCGGGACGCCGCCTTGCTGAGCGCGGCCCTGGCTGCCCTGCTCGCCGTCCCTTTCCTCATATCAGATGCCCCCGACCGGCACGAAGCCGCCGACGAGGCCTCCCTCCACCCCTTCGGCCCCGGCTCGCAAGGCATGGCGGGGGAGCCGGGCGACGCGGGAGCGGGCCTTCTGGCTCCCGGTTCTCCGCTGGGGCGGCCGTCGGACGTCATCACGATGCTCGACGCTCCCGACCCGTTGGCCATGGTCCTGCGCGCCGGAGGCCGTGCCGCTGACGCGCCGGCCCCCGCGCCGACGTCGGACGGGCTCAAACGGACCGATTGGATGAAGGTCGTGGCCTCCGCCGCCCCGCGGGGCGCCGCCGCGGCCGCCCGCAAGGCGGGCCTGCCGCGCCCGACGGCGCGCCTGGCCGGCGCGTTGGCCAGGATGGCCCAGAGCGCCGGCGGCTCGGGCTCCGGCGCCGCCGTGAAGTCGGGCCTCCCCGCCGCGCCCCGACTCTCGGCGCCCAGCAGCGCCGGCCTGGCTCCCCGGGCTCCCATCCAGGACTCCCTGCGCCTGCGGGCCGAGCCCTCCGCGTTCCTGGCCTCGGCCAAACGCCCGGACTCCGCCGTGCCCCTGCTCGCCTCGGCGGACCGCAGGATGGGACCGGCCGGCGCCGGCCGGCCCCCCGACCTGCGCGACGCGCTGACGACGGCTTCGGGGCGGGTGGCGCGCGGGCGGCCTGGGGCCGGCCCGCGCGCCGACGGGCCCGACGCACGCACGGCGGCGTCGACGGCCAAGGACGAACGCAAGACGCCCGAATCCCTGGAGCGCAAGAGGGCGGAACTGGAGATGCAGAAGGCAATCGACCTCAAGTATAAGAAGAAGGAATTCGCCCAGATCGAACGCCCCAAGATGATGCTCGAGCACAAGCTCAAGCTTCAAGAGACGCTCGTCGGCGCGGCCGCGAACACGGCGGGGGGGCTGGTCCAGTCCGCCTTCAACTCCGCCACCGGCCAGGGCGGGGACGCGGAGACGGCCTATGGAGCGCATGCGCGAGCCGCCAAGGCGCGAACGCAGGCCGACGCCAGCGGCACCGACCTCGGTGCGGGGGCTCGCGGCACGGCGGCCGCGGCCCAGACCCTATCGCAGAGCTCGGACAGATTCCTGGCCCCCAGCGTCGCACCCGTCATCGGCCAGGCGGCACAAAAGCTCGAATCCTCTCAGGCCGCGTACAAAGAAGCCACCGGGTCGCTGGGCGCGGCCCATCGGGATTTGGGGGAGGCGAACGCGGCCATCGCGGAGGCGAATACGGCGGGTAGCGAGCGCGAACAGGACCTGGGACGCTACTACGCGGACGCGGCGCGCCGCATCTCCTCCTGGCAGATCGAGGGCTTCACCGCCTCAGGCGGAGCGGCCCCGCCGAAGACTGAGGACGCCAGCCCGTCCCTGGAGACGGCGCGTCGCAGCCAGGCCGGGGCCGGCGGCAAGCTGGCCTCTGCTGACGGCTCGTCGGCGCGAGCGGCTCCGGGGCTCGAGGCCGAGCAAGCGGAGCTTGCCGGAATCATCCGGGACCCGAAGAACAAGGCGCAGCTGAAGCGTTATCCGGCCTCCCAGGGCACGCTGGACAGGCTGGGCGCCGAGCACGCCCGGCTCCGACGGGCTCAGGGGGACTACCTGGAATTCCGCTGGTCGGCCGGCGCCGCCTTGGAAAAGAGCAAGGCCGCGGCGGCCTTGGCCGCCCAGGCGGAGGACGCCGGCCTCGAGGCGGAACGCGGAGCGTCGGAGTTCTCTCGCGAGCTCACCGCGGCGGAAACGGACCTGGGCAGTTACGCGCTGATGTGGAAGAATGCCTCCGCCCTAGGCGACGAGGCCGTCGCCGAATACGCCAAACAGGGCTTCGTGCAGCGAAAGACCGAAGTGGAGCGGGCCCGTCGGGCCCAAGAGGAGCGGCTTGAGACGTACCGCCGACGCCTCGAGAAGGCGAAGAAGAGGCTCGGGGCGCGCCATGACATGTTCGCCGTCCGGTAGGGCTATTGCCGGCCGTGGAGGGGCGGGAGGTTGCGCAGGTCGCAGCCGAAGGCGGTGGCCAGGGTCACGTACATCCCGGAGACCGTGAACGGCTTGTAGAGGTAGAAGAGCGCCGGGTCGCCCGGGACGGCGGGGTCCGAGAGCTTGCGGTTGGCCGTGTCGACCCGGCTCACCGTGCAGATGATGACGGGCAGGGACATCAGGGATGGGTCCGAACGCAGCGCGCGGTAGATGTCCGCCCCGTCAAGCTTGCCGAGGTTGAGGTCCAGGAAGACGGCGTCCGGCCTATGCGCGCGGATCTTCTCCAACGCCTTCGTCCCATCGTCGACGGCCACGACGACCTGCCCCAACCCCTGCGCGGCCTCCACAATCATCGCGCGTATGGCCAGATTGTCGTCGACGACGACCAGGCGGCGTCCTTGCGGAATCGCAGTCTCGGCGCTCAAAGGCCCGCCAGCTCGACGACGTGCAGGGTCCCCGACAGGGTGTCCCCGTCGTTGTCCTTCTTCGCCTCGATTCCGTATTCGACGGCCTCACCAGGATTGGCCGGGGTCAGCGCGAAGACGGCGGCGGAGGTGCAACGCTTGCCCAAGGTGAGCACGTCGGCGGAGTGGCGGGCGAGCTCCTTCCAATTCTGACCCGCCGCGCGGGAACGGATGCGGAGCCTCTGGTTGAAGGCCTGCGAGAACACGTTGCTGTGGCACAATTCGCCCTGAAAGACCACCATGAGGAGGGCGACGCGCTCCGGCGGAGCGGCGGGCTTCAGACAACCGCCGCCGCACTCCACCGTGCCTAGCGTCGCCGACATCCCGGTTATGGTCTTGAAGTCCCCGGGCAGCTTGACTCCTTTCGTCGGCCAGGACGCCTGGGCCAGCACGCTGCGGCCCGAGCCCAGCGGCTTGTACCAGGAGGCACGGTCCGCGGCCTTGGCATCCTTGCTGGCGTAGTAGAACTTGTCCTCGTCATGATTATAAAAGAGGCGCCCGGGGGGCGGCACCTGGCCGCTAGGGGGGTCGGGCGGGGCCCCGAGCAGGCTGGAGCCGCCGTCCTTCTTGTAGGAATGGAAGTCCGACCACCAAGCCATCCCGCCCCCCGCGACCATGAGCTTGGAGGCGAAAACCGGAGACGCGGCGCCGGAACCTACGATGAGCTGGCTGCCCGCGTCCCGCGCCACCCAGGTCTGGGAGGTCACCGTGAGGCTGGAGTACGCCCCGGCCGGCGAAGGGTAGTAAGTCTCCACGCTGTAGGTCTGGGCCGCGGCCCCGATGGCCGTCAGAGGCGCCAACAGGAACCCTGCCGCCCAACGGCTCACAGGACCCCCGCCTCGTGCAAGGTGATGGTAATCCTGCAAGCGGGAGGCGGGCCTGAGAATGCGACCGTCAGAAGCCTGCCCTCCGCCTCGCGGGGCAGGCAGGCCAGCTGGGCCGGCGTGGGCTTGCAGGAGGTCCCCAGGCGCTCGGGGTCATAGAGGCAGGCGGCCACGCGGGCGCGCGCGCCATCGAGCAGGGTCCGGGCGCGCGACGTCTTTTCCGAGCGGACCTGCAGCAGCCGGCCTCCGAACGCCACCCGGGCCGCCGAGGCCGCCACCAGGCCCATCAGGACGCTGGCGACCAGCACATAGACGAGCACGGCCCCGCGCTCGCCCCTCACAGCGCCCCCTGCGTCTGGACGGTCGTGGCGCCGTAGACCCGCCGAGAGACGCGCCCGGGCACCGGCCCTTCCTGTATGGCATACTGGAACGTGACCTGGTTGCCGGCGCTGCGATAGAACGTCATCGCCACCCGCGCCGCCTGGGCGGCCTCCCGGCCCGGATCGCCGGCGACGACGGAGAACTCGTCGGACGAGCGCGGCGGCTGCCCGCAGGGCACCACGGCGGCAGGAAGAGAGCCCTCATAGGAGTAGACGGCCGCCGGAGGACCGGCGCGCAGGCAGACGCGCCTGTAGCGCCGCGGCCGGCCGGCGAGGATGGCCCCGCCGTCGCCCAGCGGGCTGTCGTTGAGGTGCACGAGCAGGTCCGTCGAGGCCGCTCCGGCGGCGGGGAGCACGACCCGGCTGGCGGCGGCCAGCGCGCGGCGCGCCGACTCGTAGGCGCCCACCCCCTGGGCGCTCAGGCGCGCGCGGGCCACCATCTCGCCCTGGCGGCGCACGGCGAAGACCTGGAACGCCAGGGCCCCCGCGATGACGAGGGAGCCCAGGCCCAAGGCGATGAGGACCTCGGCCAGGATGAAGCCGCCCTCAGCGCGGGGCTGCCCAGGAGACGCTGATGCGCGCCTTGCGGACCGGCTGACCGCCATGGTCCTTCACCTCTACGGTATACGACATCCCCATCCCGAATCCTTGACGCAGGTCCGCCGGCAGGCGGGCGGACACGTCGTGCGTACAGCGGTCCTGGAGGGCCCAGCAGGTCGGGCCTCCCGCGCAGCCGTCGCAGCGGTCCCCCGGCAGGTGCCACGCCGGCGCCCCCGGAGCCCGCTCCACGGATGCGCGGTCCGCCGCGACGAAATTCCTCAAGTCCCCGTCCAGCGCCTCCACCGCCTGGGACGCGCGCAGGCGCACGTCCCCGGTCGTGGCCCCCAGCGAGGAGGAGAACAGGACGCCCACCATGCTTGAGACCATGAAGGCCAGCAGGAGGATCGCGATGAGGACCTCGGCCAGCGTGGCGCCCCTTTCTTCCCTCATGGCTCTCCTATGATAGTGTTGCCCGGCCGGGTCAGTCCCGGATGAGCCCTCCGTCAGGATTATGTCAGGGACGCCCTCCCCGCGCAAGGCCGGGAGACTAATAACAGGTCCGGTAACTGGGACACCCGGGCCCTCACAGGTCCCGGCTAGGCCGGGTGCCGGTCGCGAGCGAGACCTCCGGCTCAGGCGCCCGGACCGCCGCGGCCCTACACTATGGCATGAAACCACTGTCCCTCCGCCGCTCGCTGACGGTCGTTGCCATCCTCACCCTCCTCGCCTCCGGAACTCCCGCCGGCGCCTTTGAGGCGCCCTCCGACATCATGCGGCGGCTGCGCTCCGCTCCCGGGGCGGTGCCCGCCCTCCCTATGCCCGGGCCGCTAGCGGCCCCGGAGCCCCGCACGGGGGGGGCCGCCGTCTTCAAGGCCGACCCCGCCCGGAGCCGGGTCACGCTTACGGGACGCCTCGGGCCGATGGCCGTGGGAGCCCGCTTCACCCGCTTCGACATCGCCGTGCGCCTCGACCCCGCCGACCCGGCGGGCCTCCAGGTGGCCGCTACGGTGTGGTCGGCCTCCGCCGTTTCCCTCCTTCCCGGCGTGGTCGACGCGGTCCGCAAGGCGCTGGACGCCGACCGCCATCCCACCGTGGGATTGAGGACCCTGAGCACCAGGCGCAACGGCGGGGCCTCGTCGTTCCGTTCGCGGGTCCGCACCACCATCAAGGGCGCCGCGATCGAGGGCGACGTGGACTGGACGCTCGTCCCCTTGGACGGCGGAAAACTGCGCCTGCGCGGGGGCTTCGAAATCCGCGGACCCGGGGGACAGCCGGCTCTCATCCGCTTCGACTGCCTGCTGCGCCGCGCGGCGGATTGACCGCGCCCCACACAAGAGGTTTAATCGCGCCCATGTGGCCCTTCTCCCCCCGTCGCCAGCGCATCGTACTCGTGGTCGATGACGACCCACGCTCCCGCGACATGCTGGCCATGTTCTTCGAGGGCTCCGGCTGGGAGGCCCTGCAGGCCCCCGACGGACGACTGGGCCTGGAGTTGGCGCGGGAGAAGGAGCCGGACCTCATCCTGCTCGACATCGACATGCCGCTGATGTCCGGCACGCGCACTCTGGCGCTGCTGCGCGCCGAGGCGAAGACGGCGAAGACCCCGGTCGTCATGGTCACCGCCCGCTCGACGCTCACCGACGTTGAGGTCTGCTTGAAAGCGGGCGCCAACGACTACCTCTGCAAGCCCTTCGAGATAGACCACCTCCGGCACAAGCTGGAGCGCCTCTTCCCCACTCCCCCCGCCGCCTGAGGGCGCTCAGCGCACCGCCCGGTCCGCCCCACCGCGCAGGACGCCGGCCCCGGCAACGGGATCTCATTTCCGCCTGCGACCTCCCAGCAGGAGGTAGACGAGGAAGGAGCCCAACCCGATCCCAGAGAGGCCCACGTAACCCTTGATAAGGACGGCACTACTGGAGTCCGCCTGGTGAACCTGGCTCGCGAGCATGAGCGTGGCGAGGCCGCTGCCGGCCGTCCCGAAGATCAGGAAGGCGGGCATGATGAATCTGTCCCAGTCGATCGGGCGGACACGGCGCGGCGGGGGGGGGTAGCTGTCGGCATGGCGTAGCGCCGCCTGCAACGCCGCTTCAAACGCCTGGTCTTGCACCGCGCCGGAAGCCGTCGCGTTGAGCGTGAGGATGTCATCGTTGATGTACATGGAGAGCCCTTTGAAGGTCGGATGCCGTACGCCCTGGAGCAGCACGCCGTTGCGGTAAAGGGCGGCCACCCCGTCGTAATTCTGCGCGTCGGGGAGGGCGAACAGGATTCGCGGGCCGTCGGGAGGCTTGTAGCCGCTGAATTCCGACCCCAGGGCGGAGCAGGGCGGCAGGTCGACGCCGTCAAGCGCCAACGGCATCCGCAGCATCCCCGCGGATTGCTGGACCTCGGTCTTGAACCGCCTAGCGGCGCCGGCGTCTCGCCACTTTACGCAGAGCTCGCTCATTGGCCCGGAACGGAAGACGGCGGCCTCCGGGTCCAGGGCCGAGAGTCCGAGCATGCCGATACCCAGCATCCGCCCGGCTTGCGTCGAGGCCATGTCATCCTCCGCAAAGAGATGGGCGTAAGGGTCGCCGACCAATTCCGGGGGCAGGGGCGCTCCGTCGAAGCGCAGGAGAGATTCGAGGCCCGCCGTCTTGACCTCGATGCGGGCCGGCCCGTGCAGGACGGCGGCGCGCAACCAGATCCGGACGAAGAGCCAGGGGTCGGGCAACTGGTAGCGCCGCAGCTTCTCCAGCGCGCGGGCGGCATCGACGCGGAAGGTTCCGCGTCCGACCAGACGGCATTCCTCCGGTTCTCCAGCCATGCCCCAGTATAGCCCGCAATCCATCTAATGTTGAAGAACCCGCGCAGGCGCTTGGGCTCAGCGCACCGCCCGGTCCGCCCCGTCGCGCAGGACGCCGGCCTGGTCCTTCTGACCGTAGTCCTTGTCGATTCCGTCGGCCTGGCGCTTGGCCTCGTCGGCCTTGCGCTGGGCGATGCTGACCTGGAGCATCCCGAAGGCCATCATGCCCGCCGCGGCGGCGGCCAGGACCGCCCCCAGGACCTTGGCCGTAGGGTTCACCGACGTGATGAGCGCGATGGCTATCGCGAGCAGGGCCAAGCCCCCCGCGATGAGGGCGACACCGAGGCGCTTGGCCGCTTCGGCCTGGGCGATGAGGTCCTGTGGGGTCTTCGCATCGTACGGGGTCTTGTCCTCCCCCTCGTCCAGCGCCGGCGGAATCGGGCGGCTGAGCTCGCCCTGGTCCACCGCCGGCCCCGCCGCCCCGCCGGACTCAGAGATGGCCCCCGCGCCCACGCCGAGATCCGCCGCCGCGGCCGCTGGTGCGCCGGTGAACGCGGCGGCCGTGAACCTGGCCTGCGGTTCGGCCTGCGCGGACGCGGCGCCCAGGCGGGAAAACCGCTCGGCCAGCCTGAGTTGGCCCAGGGCCGTGCGGGTCCGCGGCCGCCCGCCCAGGACCCGGCGG
>JACRDU010000123.1 GCA_016218495.1 Elusimicrobiota bacterium
GACCCGGGCCCTCATCGAGGCTTCGGCTGTGCCGTGGGCGACCACGAGCGCGAACCTCGCGGGGCAGCCGGCGGCGGCCGACGCCGAGGGCGCCTCCGCCGCCCTCGGAGGGGTGGTGGACTGGGTCGTGGACGCCGGACCGGCCGGAGGAACGCCCTCCAGCGTGGTGGACGCCCGCGGGGGGACGCTCGTGGTCCTGCGCGAGGGGATGTTGGGCAGGGAGACTCTGGAGAAGGCCTCGAAAACACGATGAAAGTACTCTTCGTCTGCACCGGGAACACCTGCCGCAGCGTCATCGCCGAGCGCCTGCTCAAGAAGATGGCGGGCGACCGCGCTCTGGGGGCCTGGGAGGCCCGCTCGGCCGGGGTCGCCGCCGAGCGCTACTTCCCCATGCCCGAGGGCGTCAAGAAGGCCCTGGCCGAGCGCGGCACCTCCCCCGACGGCCACATCCCGCAGCTGGTCGGCCGCGAGCTGATGGGCTGGGCCGACCTCGTGGTGGCGATGACCCGCGGCCACCGCGAGGCCCTGCTCGACCAGTACCCCGAATTCACCGCCAAGACCAAGCTCTTCTCCGAGATCGCCGGCCGGGGCGAGGCCGATGTGGCCGACCCGATCGGCCAGCCGGACGCCGTCTACCGCCGCTGCCGCGACGAGATCGAGACCGGATTGGACGCTTTCCTGAGGGACCATGCATCTAAAAAACCTGCGTGAACAAGACCCGGAGCTCTTCAAGGCCGTCGTGGCCGAGACCCGCCGACAGTCCGAGAACCTCGAGCTGATCGCGTCGGAGAACTACGTCTCGGAGGCCGTCCTGGAGGCCCAGGGCTCCGTCCTCACCAACAAATACGCCGAGGGCTACCCCGGCAAGCGCTACTACGGCGGCTGCGAGCACGTGGACGTGGCCGAGTCCCTGGCCATCGACCGGGCCAAGCAGCTCTTCGGCAGCGAGCATGCCAACGTCCAGGCCCACTCCGGCACCCAGGCCAACATCGGGATGTACCTCTCCGTCCTCGAGCCCGGCGACACCGTGATGGGGCTCAACCTCGCCCACGGCGGGCACCTCTCCCACGGCCATCCGAAGAACTTCTCCGGGAAGTACTTCAAGATCGTCCCCGTCAACGTCACGCGCGACACGGAGACCATCGATTACGAGGAGGCGGAGAAGCTCGTCGCCGAGCACAAGCCCAAGATGCTCTTCATCGGGGCCTCGAACTACTCCCGCGTCATCGACTGGGCCCGCTTCAAGGCCATGGCCGATTCGGTCGGCGCCTACTTCTCCGCGGACGTGGCCCACTACGCAGGGCTCATCGCGGCGGGGGTCTACCCGTCCCCCGTCCCCATCGCCGACTTCGTGACCACCACCACCCACAAGACCCTGCGCGGCCCGCGGGGCGGCATGGTCCTGTGCAAGGGCAAGCACCAGAAGGCGCTGGACTCCATCACCTTCCCCGGCACGCAGGGCGGGCCGCTGATGCACGTCATCGCGGCGAAGGCCGTCTGCTTCGGCGAAGCCCTCAGGCCCGAGTTCAAGGCCTACCAGCGCCAGGTGCTGGCCAACGCGCGGCGCCTGGCCGGGGCGCTGGGCGACCGGGGATTCCGCATCGTGGCCGGCGGCACGGACTGCCACCTGTTCTCCGTGGACCTGCGCCCCAAGAAGGTCACCGGGCGCGACGCCGAGCAGGCGCTCGACGCCGCGGGGATAACCGTCAACAAGAACGCCATCCCCTACGACCCGGAGAAGCCCACGGTCTGCTCCGGCGTGCGCATCGGGACCCCGGCGGTCACCACCCGCGGGATGGGAGAGCGCGAGATGGACGAGGTCGCCGAGCTCATCGACGACGCCCTCGCCCGGCGCGGCGACGACGGCGCGCTCGGCGGCGTCAAGGACAGGGTGCGCAAGCTCACCGCGCGGTTCCCCATCTATGAGGGCCGCCTCGCCGAGGCCCTCGCCGCCGTATGATCGCCGAGATCCTGCTGGCCGACGACGAGGAGGGCATCCGTGGGCCCGTGCGCGACTTCCTACGCAGCCGCCACTTCATCGTCCGCGAGGCGTCCGACGGAGCGCAGGCCTTCGCGATGGCCGCCGAGGACAAGCCCCACCTCATCATCATGGACATCGTGATGTCGGGGGTCTACGGCTCCTCCGCCGCCGCGCGCCTCAAGGACTACGAAGGGACCAAGGACATCCCCATCATCCTGGTCAGCGGCAGCGCCGGCGAAGCGGCCCTGCGCGACATCCTCAAGCGTCCCAACGTCCGGTTCCTGAAGAAGCCCTTCGAACTGAAGGTCCTGGAAGCCCTTATCCATGAGCTGCTGCCCGAAGGAGGCTATACCCGATGAAGGGACGCAAGACCGACCGGACCTGCCGCCTGGCCGTCATCGGCGGCTCGGGCCTCTACCGGATGCAGGGCGTCTGCGACGTCCGCGAGCTGCGGCTGAAGACCCCCTTCGGCGCGCCCTCCGACGCGGTCATCACCGGGACCGTGGGCGGCGTCCGCGTGGCGTTCCTGCCCCGCCACGGCCGCGGCCACCGGCTGCTGCCCGGGGAAGTCCCCTGCCGCGCGAACATCTGGGCCCTCAAGTCGCTGGGCGTGGAGCGGATCGTCTCGGTCAGCGCGGTCGGCTCCCTGCGCGAGGAGCTGGCCCCGCGCCACTTCGTGTTCCCGGACCAGCTGGCCGACGAGACGAAGGGCCGCCCGTCCACCTTCTTCGGCAAGGGCGTGGTCGCGCACGTGGCCTTCGCGCACCCGTTCTGCTCCGACATGGCCTCCCTCCTCTACGGGGAGACGCGCACCTTGGGCATCACGGCCCACAAGGGCGGCACCTACATCTGCATGGAGGGCCCCCTGTTCTCGACGAAGGCCGAGAGCCTGATGCACCGCCAGCTGGGCTATTCCATCATCGGCATGACGGCCAGCCCCGAGGCGAAGCTGGCCCGGGAGGCGGAGGTCTGCTACACCCCCGTGGCCCTGGTCACCGACTACGACTGCTGGAAGGAAGACGACCATGTGAGCACGGAGAAGGTCGTCGAGCACCTGCTGGCCAACGTCGAGAACGCCCAGCGCCTGCTCGCGGCCGCCCTGCCCAAGCTCGCCGAGCTCCCCCGGCAATGCGCCTGCGCCTCGGCGCTCAAGGGCGCGGTGTTCACGGACCCCAAGGCGATGGACAAGAAGACGAAGCGGGCCCTGGGCCCGCTCATCGGGAAATACCTATCATGAACTCGACCCAATTCCGGGCCCTCGTCGACGCGGCCAAGCGCGCGCGCCTGAAAGCCTACTGCCCGTACTCCCGCTATCCTATCGGGGCGGCCGTCCTCACCGACTCCGGGCGCATCCACGCCGGGGCCAACGTCGAGAACGCCTCCTACGGGCTCACCGTCTGCGGCGAGCGCGTCGCGGTGGCCAACGCCGTCACGCGCGGGGAGAAGTCCCTCAAGGCGGTCTGCGTCGTCGGACGCAGCCCTCGCCCATGCGGGGCCTGCCGGCAGTTCATCATTGAGTTCAGCACCAAGGACACGATGCTCATCATCGTGGACATCGGCGGCGACGGGCGCCGCGAGAGCGTGACGCGGGCTAAGATGTTCGCCATGCTGCCCGGCGCCTTCGACCCGCTCGAGGCCGGCCTGCTCCCCCCCAACCCGCAGAACCTGCTCAAGCGGCGCAAAGGCAAGAAGCAGCGCGCCCGCAAAGGCCAGAGGTAGACCAATGGACCCCAAGACCCTCAAGGAAGTGCTCTCCTGGATGCGCTCCACGGACCTGACCGAGGTGGCATGGAACCGCGGCGGCACGGGATTCTCCCTGTCGTCGGACACCGCGCCGGCCATGCCCTCGGGAGCCTTCCCCGAGGCCCGGGTCGTATCGGTGTCCTCCGCCGAGGTCGGCGTTTTCCGCGCGGCGCCGCTGGGGAAGTCCCCCAAGGCCCAGGCCGGCGACGAGGTCTCGGCCGGGACCCTGCTCGGCCTCATCGACACCGGCCTCGCGAAGGTCGAGGTGAAGTCCCCCTCCTCAGGGAAGCTGCTGGCGGGGGTCGCCGAGGACGGGAAGCCCGTCGAGTACGGCCAGCCGCTGTTCTTCATCCAGCCCCGCTGATGGCAGAGTTCCACCCCGTCGCCTGCTCAAAATGCAAGAAGCCCGGCTCTCCGGACAAGTCGGAGTGCGCCTCTTGCGGCGGCCGGGTGGTGCGCACCTGCGGTTCCTGCGGGTTCAAGAACGCGGCGGCCAAGAAATACTGCGACGCCTGCGGCGAGAACTTCCTGCTGCCCCCGAAGGCCGCCCCGCCGCCCGCCCCCAAGGCCGAGCCGGCGAAGGCTCCCGCCCCCGCGCCGAAGCCCCCGCCCCCGAAGCCTGAGCCCAAACCCGAGCCCAAGCCCGAGCCGAAGCCCCAGATCCGCCTGCAGGACATCAAGAAGCCCGAGCCCCGGGTGGAGCTGCCCGCGGACGCCGAACCCGAGGCGAAGGCCGAACCGAAGCCGGAGCCCAAAGTTCCCCCGAAACCGGAGCCCAAGCCGGAAGCGAAACCGGAACCCCGGCTGGAGCCGAAGCCCGAACCGTCGAAGGGCTCCAAAGACGAGGCGATGGAGCGCTACATCCCGAAGACCGTCATCTCCCGCATCCCGAAGAAGTCGGACGGACAGCGGGTCGTCCGGGACGACGAACCGGTCCCCGACATGCGCCCGCCCGAGAAGGAGCCCCTGCCCAAGGACGAGCCGCCGCCCAAGGACCTCGGCGGGCCGCCGCCCCCCCCCGCCAAGCGCACGCCGGTCAAGATGCGCCTGGAAGGCGACCCGGTCACCCCTCTCCCGAAGAAGCTCCCGGAAAGGCCGAAGGAACCGGCCAAGGAGCCGCCGAAGGACCTGCCCAAGCCCCCCGTGAAGCCGCTCGTCAAAGGCCAGCCCGAGGAGCTCGACCCCCGGCTCGTCAAAGGCTACGAGGGCCGCGAGCCGGCGCCGCCGGCTAAGGAGCCGCCGGCGCGGGAGCGCCAGGCGACGCCGCCCCCCAAGAAGGTCCAAGGCCCGTCCCAGACCTTCATACAGCGCAGGCCCAAGGCGGTATTCTCCACCGTGATGGCCCTCGTCCTGCTGGCCGCGGGCTTCGTCGTCTACGGCCTGAAGGTCAAGCAGAAGAAGTCGCCGGCCGAGACCCTGGTCAAGGCCGCCGGAGACTACCTGTTCGCGCTCAAGCAGAAGGACTGGCCGGCGGCCTATTCCCAGCTCTCCTCCCCCTCCCGCAAGGCCGCGACGCTCGACGCCTTCAAGGGCCTCCAGGACGACTCGTCCTGGACCTTCGACGACATCAAGGCCGAAATCGTCGCCCCCGGCTGGGCCCTCGTGCGCTACAAGCTGTTCGGGGGCTCGGGCGGCGGGCAGGACGACTGGCTCGTCATGCAGCTCGAGGAGGGACAGTGGCGCCGGGCGTACTGGTGGACCCTGATGCCCGAGCTCGAGACCGCGCTCGGCCGCGCCGACCATGCCGCGGCCGCCCGGCTGGCGCGCGAGGCTCAGGCGATCGACCCGCTGGACCCCATGCCGCCGGCCTACTACTGCGAGGCGGCCCGGATCGCCGGGGACGAGAAGGCCGCCCTCGAAGCCTGCGCCAAGGCCCTCAAGATGGCCCAGTCCCTCCCGTCGCGGCTCGGCCCGGAAGGCATCTTCCGCATCAACCACATCCTCGCCGACATCGAACGGAACACCCAGAACCGGCCCGCCGAGTCCGTCCGCGCGCTGGCTCTCCTGCTGGCCTATCCGAGGCTCGACGACGCCCAACGCTGCGACCTCACCATCGCCAAAGCGGAATCCGAGATGCAGGCCTCCCTGCCGACGGAGGCCCTCGAGAGCTTCCGGCAGGCCAAGGCGCTGTGCCGCCTCGACGCCGACCAGGCCTACGCCGCCCGCTCCGCCTCCGTGCTCTCCGGCGACGGCGGGCCGGAGGCGGTGGCCCTGGTCCAGGGCCACCGCATGCCCGGAGACGAGATGACGCTGGCGGAATGGCGCGAGAAGTCGCGCGGCGAGCTCGCCAAGCGCCTGAAGACCCGCCCCAAGGACCTCCCCGAGGAGAAGTGGGGCGCCGTCCATGCGTCCGGAGCCGTCTACACGGTGACCCTGGCCAGCGGCCGCGACACCGTCCTGACCGCCGAGGTCGACCTCTTCACCCAGAAAATCAAGGTGGACATCCATGTTCAATAAGATCCTCATCGCCAACCGCTCCGAGATCGCCGTGCGCGTCATCCGCGCCTGCCGCGAGCTGGGAATCAAGAGCGTCGCCGTGTATTCCGAAGCCGACCGCTCGTCCCGGCACGTATCGCTGGCCGACGAGGCCGTCTGCATCGGCCCGGCCCCGTCGGTGGACAGCTACCTCCGGGTCGACCGGATCCTGGCCGCCGCGAAGTCCACCGGCGCCGACGCCGTCCACCCCGGCTACGGGTTCCTGTCCGAGCGGGCCCATTTCGCCGACGCCTGCGCCGAACAGGGGGTCACATTCATCGGGCCTCCCGGCAAGGCCATCCGCTCCCTCGGGGACAAGCTCTCCGGCAAGGCCGTCGCCGAAGCGGCCAAGGTCCCTTGCGTCCCCGGCATGACCTTCTCCGGGAACGTAGACGCCGCCTTCTTGAAGAGGGTGGAGGCCATCGGCTTCCCGGTCATGGTCAAGGCCTCGGCGGGCGGGGGCGGAAAGGGCCTGCGCGTGGTCAGGGAGCCCTCGGTCCTCAAAGGCGAGCTGGAGAGGGCCTCCACCGAGGCGAAGGCGGCCTTCGGAGACGGGACGGTCTTCATCGAGAAGTTCATCGAGAACCCCCGCCATGTGGAGATCCAGCTCGCCGCGGACGTGCACGGGAACGTGGCCGCCTGCGTCGAACGCGACTGCACCGTGCAGCGCCGCCACCAGAAGCTCATCGAGGAGTCGCCGTCGCCCGCCGTCACCCCGGCCATCCGCAAGAGGATGCAGGAGGCCGCGGTCCGCCTGGCCAAAGGCTGCGGCTACTCGAACGTGGGCACCGTCGAGTTCCTGCTCGACCGCAAGGGCGACTTCTACTTCATCGAGGTCAACACCCGGCTCCAGGTCGAACACCCCGTCACCGAGACCGTGACCGGGCTCGACCTGGTCAAGACGCAGATCCGCCTCGCCGCCGGCGAGAAGCTCCCCTTCTCCCAGGAGCGCGCCTCCGAGATCCGCTGCCACGCCATCGAGCACCGCATCAACGCGGAGGACTCGACCCGCGGCTTCGCCCCCTGCCCCGGCCTGGTGGAGTCGCTGACCTGGCCCGGCGGCGCCGGCGTGCGCCTCGACACGCACCTCTACGCCGGCTATACCGTCCCCTCGTACTACGACTCCCTGATCGCCAAGCTCATCGTCTGGAGCGACGACAGGAAGTCCGCCATCGCCCGTTCGCTGCGGGCGCTCGGCGAGCTCGAGGTGCGGGGCATCGAGACGACCGCTCCCTTCCACAGGAAGGTCCTTGCCCACCCGAGGTTCTCGTCCGGGGACTTCGACACGTCTTTCGCCGACCAGCTTCTGAAGGAGGAGGCGGCCGCGGCCGCCGTTTAGAATGACAACGACCATCGACACCAAGGCCGTCATCGTCTCCAAGCTCGAAGAATCGTCCAAGGTCATCAAGGCCACGGCCGCCCAGGCCGACACCCTGGCCCGCATGGCCGACGTGCTGGTGAACTGCTTCCAGAACGGCCACAAGATCCTGACCTTCGGCAACGGCGGCTCCGCCTGCGACGCCCAGAACTTCGCCGACGAGCTGGTCGGCCGCTACGAGCGCAACCGCCCCGGCCTGCCCGCGATGGCGCTGACCACGAACACCGGGGACCTGACCTCGATCGGCAACGACTTCGGCTTCGAGTTCATCTTCGAGCGCCAGCTGCGCGCCCACGCCAAGCCCGACGACATCGCGGTGGCCATCTCGACCAGCGGGAACTCCCAGAACGTCCTCAAGGCCGCCAAGGCCGCCCATGAGCTCGGCCTGACCGTGCTGGGCTTCACCGGCGAGACCGGCGGGAAGCTCAAGCCGCTGTGCGACATGTGCCTGTGCGTGCCCTCCAAGAGCGTCGCGCGCATCCAGGAGGCGCACATCACGGCCATCCAGATCCTCTGCGGGCTCATCGAGGACACGCTCTTCCCGGATGCCCCCAAGGCCCACTAACCTGGTACTAGCGGCGCGGTGACCGCGCTGTTATACTGAGAGTGGAAGGCCGACCATGTCCTATACCTACCATGCCGTCCTTGAGACGACCGAGATGGGCTACACGGTGCACTGTCCCGAACTCCGGGGGTGTTGGAGCCAGGGCCGCACCAAGGAGGAAGCCCTTGAAAACATCAAGGACGCCATCGAGACTTATCTCGCCTCCATGAAGGACGTCCTGCGCAAGAAGGACGTCCGGACCGTCAAAGTCACCGTCTAGAGGATGCGTCCGCCTCTCCTCGCGCACAAACGCGTCGTCCGCGCCCTAGAGAAAGCGGGATTCAGGGTCGTCCGGCAAGGCAAGCATATCTCCATGTGGAACGGAACCATCATGCTGACAATCCCTCGGAACAATCCCGTCGACCCCTGGACCTTAAAGGGCATCGTTTCGGACGCTGGGCTGACGCTCGAGGAGTTCAAGGACCTCCTATGACCGCGCGAAAAATCGAGACTGTACATAAGGTCATGCTCGGCGGTAGGCTCCCCGCCTGGCGCCGAGCCCTAACCCGTGCCAAGAAGACCTTGGTCTTCACCAACGGGGTCTTCGACATCCTGCATGCGGGTCATGTCTCGGTCCTAGAGAGAGCCCGCTCCCTCGGCTCGGCGCTCATCGTGGGGGTCAACTCGGACGCCTCGGTCCGCAGGCTGGGCAAGGGTCCCGAGCGCCCGCTCAACCCGCTCAGAGACCGCATGCGCGTGCTGGCGGGGCTGGCCTGCGTGGACGCGGTGACCCCGTTCTCCGAGGACACCCCGGAGCGGCTCCTGTCGCGCCTCAGGCCGGACATCCTCGTCAAAGGCGGGGATTACAGGGCCGACGCGGTGGCCGGCCGGAGCCATGCCGGGAAGGTGGTCATCCTCCCGCTCGTCAAAGGCCGTTCGACGACGGCCCTGGTCAAGAAGCTGCGCGCGTGAAACCCGCGCTGCTCTTCCTCAACGGCCCGGTCGCCGACGCCGGGCGCCTCAAGGCGCGGGCGGCGGCGGCGGGGTTCCTGGTCTGCGCCGACGGCGGCGCGCGGGTGGCCGCGGGCCTCGGGCTGCAGCCGGCCGTGGTCGTCGGCGACTTCGACTCCCTGCCCAAGCCCCTGCCGTCCTGGAAGGGGACGACCTTCCTCTTCGACGACGACCCCGACCTCTCCGACTTCGAGAAGGCGCTGCGCTTCCTCGACGGCGCCGGATCCTCCTCCGTATGGGTGGCCGGCCTGTGGGGCGGACGACCCGACCACCAACTGGTCAACCTGGCGGTCTTCGAGAAGTGGTCGAAGAAGCTGGCCCTGGCCGCCGTCGACCCCGGCTGGTCGGCCGTCGTCGGGCCGGGCAAGCACGCCATCCCCTGCCCGAAGGGCGCCGTCCTGAGCCTGGTCGCCGCCGGCGCTTCGGCCGTGGTTACGGCGCGCGGCCTCAAGTTCCCGCTCAAGCGCTTGCGCCTCACGCGCTCGAGCCGAGGGCTGTCCAACCAGGCGACAGGCTCCCCCGTCGAGCTGACAGTCCACTCCGGCCGCGCCTGGGTCTCCCTCCCTTGACGCGACGCGTGACGAAATAAGTATTGCGCCCGCCGGGCGGGAGCGATACACTTAGGGGTATCCTCATAAAGGTGGCCCCATGAAACCCTTAGCGCGCGCCCTCGCCCTCACCCTGTCGCTTGCCCTGGTCACGCCTTCCTACGCCCTGTTCGGCTGGGGCGACAAGCCGGCCGAAGGCCCTCTGGGCGCAGTCCTGGCCGACGTCTCCGGCCCGGTGACGGTCAAACGCGCCGCCGGAGGCGACTTCGCCGCGGCGGCGTCCCAGACCCAGCTCGACACCGGGGACACCCTCAAGACCGGCTCCGGCGGGCGCGCCGTCGTCGTCTTCCTCGACGGCTCCAAGATGCAGATCACCGGCAACTCCACCTTCGCCGTAGCGGGCCACAGCGCCAAGAAGGTCTCGGTGAAGATAGACGTCGGCACCCTGCAGTTCTGGATCAAAAAGGTCGCCGGGCGGCGCCGCTACGAGATGCGCACGCCCACCGCCGTGGCCGCCGTGCGCGGGACGGTCGGGGAGATCGATGTGGCCGTCGACGGCTCCTCGAACTTCTCCCTCTTCGAGGGGAGCCTGGGCATCACCGACTCGCGCGGCGTCGAAGTGCGCATCGAGGGCAACCAGCAGGTCGCCTCCGACACCGGCAAAGGGCTCTCCGAGGCCAAGGTCCAGGCCCTGCCGCCGGCTAAGGCCGGCCCGCCCCCGCCCCCGCCCGTCGTCCCCGGCGAGCCGGGCGGACCCAAGCTCCCTCCGCCGCCCCCCGGTCCGAAGCAGGGCATGCTGCCTCCCCCGCCTCCCGGACCGAAGCCGGGCATGCCGCCGCCGCCGCCCCCTGGAGCCCTGCCGCCGCCCCCGGAGGGAGGCTTCCCCCCGCCCCCGGATGGCTTCCTGCCGCCGCCGCCGAACCCGACGCAGGATACCAAGGTCACCAATGAGGTGAGCCCGTCGTCGCCGTAGGGCTCACCCTCTCGGTCGTCGACCTGGCGCTGCTGGCGGCCTACCTGACGGCCGCCCTGTGGCTGGCGTTGCGCGCGGCCCGGGCCCGGTCGCCCGGGGCCGAGGACTACATCCTGGCCGGCCGGGCGCTTTCTCTGCCCAGCTTCGTGGCCACGTTGGTCCCCAGCTTCTTCGGGGGCACTTTGGGCGTCGGGGAATACGCCTGGCGCTATGGGGTCTCCAACTGGCTGGTCCAGGGCGTCCCCTACTACTTCTTCGCCCTGGCCTATGCGGTCTGGCTGGTCCCGCGCGTGAGGGCGCGGCCCGGCTTGACCATCCCCGACCACCTCGAAGCCTGCTACGGGAAGCCCGCGGCCGTCCTGGGGGCGCTGCTCGTCTTCGTCCTGGCCAGCCCGGCCGACGAGGTCTTGATGCTGGGGACCCTGGGGCGCTGGGCGACCGGCTGGCCGCTGGCGTCCTGCGTGACGGCGCTGGCGGCGGGGACGGCATTGCTGCTCTGGCGGGGCGGCCTGCGCGCCGACGTCGGGGCCAATCGCCTGGAGTTCGTCGTGATGTACCTGGGCTTCGCCGTCATCCTCCCGTTCGCCTTCACGGCCGCCGGGGGGTTCTCCGGGATTTCCGCGGCCCTGCCCCGCGAGCACCTGGCCCCGCTGGGCGGTCAGCCGCCCTCCGCTCTGGTCGGCTGGTGGCTGATAGCCCTATGGACCTTCGTCGACCCCGGCTTCCACCAGCGCGTCCTGGCGGCCAAGGACGAGCGCACCGCCCGAATCGGCATCGCCGTCTCCGTCGCCTTCTGGTGCCTGTTCGACTCGATGACGACCTCGGCGGGGCTCATGGCGCGGGCCCGCCTGCCGGACCTGGCCGAACCGCTGGCGGCCTATCCCGCCCTGGCCGAAGCCGTCCTCCCCGGCATGCTCAAGGGCGTCTTCATCGCCGGCGTGGCGTCCTCGACTCTGGCGGCCACGGCCTCGACGACGCTGCTCGCCGCCGTCAGCCTGGGCCGGGACGCCGCGGGCCGCCTTGCGGGCATTCCGAGCGAACGCGCCGAAGCCTGGACGCGCTGGGGGCTCCTGGCGTCTTCGGCCCTGGCCGTCGTCCTGGCCCTGTCCCTGCCGTCCGTCGTGGCCCTCTGGTACATGGTGGGCTCCTGCGTCATCCCCGGCCTGCTCGTGCCGCTGGTCGCCTCCTACTCGCAGGCCCTGCGCATCGGGCCGAAGGCGGGATTCCTGAGCTCCTTGGCCGGAGTGGGGACGGCCACCGCCTCTTGGGCGCTGGGGAGCGAGGCCCCGTTCCTGTCGGGCCTTGCGGCGTCTCTGGTCGTCTGGGCTCTGGGACGCCTTACGGCGCGGCCGGCGCCGGCTCGGCCTTGACCGGCTCGTCCTTGGCGGG
The DNA here is from genome assembly GCA_016218495.1 of Elusimicrobiota bacterium. Lineage (GTDB taxonomy): Bacteria > Elusimicrobiota > Elusimicrobia > UBA1565 > UBA1565 > SCTT01. Next base: position 12,043 of record JACRDU010000123.1, read on the forward strand.
CGCTTCCTTCGCCGGCTCGGCTTTGGCCGGCTCTTCCTTGGCCGGTTCGGCGGCCGGAGCCGCCGCCTTCGCGGGTTCGGCCGCAGGAGCCGGGGCCTTCCCCTCCAACTCGTCGAGCTTGGTCCGCGCGTCGGCCACCTCTTCGAGGAAGGAGCTCTGGGGATGTCCCTTCTCGAAGGCGTCCAGCGCCGCGCGGGCCTCCGGGAGCTTCTCCTCGAAGATCAGCCCCACCGCGGCGGCCAGCTCGCCGCGCTCCTTCATCCGTTCCTCGATGCGCTTGTCGCTCCACCCGCCCTTCCAATAGGCGGCGTCCGGGTTCTTGGAGGACTGTCCGGCCCCGCGGACCGCCGCCACCGCGGTGGAGGTGCGCATGCGCCGATACTTCCCCTCGACGGCCGAGCGTTCGAGGGCGTTCTTCCAGTTCTTGAACCAGGACATGACCGAGGAGGGCTTGGACTCCTCGGCCCGCAGCGGCGCCGCCGCGGCGAAGATGAGAGAGCAGACGAGTAGGTTCCGGATCATGCCCATAGTCTAGCCTCCACGTCCCGAAAGCACCAGGCGACCCTGGTCACACCGGGTCAGGGCGCCTTGAAGGCCGCCGCCTCTTCCTTGTAGCCCGCATCGAGGGCCGCGGCCTTCTCCGAGAAGCCCCGGGCTTCGTCTCCCTGGCCGAGCTTCTTGGCCGCCCGGGCCATGTTCATCAGGATTCCCGCGTCCTCCGGGTCCGCCGCGGCGGCCTTCTTGTAGCGCGCGAGGGCGTCGGCGGCGCGCCCGCTCTCGTAGGCGAGGTTGCCCAGGTTGTTGAGCGCCGCCGCGCTCGTGCCGTCGAGGTCGAGGGCCTTCTTGAAGGCCTTCTCGGCCTCGGACGGCTTTCCGTGCTGCGCCTCCAGGATGCCGCGCTGGTTCCACAGGGTGGCGGATTCGCCGTCGGAGGACATCGTCGCCTCGAGGGCCTCGGCGCCGGCCTTGTAGCGCAGCGCGAGGAGGTCGGAGGCCGTGCTCTCGAAGCGCTTCTTGGACTCGCCCTCGTCGAGCGCCAGGTCCGCCCCGTCGGGCTTCGGCAGGGTCGCCGGCTCGTAGACCTTCCAGGCCTGGCGCGGGTCGATGATGGAGGCCTTGTCCTGCGCCTTCATCTCCTTGTACGCGTAGGAGGCCTTGCGGACCGCCTCGAGGAAAGGCTGGCCGACCATGGTCGCCTCGAGCGGCACCCACAGCGTGCCGTCGTAGGGGACCAGGAGGTCCTGGGGCAGCCCGGTCTCCAGGGGGTCCGCCGCGCCGGTGTCGAACATCAAGGCGATGTGACCCGGATAGTCCAGCATGGCGGTGCGGACCGTCGCGTTCTCGTAGAGCGAGCTCAACAGGGTCACCATGTCGTCGCACTCCCCGGACTTGCGCGCCAGCGTGTCGCGAGGGAACTGAGTGTAGTCGACCGGGAAGGCCGGGTCCTCCGACATCTGCTCGAAGGGGTTGTTCGGGCTGGGGAGGAAGCGCACGCCGGAGCCCGACACCGCCGACCAGAGGCGGGCCGCGATGGAGACGGGATGGTTGAGCAGCTCCACGCCCTTGGGCGCCAGAGGCGGGTCCCTCAGCACGGCGCTCTTGAGCTGGTCGACGGGCGGGTCGTTGGGGGTGATGAAGTTGGCGATGCGCCGCGGGTCCTCCCAGGTGATGGCGCGCCGGGAATAGACCCGCAGCGGCAGCGCCAGCGAGAAGTCGCGCTTCTGCCCCTTCTCGTAGTAGGTCAGCGTGACCTCGGCCTGGATGGGGGTGTCCTCGCTGACCTCGAGAATCCGGTTGTTCAAGGTCGCCGACAGCGGGACCTCGACCTTCTCCTTGGGCCCGAGCTTCTCCACCACCGATTCGGTGGCGAAGTCCATGAAATCCTTGAGGCGGAAGGAGACCTTCACGTTCTGGAAGGGCACGTTCAGGTTGTTCTGGAGCACGGCCTTCCCCAGCGGGTTCTTCAGATACCACTTATAGTTGGCCGAGAAGATGTTCCCGACCGCCGCGGTGGAGATCTCCACGGGGGCGACGTTGAAGGAGCCCGGCACGAAGACGTCGATGGGCCGCGACCAGGGGCCCGCGTCCCCGGTGGCCGCCACGACGGCGACCCTGTACCAGTAGGTCTGGTAGGCCTCCACCGCGGACTCCTTGAAGACGGGCTTCCCCCCCGTCCCCACCTCGGCCCAGGGGCCGGACGCCTGGCTCGAACGGGCCACGCGGTACTTCAAGGTCCAGGGGTCCGTGGAGGCGTCCCAGGAGAGGACCACCTCGCCCTCCACGGTCCTCGTGGAGACCATCGGAGGCGGAGCCAGGCGGGGCTTGAGCGCGAAGGCGGCGATGCGCTGGCGGCCCGCATCGGCGATGAGGAGCTCCGAACCCGAGACGGCCAGGGCCGCCGGGTCGTCGAGGCTGCGCTCGCCCTTGCCGCCCGAGAAGAAGTTCGTGACCCAGCGGCCGTCGCGGTCGAACACGGACACGCGCTTGAAGCCCCGGTCCAGGACATAGAGGTAGCTCTTCCCGTCATAGGCCAGCGCGATGGGCTCGTCGAACTGCGCCACCCCTTCGCCGGCCTCCCCCCAGGCCTTCAGATAGCCGCCGGAAGGCTCGCACTTGATGACCTTCTTGAGCTCGGCGTCGAGGATGTAGATGAAGCCGGCCTCGTCCCAGGCGACCGAGACCGGGTCCTTGAGCTCGTACGGGCCGACCACCGGGCCGAAAGAGGTCAGGAAGGAGCCGTCCGGGCCGAAGATGTCGATGCGATGGTTGCCGGCGTCGGCGACGTAGAGGGAGCCCTTCTCGTTGAGCGCCAGGCCCGCAGGAGACTTGACCCGGCCTTCCTTCTTCTTGGAGGCGAAGAAGCCCTCGGCCGCCCCGAAGTTGGACTTATGCTCGCCTTTGAGGTCGAAGGAGAGTATCTTGTCGCCGGACCCGTCGGCGACGAACAGGCCCCACTTGGGGCTGGCCACGAGGCCCTTGGCCGAACGGATAGCGGCCTCGCCCTTCACGTCGGGGCCGCTGATGCGCCGGCTCTCCTTGTCGCCCTTGTAGACGGCGAGGTGCCTGGTCTTGGGCATCCAGGCGAAGACCTCCCCGTCCGCCACGGCCAGGGCCGACGCCGCCCCTGGCATGACGCGGGTGGGGCCGGCCACCATGAGCTTGGTCTCCAGGTTCATGCGCACCGGCTGGACCTTCTGCTTGTTCTGCAGGGAGATCCTCTGGAGCCGCTTGTTCCCCACGTCGGCCACCAGCACCGCCCCCTGGTCGTCGACGCCGATCCCGCCCGCCTTCTTGAACTGGCCCTTGGCCTTCCCCTCGGTGCCGAAGCCTCCCAGCACGATGCCGTCCGGGCCGACCTCCTTGACCTTGCCCCGCTTGGGGTCGATCATATAGAGGTAGCCGAACTCGTCGAGCACGAAGTCCGAGCCGTGGAGCTGGAAGTTCTTGACGTGGGCCGTCCGGGAATCGAACTTCTGGACCCGGTCGTTGTCCTCGTCGAGCACGAAGACGTTGTCCATCGCGTCGACCTGGACCCGGCCGGGGGAGCGGAACTGGCCGTTCTCCTTGCCCGAGCGCCCGAAGGCGAACAGGAAGACGCCCTCAGAAGTGAAGACCTGGACCCGGTCGTTGCCGGTATCGGAGACCCAGACCCGCCCGTCCGCCCCGACGGCCACGGAGCGCGGCTTGGAGAGCTGTCCGGGGTCGGAGCCTCGCTCCCCGATGACCCTCTGCTCCTTGCCGTCCCGGTCGTAGACCACGATGCGGGAATTGCCGGTGTCCGCCACGTAGACGGCCCCGTCGGGCCCCAGCGCCAGGCCCTGCGGGGCCGAGAGCTGCGCCGGCGTGGACAGGGAGGTCCCGTCCTTGCGCAGCACGAAGAGGACGCCGCGCTTGTCGTCGAGCCAATAGAGGCGGTCGCCGGACGCGGCGACGGCGGACCCCCCGGTGACGAAATCCAGGGCGAGCGGCTCCGCGAACTCGATGAAGTCGAATGCGGCGGCCGGCGCGGCGAGCAGGGCGGACAGGGCGAGGAGGATCGGTCTCATGAGGCTAGCTTCTCCTTGATGAGCTTGTTCACCAGAGCGGGGTTGGCCTTGCCGCGCGAACGGCGCATGACCGCGCCGACCAGGGACCCCGCCGCGGCGGGCTTGCCGCCGCGGAAGTCCGCCGCGGCCTGGGGGTTCTCCTTGACGGCCTCGTCGACCCAGGCGGCCACCGCGGCTTCGTCGGAGACCTGGGCGAGGCCCAGTTCCGCGACGATGTCGGAGGGCTTCTTCCCGGTCTCCCAGCAGGCCGCGAAGACGTCCTTGCCCGCCTTGCCGGAGATCGACCCGGAGGCGACCAGCTTCGCGATCTCGCCGAGCATCGCGGGCCGGACGGGGGCGCGGTCGGGGGAGGTCTTCTCGGCCTTCACGCGGGCCAGGAAGTCGGACTGGACCCAGTTGGCGACCTGCTTGGCTCCGGCCTCGGGGGCGGCGGCGGCCAGGGCCTCCTCGAAATAGTCGGCCAGGGCGCGCTCGGCGGTCACCACTCCTGAATCATAGTCCGAAAGCCCGAGCTCCGCCACAAAGCGGGCGCGGCGCGCGGCCGGGAGCTCGGGGAGGGCGGCCTTCAGGCGCGCCACCCAGGCCTCCTCGGCCACGAGGGGGACGAGGTCGGGCTCCGGGAAATAGCGGTAGTCGTGCGCCTCCTCCTTCGAGCGCATCGGTTCGGTCCGCTCGGCGGCGGCGTCCCACTGGCGGGTCTCCTGACGGATCGCCTCGCCGGCCTCCCGCGCGCGGCTCTGGCGCACGACCTCGTAGGCGATGGCGTCGCGCACCGCCCGGAAGGAGTTGAGGTTCTTCACCTCGACCTTCGTGCCGAACGGCTCGCCGGGACGCCTCACGGATACGTTGGCGTCGCAGCGCAGCTCCCCCTTCTCCATGTCGCAGCGCGAGATCCCGGCGTACTGGAGCACGGCCTTGAGGTTCGTGAGGTAGTCGAAGGCCTCTTCGGGGGAGCGCATGTCCGCCTCGGAGACGATTTCGATGAGCGGGACGCCCGCCCGATTGAAGTCCACCAGGGAATAGGGGAGCTCCTCCGAGCCTATGGCGTGCAGGAGCTTGCCCGCGTCCTCTTCCATATGGATGCGGTGCAGGCGGACCTCCTTGCCCGCTATGGCCAGCGTCCCGCCCTGGGCGAACGGCAGCTCGTACTGCGAAATCTGATAGCCCTTGGGGAGGTCGGGGTAGAAGTAGTTCTTGCGGGCGAACACCGAGCGGGGCTCGATTCGGCAGCGGAAGGCCAGCCCCGCCTGGAAGGCCAGCTCCACGGCCGCGCGGTTGAGGACGGGGAGCACGCCGGGCTGGCCCGTGCAGACCGGGCAGATGTTCACGTTGGCGGGCTTCCCGAACGACGCCGTCGAGCAGGGGCAGAACAGCTTCGTGCGCGTGCCGAGCTGGCAGTGGACCTCGAGGCCGACGACCGTCTCCCAGCTCACGAGACCGCCCCCAGGCCCCGCATCCGGTCGAGCAGCCGTTTGTCGGCGGGATACTCGAGCAGGCGCGAGGCCCCGGAGTAGCCCAGCCAGCGCAGCCCGAAGATCTCCGCGCCGTCCGGGCGGCCGACCTTGCGCACGGGCTCCATCCAATACCAGCGCACGCGCTTCTTGACCGGCCTGCCGCCCCGGCGGAACGAATAGCGCACCAGCGCGAGGGTCGAGCGGACGCGGCATTCGAGGCCGCTCTCCTCCACCACCTCGCGCAGGGCCGCCCGGCGCGGCGTCTCGCCGCCGTCCAGGTGCCCCTTCGGGTAGGTCCACACCAGCTCGCCGGAGAGCTTCTTCATGCGGATGAGCAGGACCTTGCCGCCCTTGGTGACCACGCCGCCCGCGGAGTATTCCTTCAAGGCCTTCACAGGTCCGGCTCCCCGGAGAAGAGCCCGGCGGCCTCGACCGCCCGGGCCGCGCGCAGCAGCAGATGGTCCTCTCCCGGGCGGGCCATGAACTGCAGCCCCAGGGGCAGGCCCTGGGCGGACTTGCCGGCCGGCACCGAGACGCCTCCCACCCCGGCCAGGTTGCAGGGCAGAGTGAAGACGTCCGAGAGGTACATCTGCAGGGGGTCGTCGGTCTTCTCCCCGAAGCGGAAGGCGGCGGACGGCGTCGTCGGGGTCACCAGCAGGTCGACGTCCTTGAACGCCGCGTCGAAGTCCCCCTTGATGAGGGTCCGGACCTTCTGGGCCTTCAGGTAGAACGCGTCGTAATAGCCCGAGGAGAGCGCGTAGGTGCCGAGCATGATGCGCCGCTTCACCTCCGGTCCGAAGCCCGCCCCGCGGGTCTCCTCGTAGAGCTCGAGGAGGCTGCCGCCGGCCCCGTGGCGGCGCGCCCCGTAGCGCACGCCGTCGAAGCGGGCCAGGTTGGACGAGGCCTCGGAGGGGGCGATCACGTAGTAGACCGAGAGGGCGTAGCGGGTGTGGGGCATGCTCACCTCGCGCACGCTGGCGCCCCGGGCCTTCAGGGCGTCCAGGCCCGACTCGAGCGCGCCCTGCATGTCCGGCTCGAGCCCGCCCTCCAGGTATTCCCTGGGCAGACCCAGGCGCAGCCCGCCCAGGTCTCCGGCGCTCTCGGCGAGGTAGTCCCTGGCGGGGGAAGGCGCGGAGGTGGAGTCCTTTGGGTCGTGCCCGGAGATGACCGAGAGGGCCAGGGCCGCGTCGTCGATGCTGCGCGCCAGGGGGCCGATCTGGTCGAGCGAGGAGGCGAAGGCCACCAGGCCGTAGCGCGAGACCGCCCCGTAGGTCGGCTTGAGGCCGACCAGGCCGCAGAAGGCCGCCGGCTGGCGGATGGAGCCTCCCGTGTCGGACCCCAGGGCCAGCGCGGCCATCCGGGCGGCGACGGCCGCCGCGGAGCCGCCGGAGGACCCGCCCGGGACCCGGGCCAGGTCCCAGGGGTTCTTCGTCGGGAAATAGGCGGAGTTCTCGTTGGACGAGCCCATCGCGAATTCGTCGAGGTTGGTCTTCCCCAGCACCACGGCGTCGGCCGCCTTGAGGCGCTCCGTGACGGTGGCGTCGTACGGGGCCTTGTAGCCCTCGAGGATGCGGGAGCCGCAGGTCGCCTGCGCCCCGGCCAGGCAGATATTGTCCTTGAGCGCCACCGGCACGCCGGCCAGGGTCCCCAGGGCCTTGCCGGCCGCCCGCTTGGCGTCGACGGCCCTCGCGGCGGCACGGGCGGAGTCGGCCAGCACGCAGAGATACGCCCGCACCTTGGCGTCGACCGCCGCGATGCGGTCGAGATGGGACTTCACGACGGCTTCGGCGCTGAAGTCGCCGCGGCGCACGCCGGCGGCGATGTCCTTCGCGCTCAGGGAGGTGAGGGCGCTCATTTGAGGAACATGAACTCGCCGGGCCCGGCGGGACCGCCGTCTTCCTCGGGCAGGACCCCCGCCGGGGTCTCCTTGCGCTGCTGGGGGGCCGGCGCCCTGCGGCGCGGGGCGTCCTCCACCGGGGCCTCGCCGGCGTCCGACGCCGTGGCCTCTCCCGGGGCGCGGCGCGCCTCGTCGGGGGCCTCCGCCGCCTTCTCGCGCACGGCCTTGACCGGCGCTTTGGGGAGCAGAGACGCGCCCGCCGTCGGCTCCGGCTCCTCGTCGGGCAGAGGCTCCGGGTCCGGCAGGTCGGGCTGCGCGGCGATCCCCGCGTCGTCCGCCAGCTCCCCGGCGGCCTTCCCGGGCAAGCCCTTCCCCGGCGTCCCGGTGATCTCCACGTCGGCGTCCGGCGCCGAGGCGGCGGCCGACGCCGTGCCGCTCTCGATGCGGGCGATCTGGATCTGGATCTGGGCGGACTTCTCGGGAGAGAGCTCCTTGGCCCGGCGCAGGTCGGCCAGTGCCGCGGTCCTGTCCCCGACCTCCGCCCGCGCCACGCCGCGGTTGGCCAGGGCCAGGGCGTTCTTGGGGTTGAGCTGCAGGATCCGGTCGAGGTCCTTCAGCGCGCCCTTGAAATCGCCCACCTGGAACAGCGCGTTCGAACGGAAGTAGAGCGCCTGCTCGAAGTCCGGATGGAACTCGAGGAAGCTGGTCAGGTCGGGGATGGACTTGCGCCAGTCCTTGAGCTCCCGGTACGAGCGTCCGCGGTAGTAGTAGGCCCAGCGGAACTCCGGGGCCAGCTTCAGCGCCTTGGAGTAGTCGTCGACGGCCATCCGGTGGTTCTTGAGCTTCTCCAGGACCGTCCCCCGGACGATGAAGACGGCCGCCGCGTCGGGCTTGAGCCGGGCGGCGATGTTCAGGTTGGTGAGGGCGTCCTTGAGGCGCTCTTGGGAGGAGCGCACGCTCCCCATCCCGAAGTAGGCCAGCACGAAGCGGTTCTCCCGGCGGGCCGCCGCCACGAAGTCCTGGGCCGAACCGTCGAGCTCGCGGCGCACGAAGCGCGCGAAGCCCCGCGCGGCGAAGGACTCGGCGTCGGTGGGCTTCATCGAGGCGGCGGTCTGCGCGTCGCGGCGCGCTCCGGAGACGTCCCCGGTCGTCCACAGGCAGATGGCGCGCAGGCCCGCGGCCGTCTTCCAGCCCGGGCTCTTCTCGAGGGCCGAGGTGAGGGCCTCGACGGCGTCGTCGAAGCGCGCCGACATGTAGGCGTCGAGCCCGCGCTGGAGCTCGGCCTTGGCCTGCGGGGAGACCCGCTCGGCCCGGACCGGCGCGGCCGCCAGCAGCACGAACGCCGCCAGGGCCCTCACTCGATCACCTTGGGGACCTTCAGATAGGGGCCCTCGCGCTCGGGCCCGTTGGCCAACAGGGCCTCCTGGACGCCGCTCTCGACGGGCTCGTCGGCCCGCATCACGTTGCTCAGGCCCAGCGCATGGGCGGTCGGCGGCACGGCCGCGGTGTCGAGCGCGGCCAGGTCGGCCATGTGCTCCAGGACCCGTCCGAGCTGCCCCTCGAAGCGCGAAAGCTCCGCGTCCGAGAGCTTCAGGCGGGCCAGCCGCGCGACCTTCCGGACCTCATCTAGGGACAAGGGCATAGGGTGCCTAAGCCGGCAATAAGGGAGCGTAGCGCACAAGGAGCTTGCGCGCAACACCGTTGTCGAAATGGACCGTGACCCGCAGGCTCTCGCCCGAGCCGCTCGTCTCCACGACCCGCCCCTTGCCGAACTCGGGGTGGCGGACCCGCATCCCGTTCTTGACCCGCGTCAGGGGCACCGGGGCGTCGGGGGAGATCGGGCCGTAGCCGCCGGGAGAGGCCTTCGGGACCGACGCCTGGGCCTCTTCGGGGGCGAACGGGGCGAAGGCCCGGGCCCCGGTGACGAGCTTGGCCTCCAGGATGAAGCGCGACGGCAGGTTCGCCGAGGCGCGGCCGAAGAGCCGGCGCGTGGCGGCATGGGTGAGGACGAGCCGCTTCTTGGCCCTGGTCATCGCCACATAGCAGAGCCGGCGCTCCTCTTCGAGCTCCTCCGGCGAGAAGTTGCCCGCGGCGATGGGGAAGAGGCCCTCCTCCAGGCCGGTGACGAAGACGGCCGGGAACTCCAGGCCCTTGGCCAGGTGGACGGTCATCAAAGTGACGGCGGGCGCGGCCGCGTCGTAGGAGTCGGCGCCGCTCTGCAGCGCCACCTCCTCGAGGAAGGCCTCCAGGCGCGCGGGCGCCTCGGGCGTGCCCGACTGGGAGAATTCGGCCAGGGCGTTGAGGAGCTCCTGGAGGTTGCCCAGGCGGCTGGCGGCCTCCAGGTCGGTGTCGAGCTGGCCCTCGAGCCAGACCCAGTAGCCGGTGCGCTTCAAGAGCGAGTTCATCCCGTCGTGCGGCGCCATCGCGTGGAGGTCGCGCTCGAGCAGGGTGAGCACGTGGTCGAGCTCGGCCAGGCCGCGCCGGGCCGCCGGCCCCAGACCTTCCACCATCCCCTGCTTGGCGACGGCCTCGCGCAGGGTCAGCTCGTTGGCGAGCGCATATGCCTTGAGGTGGTCCTCGGCGGTCTTGCCGACGCCCCGGGCCGGGGTGTTGAGCACGCGATCGAGGGAGACCGAATCCGAGGGATTGAGAGCGGCTCGGGCGTAGGCCAGGACGTCCTTGACCTCCTTGCGCTCGTAGAAGCGCACCGAGCCGACCACCCGGTACGGGATGGAGGCCAAAGACAGGGACTCTTCGAACTGCCGGCTCTGCGCGTTGGTCCGGTAGAAGACGGCCATGTCCTTGAAGGAGGTCCCCGCCTCGGCCAGCTCGACGATGCGGCGCACGACCCAGCGGGCCTCGGCGCGCTCGTCGGGGGCCTCCTCCACGACGATGGCCTCGCCTGCGGGGTTCTCGGTCCAGAGCTCCTTGGCCTGGCGCTTGCGGTTGTTCGCTATGACCGAGGAGGCGGCCGAGAGGATCTGCGGCGTGGAGCGGTAGTTCTGCTCGAGCTTGACCACCTTGGCGTCCTTGAAGTCGGTCTCGAACTCGAGGATGTTGCGGATGTTGGCCCCGCGGAAGGCGTAGATGGACTGGTCCGCGTCGCCCACCACGCAGAGGTTGCGGTGCTGGGCGGCCAGCGTCTTGGTCAGCACGTACTGGGCGTGGTTGGTGTCCTGGTACTCGTCGACGAGGACGTGCTCGAAGAGCTTCTGGTAGCGGACGCGCAGGGGCTCGTCGTTCTTCATCAGCTCGCAGACCTTGAGCAGCAGGTCCCCGAAGTCGACGCCGCCGGCCGCCTGGAGCTTCTTCTGGTAGCGCTCGTAGACCTTCGCCACGTTCTGGCGGAAGGGGTCGCCCTGGGCCATCGCGTAGATGGCGTAGGACTGGAAGTCGAGGAGGTCGTCCTTGGCGCGCGAGATGACCGAGACGTAGAGCCCCGCCTTGTTGCGCTCGTCGGCCAGCCCGCACTCCGCCAGCGATTCGGCGACGACCCGCTTCGAGTCGGCGGAGTCGAAGACCGTGAAGCGCGGCGGGAGCTTGGCCGCCTCCGCGTGGCGCCGCAGGAGCTTGGCGGAGAAGGCGTGGAAGGTGTTGACCCAGACCTGCGCCCCCGCCCCCGCGACGAGCGCGTCGACGCGGTGGCGCATCTCCTGGGCGGCCTTGTTCGTGAAGGTGACGGCCAGGATGCGCGAGGGGTCGACCCCCTCCTTTATCAGGGAAGCGACCCGGTGGACGATGACCCGGGTCTTGCCGGTGCCGGCGCCGGCCAGGATGAGCAAGGGCCCGCCGCGATAGGCGACGGCCTCGGACTGGGGGGGGTTGAGCTCGGAGGACACGCCCCGCTATTTTACCAAACGGCCGCGGGTCTCCGACGGGGAACTGGAGAGGAAGAGGAACTTCACCTTGAAGCCGTAGCGCTTCGACAGCTCGGCCTCGCGCGCCGTGAGGTAGGGCGCCAGCGCCGCGTTCTGGCCGACGTCGAACGAGAAGACGACCTCGTCGATGGCGTGCCCGATGCCGGCCTCCAGGCGCGCGCGGTGCTTCTGGTAGACCTCGAGCTTGCGCACGACCTTCTCGTTGAGGGCCTCTTCGGGCGGGATGGGCACCCGCGCGGACTTGGCCTCGACCATCGTCACGCGCCCGGTGGCGGGGTCCTGCACGACGGTGTCGAGCTCGGTCACATACATCCCGTCGGCGTCGAAGAAGTCCCGCCCGCTCTGCAGGACCGTCCAGCCCTTCTCGAGGTAGTATTCCACGGTCTTGAGCTCGAGGAGCATCCCGACGTAGCGGGAATAGACCACGCCCTCGATGATCTTGCCCAGGCCTTCCGTCCGTCCGTAGCGCTTGATGAGGCCGTTGAGCGCGGCGCGGGTCTGCGCGGCCCCTTGGGGGACGGCGGCGATCTCGTCGAGGTAGGCGAAGCGGATGCGGCCCTTCGTGGCCTTGGAGACCTCGCGCTCGCGCGTCTTGAGGGCGTCCTTGATCTCCTTGTAGCCGCGGGCGTCGAACACCAGCACGACCTCGTCGAGGCGGCCGAAGGCCTTTTCGGCCTTGCCGCGGGCCTTGAAGATGTCCAGAGCCTGGTCGATGTAGCCGTTGACGCGCCGCGTCCCCTCCGCTATCTCGGAGCGCGGGTTCTTCGCGGGATGGAAATAGACCCGGTGCGTGTTCACCGCGATCTGGCGCCCCTTGTCGCGCAGGATGCCGTCGACCCACAGCAGGGTCCCGTCGAGGTGCGTGTTGTGGTCGTCGACCCGACGGCTCTTCGCCACGGCCTCCACCCCGGCCAGCTTGGCCCAGGCGTCGGCATAGCTGTCGTCCATCACGTCCAGCGATTCCGACAGGTCGAGGCGGCCCTTGTACTTCTCGACGATGCGCCGGACTTCCTTATAGTAGGCCGGAGGGCGGCCGAAGATCTCGATGCCCTCGTCGTTGACCGTGCGCGCCTCGGCGACGGCGTTGGCCCCCGGAGCGACGCCGGAGAACAGGCGGTCCAGCTCCAGGCGCGCGGCGGGCGAAGCCTTGGCTCCGCCGGCGTCGGCGACGGCCTTGACGCGCTCGGCGAAGGCCGCCGCCAGCGGACGGGCGTCCTTGTCCGCGGCGGCCGCCGCCGCAGCGGCCTCGACGGCAGCGCCGGCGCTGGCCTGCGCGGTGGGGACGGCCTTGGCCGCCCCGGCCGCGGCGACGGCGACGGTCGGGATCGAAGGCAGCGGCAAGGCCAAAGAAGGGGTCAGGGAGGCGGTGATCCCCGGCACGACCAGGCCGGGCGCCAGGAGGTTCGGCGAGAGGCTGGGGGCGGACAGTCCGGCCCCCGGCATGCCCCAGGGAGCGGTCCGAATCGGGACGGGGGCGCTGCGGAACTGGGCGGCAACGGGATGGGCGAGAAGCAACGACACGACGGCCGCCGCGATGGGTCGCATGGGGATGGTATAGCGGAATCGGCCGGATTCAGGCTGGGCCGACAGGGTGCGAATCCGGCGGCAATGGACCTAGGCCGCCTTGAAGTCGCCCCAGCAGAGGTGTACCGCGGTCAGGCCGACCAGCACGGCCGTCTCGGCCCGCAGCACCCGTCCGCCCAGGACCCAGGGCGCGGCCTGCCCCTTGAGCCTCGCGCGCTCGGCATCGGAGAACCCCCCCTCGGGCCCCACCAGGAGCACGACCTTGCGCGGGCCGGCGGCCGCCGGCGGCGCGCCCCCGGACAGGTCGTCGAGGTAGAGGCGCAGGTCGGCCGCGGACGCCGGCGGGGAGGTGAGGAACGCGTCGAGCGTCATCGGAGCCAGCAGCTCCGGCAGCGAGCTGCGCCGGCATTGCTTGGCGGCGCGGACGACCTGCCCGGGCCAGGCATGGGCCTTCTCATGCTCGAGGCCGCCCGGCTGAACGGAGTGCTCGGTCAATAGCGGCACGATGCGGCTCACGCCCAGCTCCGTCGCCTTCTGGACGACGAAGAGCATCCTCTGGCGCGCGAGGACGGCGCAGGCCAGGGTGAGCTCGATGCCGGATTCGGGCGAGGCCGCGCAGCGCTCGTAGGGAACGGCCGTCCCGCCGGAGGCGCTCAGCTCCTTGAGGCTGGCGCGGTAGAAGGCGCCGGAGCCGTCGCGGACGGTGAACGCCTCCTTGGGGTTCACCTCGCGGCGCAAGAGCCCGGCGGCCAGCGCGGCGCCGAAGGAGAAGGGCGTATCGAGGGTCAGCGCCGCGGCCTCGAGCGCGGCGTCACCCGCGGAGTCATAGCGCCCCGCCGGCCGGCTCTGCGGGGCGGGCCGGTTCGGCTTCTTGATGAAGGGGCGGAAATGCCTTGGCATGGGGAGGGCTCCTGCGCCCAATATAGCTGAATTGATGAATCCTTAACATCATCCGCGCATACTTGCGGTGTGCGGACCTTCTTCGCCCTCACCCTCGTCCCGGTCCTGGCCTGCGCGGCCGCGGCCGAGCCGAAGACCTCCCGGCCGCTGAGCCGCGCCGCCTTCATCTCGGCCGTCTCCGCCACCGCCGTCGAGCGGCTGGAGCTGCGCAGCCTGGGGACGGAGGCGCGGGGGATGCTGGAGGACCCCGCCTCCTGGGACTACCGCACCCTGATGACGGCCTTCGTGGTCGGCGGCGGCATCGCCTATTTCGACGGCCTGCGTGCCGTGCGCCGGCTGGGGCCCGTCGACGCGGCGCTGCGCCTGCGGCCCGCCTCCGGCCGCGCCGGCCTGGAGCTCTCCTGGCGCGGCTTCCCCGTGACCGCCACCACCCAGCTCGGCGCCGAAGGCGCCCAGAGCTTCGCCCTGCAGTTCCGCCGCGCGTTCTGACGGACGCGCCCCGCCCCGCTCAGTAGGAGGTCCAGGTCGTCCCTTTGGTGTCGGTGTGGCTGCAGGCTATCCAGAGGTCGCCCCTCTGGCGGTCCGGCTGGCCGGCGGGCGCCGAGCCCGCGGCGCACAGGGACCCGTCGTCGCTCCAGTAGATCCACTCGCCGGTGTCGAGGACATAGGCCGAGCCGCAGCCCATGGCGTTCGGATTCTGGTTGTGACGGATGATGGTGGTGGAGGGATGGTAGTCGGGGACCTTCACGCTGGGCAGGGCGCTCAGGTATTTCCCGTTCGTCGTGAGGGTATAGAGGTTCATCGGGAAGTAGCCCTCCATGTCCCCGTAGTAGATGGAGAGGGCCGAGCGGATCGCGCCCAGGTTCCCCTTGAGCTTGCCCTCGTTGGACTTCCGGATGAGGGAGGCGAACTTCGGGATGGCGACCGCCGCCAGGATGCCGATGATGGCGACGACGATCATCAGCTCGATGAGGGTGAACGCCGATTCTCCGCGCCGCCGGGGGTGACCCATGATCCTCGTCACCCGAAGGATAGTCCGTTCTCTTGTTCCAGTCAACCGGACTTTTGGTACATTCCAGGAAGCCTTAAGGAGGCCCCGATGAGATTCCTATTCGCCGCCCTTCCCGCCGCCCTTCCCACAGCCGCCGCCGCCTTCTCGATGGGCGGCCCCGGGATGGGTCCGGGCGCTCCCGGCGGCGGCATGGCCTCCGGCGCGCTCATGGGGGCCGTCGCCGTGCTGGGCTGGTGGCTGCTCTCGAAGGTGCGCGGGGAGGCCGACAAGGCCCTGCTCTGGTCGGGACGCGTGCTCGGCTGGGTCCTGCTGCTGGGCGGCCTCTCGGGCTTCCTGTGCGCCAGCCTCTCCCATGCGGGCCGGGCCTGGAAGGCCTGCTCCTCCTTCGGGATGCACGGTCCTTCGGGCCCCGTCGCCCAGGCGCCGCTTCCGCCCGGCCACCCGCCGCTCGGCGAACAGCCCGGCCCCGGCCATTGACAGGCCGGGCCTGCGGACGCATCCTTGCGTTCGACGTCCATGGGCCCGAAGATTCTCCTCCTCTGCGCCGGCTTGGCTTGCCTCGCCGCACGGAGCGGCGCGGCCGGCTTCGAGCATGACTTCATCGAGGTCGAGGAAGACGGGGACCGCCGGTTCTGCCTCAAGGACTGGGAATTCAAGCCCATCCTCGGCCCCGACGGCCGCCTGCTGGCCTGCCGTAAGAGCCCTCCCCGCATCCTGACCCGCGCTCCCTCCGGGAAATACCGTTTCGTCGAGCGCTGCGCGTTCGGCCAAGAAGAGAAGACCCTCCATTCCCCCCTGCCCGGAGACAAGACCTGCCTGCCCGACGGGGAGGAGCCCAGGCTTTGGTCGCGCTTCGGTTCGATGGAGCCGGTAGAGGAATGTGAAGAGGGATTTTCTCCCGTCGTGACGAACCGACCGGGCATGGGAGACAAGGCCTGCGTGGAGGGCGGGGAGGAACCTCCGCTGCTGCGCTGCCCCCAAGACAGCTACCCCATCGTCGTCAACCAGCCGCGGCCTGGGAAAGCCCGCTGCGAGAAGGTCGCAGGCGACGCGCATATCGAAAGCGACGGGACACCGCCGCAAGCAGGCGCTGGACCGATGAAGACGGCACAGAAACCAGCACCGCCCAAGCCTCCTGCCCCCAAACAGCCTCCAGCCAAGGCGCCGGGGGATGAGTCTGCGGGAGGGAACGGTGGTGGCGGCGGCGGTGGTGGCGGTGGCGGCGGCGGTGGCGGCGGCGGTGGCGGCGGTGGTGGCGGCGGTGGTGGCGGCGGCGGTGGCGGCGGTGGTGGCGGCGGCGGCGGAGATTCCGGGGGCATGGGCCTGGCCGGCAGCATAGGCCGCTTCGCCGGCCAATACCAGCCCTCGAACGCCGGGAACTTCAACCCCGACGGGCGGACCCCTGTTCGCAGCGCACCCGCTGCCCCCGTCATCGCCTCGGCGGCCGGCGTCCCGTCCCAGGACATGCCGGGTCATGCCCGGCCCTACGACCCCTCCCGGACCGCGGCGCCCCGCTCGCAGCACCCCCGTCCCCTCGCAAGGCCTTCCGCCGGCTTCTCACCCGAGCCCCCTCCCCCGCAGGCTGGACCCGCCGCGAAGGACGGAGCAGAGCCACCGCCTCCCGGCTCGGCCTCCGGAGGCGGGGCGTTCGACGATCCCGCACCGGCCTTCCGGAACGCCCCTAAAGCACGCGGCGGCGCCGCGGCTGCCGCCCCGGGGGCATCGGCCGCCCCGCCCGCGGCTGCCGCAGGCTATCGCGGCCCGGATGGATTCGCGGAGACGGCCTCCGCCTCCCGCCCGGAGGCTTCCAGCGAGACCCCAGCCGCTCCGGTCACGAACAGATATCCGCCTGCCGGCGAACTCGTCGGGGGGGGCCTTGCGGCCGCGGACGCCGGGAAGGACTCCGCACGGGACTACCGCCCCCTGCTCTTGCGGCTGGCGGCTCTGCTGGCCCTCATCTTCCTGATGTTCGCTACGCCCCTTCGCAGGCTGTTCGGCTTCAAGCACGATTCCGACAATCCGTCCTCAGGAGCACCCCGATGACCGCAGCGATGACCGCCGTCCTCCTCTTGCTTTCAGCGGCCGCGCCGGCGCAGGCCGCCGCGCGCCGCCTCGTGCTGTTCGGGGGCGGAGACTACGCGCCCAGCGCGATGAAGCGCTTCGCGGACTGGTCGGGCGGGGCCGCGGGGCGCGTGCTCTTCATCCCCTGGGCCAGCGCCGAGCCCGACGACTACATCGCCGAATTCCAGGAGGCCCTGGGCAAGGATTCCCCGCCCACGCTCGAAATCGCTCCATCGACGGGCGCCCTTCCGGCGCGACGGGCCGAATTCTTCGCCCAGCTCTCCAGCGCCACAGCCGTGTTCTTCTGCGGCGGGGACCAGAACCGCATCGCCGAACTGCTCAACCGGGACGCCGAGATACGCGCCGCCCTGCACGCGAAGTACCAAGGCGGAGCGCTCTTCTCCGGGACCAGCGCCGGGACGGCCGTCATGTCCGAGGAGATGCTGACCGGGGAGGGCGACTCGACGCTGCTGGATGGCCGGCAGGTGGGCACGGACCGCGGCCTCGGCCTGCTGTCGGATGTGATCCTGGACCAGCATTTCATCGAGCGCCAACGCGAGAACAGGCTCTTCGGCATCGTCCTGCATCGCCAAAAGCCGCTCGGGGTGGGCATCGACGCTCAGAGCGCGCTGGCGCTGGAGGACGAGCGCCGGGCCGAGGTCGTCGGCCCCGGGCAGGTCATGACGGTGCGCGCCGTCGGCGCGCACCGCCTGAACATCGAGCTGTTCGGCTACGGGGACCGCTTCGACCTCAAGGAGACCGGCCGCCCCTAGTCGCAGCGCTGGATTTCGGGGATGATGGCCGGGACCTCGGCGGCGCAGGCCATCCCGCGCCAGGCCAGGGTCTCGGCGAACTCGGCGTCGAAGGCCTGCTGCCCCTTCTCCGCGCCGTCCTCGGCGGGAGCGGCGGCCGGGGCGCCCTCCTCCTTCTTCTCCCCCTTGCCGCCCTGGGCGTCCTTGCCGGCGAAGATGTTGTCTCCGCGGTCGCGGTGCCAGTTCTGGGAGATGGGAGTCCCTCCCTTGTTGCGCTGGTCCCGGGTGTCGTCGAGCGAATGCAGGAGCTCGTGGTCGAGCACCGCCGCGAAGAGCGGCCAGGGCATGCCGACGCGCAGTTCGATCTTCCGGATGCCCGAGGTGTAGAGGCCGTAGGTGTTCCCATCGGGCATCGGGGCCGACTCGATGGTCGGAAGCAGGCCGCCCTTCGCGGCCAGCCCCTGGCGGATGTAGGCCACATGCTCCCGGACCACCTCCCCCCCTCCCTTGTGGCGCGCCGCCGTCCAGAGGTACTGTGCCACCGGTTCGCGTATCTCGGGGGTCAGGACGCGGGAATTGACGAACGCCTGGATCTCCTTGCGCAGGCGCTCCTCCTCTTCGTCGACGCGTCCCTGCTTCTTGGCGGCCACGGGACCGGCGGCGGGCAGGGCGGGGACCTCGGCCGAGGCCCGCGGGCCGGCGCTGCCGGAGAGGTCCTGCAAGGCGGCCGCCCGTCGGGCCTGGGAACGCCGCGCGGACTCCTGACGGGTGCGCGACAGCTCCTCGAGGCGGCGCTCGTTCTCGCGGGTCTCGTCCATGAGCCCGACGATGCGCTTCCAGTTCTTCTTGTCGTTGCCGCTGAGCCGCGAGAGTTGACGGAAGTCTTCCGCGGTGACGCTCTCCTTGTCCGCACCGCCCCAGCCGGCCCGGGCGTCCGTGCTGATCAAAAGCGCCCCCGCGCCCGCGGCGATGAGGGAAAGGATGGGGAATCTATTCATGGCCACCTCCGGGGATAGGATAGCGGCGGGCGGGGTGGGATTGGCAGTGCCTGGAGGCCCCGGTGCGGCTGGGGCGTCGGCCCTATGAACTTCCCAGGTCCTAGAAGAGCTTGCCGATGAGGTGGCCGAGCAGGCCGCCCACGGCCGCGCCGATGAGGCCGCCGATGGGTCCGCCGAGGAAGGTGCCGATGATGCTGCCGGCCGAGATGCCCAAAGCGGTGCCCGGGTCGTCTTTCATGTAGAAATGGGTGGCGGCCAGGCCCACGGCCGCGCCGGCCAGCCCCGCGAACATCCCGCCGAAGAGGGCTCCCTGCAGGAAGCCCAGCCCGCCGCCGGCGGCGTACATGGCCCACTTGGGCAGGATGGTCTTCTTCCCCGACGCCGGCAGGTTGGGCGCGGGCGGGGCGATGGGCCCGCTCTGGGAGAGGCCCGGGGCGGCATAGAGGTTGGTGCGCCGGGCGGCAGCCTCGGAACCCTGTACGGCCGCCGGGGCGGCGCGGTTCCCTTCGAAGACGGCGCCGGAGGACTCGGCGGCCGCCTCGGAGGAATACGCGGCCGCCCCGTTGCGGCCGGCCAGGCCGGCGGCGTCGAGCTGGGCCGACGCCCCGGCGTGCGCCCCCGTCGCAAGAGGAATCGCGAGGGAAGCCAGGAGGAGGATGCGCGTCACACCCTCAGGATAGCGGGATGCCTGAAAAAACCCTGGGGCAAGGGGCCTAGGCTGCGCTGGGCCCCCTGGCCGGTGTCATTGCGGTCACAAGTTCGCTACAAGACCTTCTCATGCACTGGCGCACCCTGGCGCTGACGTTCGTCCTCCTCGCACGGTGGGCTCCCTGCGCGGCGGAGGTGAAGCCCAAGCCCTACCTGATGGCCTCGATGGGCGACTCCATCACTGCGGCCCTCTTCGGGGGGACCGTGTTGACCACGAGCACCCAGGCCTTCGTCACGATGGACGACGTGGAGTCGGCCTTCCTGGGCTCGCGCCTGTTCGAGAAGAAGTACACCTTGTCCTGGTCGTCGGGCAAGGACATCCCCTCCCACTTCGTCCAGCTCCGCGACTACCTCAAAGCCAAGGAAGGCGCCGAGCTCGAGGTCCTCAACACGGCCACGACCGGCAACAAGGCCGAAGACCTCATCGCACAGGCCCGCGCGGTATCCGCCGCGATGGCCAGCGGGAACTACCGGGGCCTCAAATACGCGACCATCCTGATCGGCGCCAACGACGTCTGCTTCGGCGGAGGCCCCACCGGGACGCCCGACGGCGTGATGCGCGACTCGCTGAAGGCCGCCCTGGGCCTCCTGGCCTCCATCCCCCAGGACGAGCCGGTCCGCGTCTTCGTGTCCGCCATGCCCAACGTCCCCGCCCTGGGCGACCCGGCCATCCGAGAGACCCCGTTCCTCTTCGACATCACCTGCGGCATGCTCTGGAGCAGGCTGGGCATCTGCCAGCCCATCCTGGCCTGGAAGAACCCGGACGAGTACCGGGCCCGGACCGAACTCCTCGCGCGCAAGAACGCCGCCCTGCGCCAAGCCCTCGTGGAGGCGGCGGCCGAGAACCCGAACCTGCGGGTCGCCTACTCCGACAGCGTCTTCCTCGAGCCGCTCAAGCGCGGCAACCTGGCCGCCGACTGCTTCCACCCCAACAAGGACACCCAGACGCGCATCGGCGTGGAGCTCTGGAAGGAGCAGCCCTGGTTCCCCCCCTCCGGCGAGCAGGCCCTGGAGCGGACCCGCGCCGCCGTCTCCCGGGCGCGGGAGACCGTCGAGGAACGCCTCGAGGCCCCGACCGGGCTCTGACAGGGTTGCGCGCCGCCCCGACCCGGTCTATACTCCGGTGATGGGAGCGCTGTCCGAGGCCGTCGAGCTGTCCGGCCAGAGCGAGGAAGCCCTGCTGCGCTTCCTGGCCACCTTCCTCGCCACGGCCTTCCACGTGCCGGCCACCGACGCCGGCGGCGTCCCGAAGCCCCTGATAGTCCCCGTCGAGGGCCAGCCCTCCGCCGTGGCCTACGCGACGCGCGAGGTGGTCAAGGAGGAGCTCCCCACCGGCGCCGTCCTCACCGGCATGTCCGGCGACGCGCTGGTGAAGGCCCTCCCACCCGAGGACGGCGTGGGCATCCTGCTCATCACCGAGGACGGCGCCGCCATGCCGCTGGGCGCCGACATGGTGCGCATCATGCGCGTCTGCGCCGAGCGATGCCCGTAGCGGCCCTGCTCCTCCTCTTCGCCCTCGGGCTGCGCGCCGAGGAGGCCCCCCAGAGCACCGACCGGGGCACCGTCGCCACGCCCATGGCCCCGGCCCCCCTGACGCCGTCGGGGCGCCAGACCGTCTCCGACTTCGAGCACCAGACCCGCGGCGGCGGCAAGCCCGACCCGGTCTCGTTCTTGGACCGCCTGCTGGGCAGCGACCCGGCCGCCGCCAAGCCCTACATCGAGCAGTTCGCCCGCCTGATGCGCCAAGCCGGGCAAGACCCCCGCCTGCGCGAGATGTGGGCCGCCTATGTCCGCCGCAACCCGAAGGACCCCGACGCCTTCAGCGGGCTGGGTCAGGGGGCGTTCGAGGAGAAGGACTACCCGACTTCGGTGGCGGCGTACACGCGCGCCATCGCCCTCGGCGCCCGGAACCCCGAGGTCTACTACGGCCGCGGGCTTTCGGCGGACGCCCTGGGAGACCACGAGCTGGCCTTCTCGGACGCGCGCGAAGCCCTGACCCTGGCCCCTGGGGACATGCGGGCGTACTCCCTGGCCAAGCTGACGGAGGGCCGGCCGTCGAGCGTGCTGGTCAACCCGGCCACCGGCCGGACCTCGGCCGCCAGACCCGGGGCTCCGGGCGCGGTCCTGCCGACGGTCTCCTCCAAGGATTCCAAGGAAGAACCGGCCCCCGGCATCGTCGTCGACCCCTCGCGTTCCGCCGCCGTCCTGACCTCCGACGCCAGGCGGCGCCTGAGCTTGGGAGACCCCATCGGGGCGCTGAAGGCCGCCCTGGCCGCCGTCGCCGCGAACCCGCAGGACGCCGCGGCCCAGAACATCCTGGCGACGGCCTACGAGAAGAACGGCGACCACGCCGCCGCGGTGGGCGCCGCCGACGCCGCCCTGGCCCTCGCCCCCGAAAACCCTCCCGCGCTCAATACCCGGGCCTGGGCTCTCTCCGGCCTGCGCCGCTTCGATGAAGCGCTTGGCGACGCGCGCATCCTGCTGGGCCTCGAGCCCGAGAACGCCTTCGGTATGGTCTCCGAGGCCCGCGCCCTCGGCGGCCTGGGCCGGCGCTCGGAGATGATCGACGCCCTCTCCAAGGCGGCGGCGCGCGACGGCCGCTTCGCCGACCTGCGCGCCCAGGCCGTACGGCTGCCCCAGAACGCCGACACCGAGCTCCTCTTCAGCGGGGTGGCCCAGGCGGCCGTCCCCCGCCCCGCGCCGAAGAAGCCCTGGGGGCGCTTCCTGCTCCTGACGGCGCTGACGCTGGGCGGGGGCCTCCTCGTGGCCCTGGGGCTCCTCCACGTCGTCTCGCCCGCCTGGCGGCGGCGGGTCACCGAACGCGTGCGCGAGGGCAAGGAGGCGCCGGCCGGAGCGCCCGCCGGCCTCGAGGTCAAGCGCCTGGTCGCCACCGGCGGCATGGGGATGGTCTACGAGGCCTACGACCACGGGCTCAGGCGCAAGGTGGCGCTCAAGCGCCTGCGCGGAGAGATCCGCGACGACCCCAAGGAGCGCGAGCGCTTCCTGGCCGAAGCGCGGACGGTCGCCGCCCTCGAGCACCCGAACATCGTGCGCATCCACGCCGTCCTCGAGGAGGGCGGCGAGCCGTGCCTCGTCTTCGAGTTCGCGGAAGGCCGCACCCTGAAGGACGCGGCCGCGGAGGACGGCCCGCTCAAGCCCGCGCGCGTCCTCGAGCTGACGGCCCAGCTCGCCGCCGGGCTCGACACCGCCCACGCCCACGGCTTCATCCATCGCGACCTCAAGCCCGAGAACGTGATGCTGGACGGCAAGGACAGGGTCAAGATCATGGATTTCGGCCTCGCCCGCCCGCCCCGCAGCGACGGCTCCGCGACGACGGTCTGGGGGAGCCCCCCCTACATGGCCCCGGAGGCGGAGGACGGCCGGGCCACCGCGGCCGGAGACCTCTACTCGCTGGGAGCCACGGTCTATCTCGCCCTTACCGGCAAGCCGCCGTTCTCCGGGACGCCCGGCTCCGTCTCGCGCAGCAAGGCGGCCGCCGCCTTCACCCCCCCCAGCCAGGCCAACAAGAAGCTGCCGTCCGCGCTCGACGCCTTCATGGCCCGTGCCCTCCACCCCGACCCAGGCAAGCGCTTCCCATCCGCAAAAGCCCTCCACAGCGCCCTCTCCAAAGCGCTGGCCTAGACCTCATTTATTAAGGAAGCGCCTGGCCGTTCTGTTGCTATGAAAAGG
Source organism: Elusimicrobiota bacterium (assembly GCA_016218495.1). Lineage (GTDB taxonomy): Bacteria > Elusimicrobiota > Elusimicrobia > UBA1565 > UBA1565 > SCTT01. The sequence goes on from JACRDU010000123.1 coordinate 34,903, forward strand.
CCAGGGGGAGGCCTATGCTCGAAATCCGATTCCACGGGCGCGGCGGTCAGGGGACCGTCCTCGCCGCCAAGATGCTCGCCGACGCCGTGCTCCGCTCGGGACGCGGAGAATGCATGGCCATCCCGGAGTTCGGCGTCGAACGGCGCGGCGCGCCGGTCCTCGCCTACGCGCGCATCTCCGACAAGCCCATCCGCGTGCGCTCGCGCATCTACGCCCCGGACGCCGTCGTCGTCCTCGACCCGGTCTTCGCGGCCTCGGAGGGCGTCGTGCATGGCCTCAAGCCCGGCGGCACCGTCATCGTAAACTCGGAGAAGAGCGCCGAAGAGCTCTCGGCGCTGCGCCCGGGGTTCCGCTGGGTGCCCGTGCCGGCCAAGGCCATCGCCCTCAAGCACGGCCTGGGATCGCAGACCAGCCCGATGGTCAACACCGCCATCTGCGGCGCCATGGTGGCCGGGCTCGGCGTGGCCGACATCGAGTCTCTGGAGAAGGCCGTGCGCGAGGCCGTGCCGGTGAAGGTGGAGCAGAACATCGCCGCCGCGCGCGAGGCCTACGAGGCCGTGAAAGGGAGGCTGCATGCCGCGGCTCACTGAAGACCCCCTGAAGACCCCGCTCATCATCGCCGGCGGCAAGCCGATGTCGGCCAACAAGACCGGCAACTGGCGCAGCGCCCGCCCGGTCATCCACGAGGAGAAGTGCACCGGGTGCATGATCTGCTGGAAGTTCTGCCCCGAGGCCTGCGTGACCATCGAGGGCGAGCTGCCGAAGATCCACATGGACTGGTGCAAGGGCTGCGCCGTGTGCGTGCAGGAATGCCCGGTCGACGCGATCACCCTGGAGAACGAGGAGGCGCCATGACCGAGCATAGCGCAGGGAATGGTCGTCCGCATGTGCGCAGGGGGCGACCATGAAGAAGACCCTCATGGGCAACCACGCCGCCGCGGTGGCGGTGAGGCTGGCCCGCACCGAGGTGGTGGCGGCCTATCCGATCACCCCCCAGACCCAGGTCGTCGAGGCCCTGGCCGAGATGAAAGCCTCCGGCGAGTTCGCCGGCCGCTTCGTGAAGGTCGAGTCCGAGCATTCCGCGATGGCCTGCCTGGTCGGCGCCGCGCAGACCGGGGTGCGCTGCTTCACCGCCACCTCGTCGCAGGGGCTGGCCTACATGCACGAGATGCTGCACTGGGCCGCCGGGGCGCGCCTCCCCATCGTGATGGCCGAGGTCAACCGGGCGCTGGGCGCCCCGTGGATCCTGTGGACCGACCAGACCGACTCGCTGGCGCAGCGCGACACCGGCTGGCTGCAGTTCTACTGCTCGTCGAACCAGGAGATCCTCGACACGACCCTGCTCGCCTTCAAGGTCGCCGAGGAGCTCAGCCTGCCGGTCATGGTCAACTACGACGGCTTCACGCTGTCGCACACCTACGAGCCGGTCGACGTGCCCGCGCAGGAGCTCGTCGACAGGTTCCTCCCGAAGCACGACTTCGCGCTGGCGCTCGACCTGGCCGACCCCAAGGCCTTCTCCGCCCTGCCCAAGCCCCAGGAGTACTTCCGCCTGCGCCGGCGCATGGCGGCCGACATGGGGCGGGCGCACCAGGTCATAGCCTCCGTCGAGGACGAGTTCGCCCGCCTCTTCGGACGCAGCTACAGCGCCGTCGAGGCCTACAAGGCCGACGACGCCGACGCCCTGCTGGTGACGACCGGCGCGCCGGCCTCCACCGCGCTCGACGCCGTCGACGAGCTGCGCAAGGAGGGCTTCAAGGCCGGCAACCTGCGCATCCGCCAGTTCCGGCCGTTCCCGGCCGAGGCGCTCCGGGCCTACGCCCGGCCCGGGCGGAACCTGGTCGTGGTGGACCGCAACTTCTCGATGGGCCAGGAAGGCATCTTCTGCGAGGAGCTCAAGTCGGCCCTCTACCCGCTCAAGGAGAGGCCCCAGGTGTTCGGGACGGTGGCCGGCCTGGGCGGCGGCGACATCACCGTCGAGCTCCTCAAGGAAATCTGGCTCGACGCCAAGCAGGGCCGCGGCGACGCCCTGCAGCCCGTCTGGATGGAGGATGCCCGGTGACCGTCAAAACTTCGATCCCTCAGGACGAGAAGCTGTCCGCCGGGCACCTGGCTTGCCAGGGCTGCGGCGCCACGCTGGCGATGCGCTACGCGCTCAAGGGCCTGGGCACGGACACCGTGCTCGTCATCCCGGCCTGCTGCTGGACCATCCTCGCCGGGCCGGCCCCGCTGATGTCGGTCGGCGTCAACGTCGTGCACTCGCCCTTCGCATGTGCGGCGGCGACCGCCACCGGGGTCAGCCACGGCCTGCGCGCGCGCGGCAACGAGAAGACCGCCGTGGTGGCCTGGGCGGGGGACGGCGGGACCTTCGACATCGGCATCCAGGCGCTCTCCGGAGCGGCCGACCGCGACGAGGACATCATCTACGTCTGCTACGACAACGAGGCGTACATGAACACCGGCATCCAGCGCTCGGGCGGCACCCCCGCCGGCGCGTGGACGATGACCACCCCCGGCGCCGCCGGGGCCGAGCGCCCGAAGAAGGACCTCGACGCCATCATCGAGGCCCACCACCCGCGCTACATGGCCACGGCCACGCCGGCCTACCCCGAGGACATGGTGCGCAAGTTCAAGAAGGCGCGCGACATCAAGGGCTTCCGCTTCATCCACATCCTCTCGCCCTGCCCCCCCGGCTGGAAGTACGAATCGGACGAGACGGTCATGTTGTCCCGCCTGGCCGTGCAGACCGGGATGTTCCCGATCTACGAGGTCGAGGAAGGCCGCTTCAAGCTGAACGTCCCCGTCGCCAAGCGCAAGCCCGTCGCCGAGTTCCTGCGGCGGCAGGGGCGCTTCCGCACGATGGGCGAGCCCGAAGTGGCCGCGATCCAGGCCCGCGTCGACGCGGCCTGGGACGCCCTGAACAAACGCGCCTGAGAGCCTCCGGAGGCCTTATGACCGAGAAGCACCACTGCCCCGATTGCCGCTGGCTGGAGACCCGCGTCGACCTCGACGACGGGCTCAACTACTCCTGCCAGAAGGGGAACCTCAAGGCGGGCGCGCCCGTGCTGACGCGGACCCCCTGCCGGGACTTCTCCCTCGATGAGACCGCGGTCTCGGTCGACCGCAAGGCCTCCCGCTCGGGGCGGACCCCCGCCCACGGGACCCGGGCCAACCCGCCCTACAGCCCGTTCCTCAAGGCGGCCGACACGGACGGCTTCCGCGCCTTCAACCGCGACGAGAAGGAACTGCGCCCCGTCCCGAAGATCATGGGCGAGCACGAGGCGGTGAAGCGCTTCATCAAGGACGGCGACTATATCGGCTTCGAGCTCTACGGCACGGTGCGCTGCCCGCTGTCGATCGTCCGCGAGGTGGTTCGCCAGGGGCGCAAGCGCCTGCGCCTGCTCGGGCAGGGGCTGATCGACGTGGACCTGCTCGTCGCCTCGGGCTGCATCTCCGCGCTCGACCTGGCCTACGTCGGCTACGAGGCCTACGGCCTCTCCCCGGTGCTGCGCCGCGCGGTGGAGAAGGGCAAGCTCAAGGCGCGCGAATGGTCGAACGGGGCGCTGGCCTGGCGCCTGAAGGCGGCCGGGATGGGCCTGCCCTTCCTGCCCACGCGCTCGATGCTGGGCTCGGACACCCTCAAGTCCAGCGGCGTGCGCACGATGCGCGACCCCTACACCGGCATCCAGGTCGCCCTGCTGCCCGCGCTGCAGCTCGACTGCGCCGTCATCCACGTCCACCGCGCCGACGTCAACGGCAACTGCCAGATCGACGGCATCACCGGGTTCGCGCCCGACATCGCGCGGGCGGCCAAGCGCCTGATCGTCACGGCCGAGGAGATCGTCGACGAGGCGGTCATCCGGCGCACGCCGGAACGGACCATCATCCCGTTCTACCTGGTCGACGCCGTCGTCCATGCGCCCTTCGGCGCGCACCCCGGCGAGACCTGCGGCCTCTACCGCCGGGACGAGGAGCACATCAAGGCATACCTGAAGGCCATCGCCACCGAGGAAGGGACGCGCGCCTTCCTCGACGAGTGGGTCAACGGCCTGCCCGACCATATGGCCTACCGGCGCAAGGTGGGCCTGGACCGGCTGGAGGGACTGCGCCATGCCCGCCCTTGAAGTCAGCGCAGTCGAGACGCTCATCGTCTCCGCCGCACGCCTCATGACCGGCCGCACGACCGTGTTCGTCGGGACCGGCCTGCCGATGCTGGCGGCCGCGCTGGCCAAGAAGACCTGCGCGCCGGACCTGGTCTGCATCTTCGAGTTCGGCGGCATCGGCTCCCCCCTCGACCACCTGCCGCTCGGCGTGGGCGAGGCGCGGACCTTCGAGCGCGCTTACGCGGCGGAGGGCCTGACAGGTATAATGGAGACCGCTCAAAGGGGCCTGATCATGGACGGGTTCCTGGGCGGGGCGCAGGTGGACCCGTGGGGGAACCTCAACACCACGGTCATCGGCGCCCACGACGACCCCAAGGTCCGTCTGCCCGGCTCGGGCGGGGCCAACGACGTGGGGTCGCTGGTCTGGCGGACGATCATCCTTATGCGGCACGAGAAGAAGCGCTTCGTCGAGAACGTCGACTTCATCACCACCCCGGGCTACCTCGACGGCCCCGGGGCGCGCGAGCGCGCCGGGCTGGCGCCGGACACCGGGCCGCACCGCCTGGTGACCGACCTGGCCGTCTTCGACTTCCCGCCGGAGACCCGGCGCGCGCGGCTCGTCGCGCTGCAGCCGGGGGTCGCCGAGACGCAGGTGCGCGCCGAGACCGGCTTCTCGTTCCCCGTCCTGCCGGCCCTTGAGCGCCTGCCGGCCCCGACCCCGCACGAACTCTCGCTGCTGCGAGACACCATCGACCCGGAGAAGGTCTTCCTATGAACAGAGAAGAAATCCGCGCCGCCGCCGCCCTTGAAGCGGCTCCCTTCCGTTTCCGCCTGCGCCCGCGCAAGGGCGTCTTCGAGCGCGCCGCGCGCGAGGCGGCCCCCGACGCCGCGATGTACGAGGCGCTCGACGCCGTCTACCGGTCGCTGTGCGCCACGCTCTACAACTTCGCCTCCTCCGGCCACCCCGGGGGCAGCATCTCCTCGGGCAAGACCGTGGCGGCGCTGCTCTTCGAGACGATGGCCTACGACGTCTCCGAGCCCTGGGCCCCGCACGCCGACGCCATCGTCTACGCCGCCGGCCACAAGGCCATGGGCCTCTACGCCATGTGGGCGCTGCGCGACGAACTGGTCCGCATCGGGGAGCCCGGCCTGCTGCCCTCCGACCCCGCGCACCGCCTGCGCCTCGAGGACCTGCTGGGCTTCCGGCGCAACCCCACCCAGCCCACCCCCCTCTTCAAGCAGTTCAAGTCGAAGGCCCTGGACGGGCACCCGTCGCCCAGCACGCCGTTCGTCCCCTTCGCCACCGGCGCCAGCGGCGTGGGTCTGGGCGGAGCCGTCGGCTACGCGCTCTCGGCCACCGACTCCTACGGGCCCGGCGGGCCGCTGGTCCATGTCATCGAAGGGGAAGGCGGCCTGACCCCGGGCCGCGTCCAGGAGGCGCTGGCCGGGGCCGCCACCGCCGGCCTCGAGCGCCTGATCCTCCACGTCGATTGGAACCAGGCCTCCATCGACTCCGACCGGGTCTGCCCCGCGGACGGCAAGCCCGGGGACTATGTCCAGTGGAACCCGCTGGAGCTGCTGCGCCTGCACGACTTCAATGTCATCTTCGTCCCCAACGGCCACGACGCCGGGCACGTCCATGCCGGCATCCGCAAGGCGCTGTCATTGTCGACCGGCGTCCCCACCGCCGTCGTCTACAAGACGGTGAAGGGCTGGCACTACGGCATCGAGGGGAAGAAGTCACACGGCGCCGGACACGGGATGTGCTCGCCGGCCTATTACGATGCGGTGAAGCCCTTCGAGGAGCAATTCGGAGCCCTGCCGCGGCTGACGCCCGCCAAGGACCTCGTCTCGGTGGAGAAGGCCTACTGGGACACCTTGCTGGCCTTCCGCTCCGCCCTGGAAGCCAAGCCCGAGCTGGCGCGCTGGGCCGCCGCCCGGGTGCGCGGCTCCGCCGAGCGCCTGCGCCGGGCCAATCGGGGCCCGCGCAAGGACGCCCCCCGCCTGGAGCTCTTGACCTCGACCGCCTTCGACCCGGCCAAGCCGCCGCCCGCGCTGGTCTTCGAGCCGGGGAAGGCTGTCTCCACGCGCGCCGCCCTGGGCGAGACCCTGGGCCACCTCAACCGCTGGACCAAGGGCGCCTTCATCGGCACGGCGGCGGACCTCTCCGAATCTACCAGCCTGGCGCCGCTGGCCAAGGGGTTCCCCCCCGGGAACTATCACGCCGGGCAGAACCCCGGGGCCCGCATCGTCAACGTCGGCGGGATCTGCGAGGACGGCATGGGCTGCGTGATGGCCGGCGTCTCCTCTTTCGGGACCCACATCGGCGTGTCGAGCTCCTACTCCGCCTTCATCGCCGCGCTGGAGCACGTCGCGGCGCGCCTGCACTGCATCGGCCAGCACGCCCGCAGGCATGTGGACGGCAAGCCCTACCGGACCTGGATCATGGTCAACGCCCACGCCGGCCCCATGACGGGAGAGGACGGCCCCACGCACGCCGACCCGCAGTCTCTGCAGCTCATCCAGGAGAACTTCGCGCAGGGCACCGCCATCACCCTGACGCCCTGGGACCCGGCCGAGCTCTGGCCGCTCCTCGTGGCCGGGCTCAACGCGCGCCCGGCCCTGCTGGCCCCCTTCGTCACGCGCCCGGCCCTGCCCATGCTGGACCGCCGCGCGGCGGGCCTCCCCGGGCCGGCGGCCGCCGTGCAGGGCGTCTACGCCCTGCGCCGCTCCTCGAAGAAGGCCACGGTCTTCATCCAGGGCTGCGCGGCCGGCTCGGTGTTCATGAAGGACGTGCTGCCCCTGCTCGACAAGGAGAAGGTGGAGCTCAACGCCTTCTATGTTGCGAGCTCGGAGCTCTTCGACCTGCAGACCAAGGCCGAGCGGGACGCCATCGTCCCCGAGGTCCTGACCGCGCATGCGATGGCGCTCTCCGACTTCACGGTGCCGACCTTCCGGCGCTGGGTCCGGACCGACGCGGGCACCGAAGCGTCGCTCCACCCCCTCAAGTCCCACGGCTACCTGGGCTCGGGCACCTGGGACGCGGTGGTGCGCGAGGCCGGCCTCTACGGCGAGGCGCAGTTCGAGGCCGTCAGGGCCTGGGCGAAGACGGCCGGCTGAGGCCGCCCGCTCGGCATTATCCCGGGCCTTAAGGCCTGTGGAACAAGAGGACCTGCGCCCCTCTGTTGGTTCCCCGCCCCCTTGGGCTACCATGGGGTGTCCGGAGGTCCCATGAAAACATTAGCGCCGTTTCTTCTGCTCCTGCTGTCGTCCCTGCCGGCCGGCGTCGAGGCCGGCTCGCTGGAAGGCCTCAGGGCCGGCCTGCAGCTCCCCGCATTCACGGCCGACCTCCCGCAGATGCGGGCCCTGGCGGCCAAGGGACCCAGGATAGCAGGGGCCGAAGTCGCTCCCCAGCCTCCCGCCGTGCTCTCCTGCGCCGAGGACCCCGGGGCCAGGCTCTGCCGCGAGGCGGACCACCTCTCGGACCTCTTCGACTACACCTGCACCGGAACGGCCTGCATCGCGCTCTGGCGCATGCAGAGCCGGGGCCTCGAAGAGCTCTACGGCCTCTACGGCAGGCATGTGAAGCCCGAGCAGAAGGTCGAAAAGGAGATGGGCAAGAAGTTCGAGTCCCTGGCCAAGGACATCTGCAGGATGTCCTTCACGGGCGCCGAGGAGTCCATGTACGAGCTGGTCATCCAGATCAACCTGACCATGCCCAAGCTCAAGAGCCTGCAGGAACGGGCCGGCATCGAGAAGCCCCGGCACTGCACCTTCCGCTAAGGGCCCCCCGCATTCGGCGAAAAGGCCCCCCGCGCGGTGCGGGGGGCCTTTTCGCCGTTCGGCCGGCAGCGGCTACTTCCCGGCGAGGACCTTCTCGGCCTCTTCCTTATCGACGTCCATCACGTACTGGATCCCGCTGATGTCGGCGGCGGTCCGGGTGAGGGCGCAGATGTCGTCGCGCTTGATATGCTCGAGCGAGAACTTCCGCGCTCCGGCCATCAGTTGGCGCATCCCCTGCGCGCAGCGCGTCAGGTAGGAGTAGACCCCGATGGCCCCGGCGGGGAGCCTGTCGAAGTCCTTGCCGAGCATCTGGCGAAGATGTCCGGCCTCGACGAAGACCTCGTCGATCGACTTCCCGAAGCGCTCCACGAACACCGGCGGCGTGCCCTGCTCGAGCTTCTTGCCGATGGTCTTGGCGACCATCGCCGCCGTCAGGGGGGCGCGCGCCATCTCGATGAGCTTGACGTACGGCGCGCCCATCGCGAGGCCCTTGAACCAGGAGTCCTCGAACACGAAGCCGCTGGCGACGGCGATCGGCGGGACGTACTCCCCCCGCTTGGCGAGCGTGTCGCAGTACTTCCACATCAGCGAGAACATCTCCACGGGCGGCAAGCCCCACTCGTTCATCATCTTCCAGGGGCTCATCCCGGTCCCGCCCCCCGCGGCGTCGACGGTCAGCAGGTCGAGCTTGGCCATGGAGGCGTACTTCACGGCGCGGGCCAGGTCGACCGGCCGGTAGGCTCCGGTCTTGAGCTGGATCCACTTGGCGCCGGCCTTGCGCAGCTCGGCGACGCGCTTCATGAATGACTCCTCGCTCACCATCCCGACGCGGGAATGGCGCTCGAACTCGGTGAAGGTGCCCTTCTCGAAGGCGGCGATGACCGCCTTGTCGTACGGGTCCGGGAGGACGACATAGCCCCGGTCCTTGAGGAGCTGGGCCTTCTTGAGCTGCTTGATCTTCACTTCGCCGCCGATGTCCTTGGCGCCCTGCCCCCATTTCAGCTCGACCGCCTTCACGCCGAGCTTCTCGATGGAGTATTCCTGGATGCCCAGGCGGGTATCCTCGACGTTGGCCTGGATGACGACGGCGCCGTAGCCGCCGCGCTGCCAGTCCCTGAACAGCTTCACCCGCCGCGCGAGCTCCGGGCTGTCGACGACGCGGCCCTTCACGATCTTGGACTCGGGGTCCATGCCGACGACGTTCTCGCCGACGGTGAGCACGACCCCGGCCACGGCCGCGCCGGCCGCCAGGCCTTCCCAGTTGTTGGCCGCGATGTTCGTGGAGCCCATGCCTCCGAACACGATCGGGAGCTTCACCTTGATCCCCGTGCCGGCGCCGTACCTCGTCTCCAGGTTCACGTTCGGGAAGATGGCCTTGTCGGAGTCCTCCGGCATCCCGTGGGCGCCGACGCAGGAGCCCATGATGTTGAAGTGCGACATATCGACCGGATAGCGCTTCTCGGCGGCGGTGGTGATCATCCCGAACGGCTGGGGATAGATGACCTCGTGGGAGCGTATGGCCGAACGGCCCACCTCGCACATGCCGATACAGCCGTCCACGCAGGTGGCGCAGAGGCCGCTGATGCAGACCGAGCCCTCGGTCCGGTTCTTCGTGAGCGTCGCCGCGCTGGCGTTCTGTTTGATCAAACTCATCCTATTTCCCTCCCACAGTGACTTTCGCCGGCTCCGGCGCGCAGAACAAGGATGCGGCCGTCTTCTTCTCTTCGCGCACGCAGGTCCCGCAGTCCCCCGCGGCCCCCATGTAGCACGTGTAATCCTCGAAAACATCGCTGCAGGTGGGCGCCATGCTGCCGCACCGTCCGCAGACCTCGGTGGGGGCGTCCGGCCCCTGGCAGCGCAAGGTGCAGATCGGGCACACGTACATGCACCCGCCGCAGCGGCGGCATGCCGCCGACGGCTTGTCGAACGGCGTGTTGATCGTAAGGCTCTGCCCGCGCCCGAGGAAGCCGATCGCCGAGCCCGTCATCTGCTCGTCGCACATGCGCACGCACCGGCCGCACAGGATGCAGTCGTCATGGCGCGGCTTGAACCGCATCTCCTCCATGCGGTACTTGGCCGCGAGGTCCTGGAGCTCCTTCGAGCCGGAGCAGGCCCCGAGCATCAGCTCGATCACCATCCGCCGGGTCTTGATGACCCATTTGGAGTTCGTGCGGACCTTCAGGCCCTCTTCGACCGGATAGGTGCAGGAGGTGACCAGCCTCGACCGGGTGCCCGCCCCGACCTCCACGATGCAGAGGCGGCAGCCGCCCCAGGGGGTGAGCCCCTCCATGTGGCACAGCGTGGGAACCTCGATCCCGAGGTGGCGCGCCGCGTCGAGCAGGGTGTCGCCGCGCTCGGCGTCCAAATCCAGCCCGTCAATGGTTACGCGTGGCATAGGTCTCTCGATTTGACGTGTTCGACGGCATCCGACTTGCATGCCGCGTAGCACAGCCCGCACTTGATGCAGCGCTCCCCGTCTATCACATGCGCCTGCTTGAGCTCCCCGGTGATGGCGTCCTGCGGGCAGGCCTTCTTGCAGAGCAGGCAGCCGACGCACTTCTCCGCCACGACGCGATACTCGATGAGCGGCTTGCAGACGCCCGCCCGGCAGCGCTTTTCGCTGATGTGCTCCTCATACTCGTCCCGGAAGTAGCGCAGGGTGCTCAGGACGGGATTCCCGGCCGTCTGGCCCAGGCCGCACAGGGAGGCGTCCTTGACGCAATGGGCGAGGTCCTCCATCAACGGCAGGTGGCCGGGCTTCCCGCGCCCCTCGCAGATATCGTCGAGGATCTCCCACAGGCGCTGCGTCCCCTCGCGGCAGGTCAGGCATTTGCCGCAGGACTCGTTGCGCAGGAAGCTCATGAAGTACCGCGCCACGTCGACCATGCAGGTCCTGTCATCCATGACGATCATGCCGCCGGAGCCCATGATGGTGCCGAGCTTGGAAAGGCTCTCGTAATCGATGGCCTGGTCGAGGTGCTCCGCCGGCACGCAGCCCCCCGACGGACCTCCGGTCTGGACGGCCTTGAACGGGCGGTCGTCCTGGATCCCCCCTCCGATGTCGTAGATGATCTCCCGGAAGGTCGAGCCCATGGCGACCTCGACCAGGCCGGTGTTGCGCACCTTTCCCACGAGGGAGAAGATCTTCGTTCCCTTGGAGTTGCGTGTCCCGAAGTGCGAGTACCAGCTCCCGCCCCGGGTGAGGATCAGCGGGATGTTGGCCAGGGTCTCCACGTTGTTGATGTTGGTCGGCTTGTTGTAGAGGCCCTTCGTGGCGGGGAACGGCGGCCGCTGGCGCGGCTCGCCGCGGCGCCCCTCGATGGAGGCGATGAGCGCGGTCTCCTCGCCGCAGACGAAGGCGCCGGCTCCGCGCTCGACATGGACGTCGAAGCTGAAGCCGGTGCCGAGGATGTCCTTCCCCAACAGCCCCGCCTCATAGGCCTGGGCGATGGCCAGCTTGATGTGCTCGACGGCGATCGGATACTCGTTGCGGATGTAGACATAGCCTTCATCGGCTCCGATGGCGTATGCGCCGATGATCAAACCCTCGAGCACGCTGTGCGGATTCGACTCCATCACCGAGCGGTCCATATAGGCGCCCGGGTCCCCCTCGTCGGCGTTGCAGATGATGAACTTGGAGGACCCTTTGGCCTTGCGGCAGAACTCCCACTTGAAGCCGGTGGGGAATCCCGCCCCTCCCCGGCCGCGCAGGCCGGAGTTCTTCACCTCGAGGATGACGTCCTCGGGCTCCATGCGGGTGAGGGCCTTGATCAGCCCCTCGTAGCCGTCGATGGCGAAGTAGGACCCGATATCGCGCGGGTCGAGGCGCTTGTTGTAGTCCATGATGAGCCGCAGTTGCCGCTTGTAGAACGGGATCTGGCTCTCCAGCTGGCACTTCTGCCCCGTCTTCGGGTCCCTATAGACGAGGCGGTCGATGACGTTGTTCTTGAGCGCCGTCTCCTCGATGATCTCCGGGACGTCCGAGGGCTTCACCTTCAGGTAGCAGATGCGGTGCGGCACGAAGACGACGAGCGGGCCCTTCGCGCAGAACCCGTGACAGCCGGAGAGGCGGACCAGGACCTTCTCCTGCAGGCCCCGCCGCGCCACCTCGGCCTGGAACGCCTCCAGGAGGGCTCGGCCGTCCGAGGCGGAACAGCTGGTGCACCCGATGCTGATGCGTGCCTCGTAGGCGTTGCGCTGCGCGGACGCCTCTTTGCGCGCCCGGTCGTAGTCCGCCACCGATCGCAGCTTCTTCGATTTTGCCATCGCCCTATCCTTTATAGAAAGTCGAGTAGGCGCCGTAGAATGCCCGCAGCTCCGCCTCGGGGTCTTCGAACTCGACGCAGTGCTTCTTGCAGCCCCGACGTGCGCAAATCTGGACGATTCCGCCTTCCTGGAGCGCCAGGGGGATCATCGGGGCCTTGCACTTCTCGCAGCTCCGGCTCCCCCGCATCTCCTTCTTGCAGTGCGGACAGGACAGGCGGGCGATGGCGCCTTTTTTCAATTCGATCTCCGAATTGATGCGATAGCTGCCGTAATTGCTGCTCAGATTGAGGATCCCCGTCTTCGTCCCATACTTGGCGACGACCCTTATGGAAGGGCGGCCGTCGATCTGCATCTGCTCGTCCATCAGGCTCTCGCTGCAGCGCCCGCACTTCACCCGCACCCGGATCATCCCGCCCTCCCGTCGCCGTTGGCGGAGCCGTCCTTCTTGACCAGCCCGCCCAGCTCCTTCAGAGTCACCTGCCCGTGATAACGGCCTTCCTTCACGACCACCGGGCCGATGGCGCAGCAGCCGAGGCAATTGACGGTCTCGAGCGTGAACTCGCCGTCGGCGGAGGTCTCGCCCGGCTTGACGCCGAGCTTCTTGCCTAGCTCCTCGGCGACCTGGGCGCTGCCGCGCACATGGCAGGCGGTGCCCAGGCAGACCGACAGGAGCTGCCGGCCGCGCGGCTTGAAACGGAACAGCTTGTAGAACGTGGCCACGCCGTAGACATCCACCAGCGGGCGGCCCGTCCGTTCTGATACGACCTTGAGCGCGGCTTCCGGCAGATAGCCGAAGGCCTCCTGGATGTCCTGGAGGAGGCTGATCATATGGAGGCGCTTCTTCAAGTGGCGGTCGACGATGGCCGCCGCCTTTTCCTCATCAGGCAGGCGTGCGCATGCCGATACTTCCGGGGGCGTCTTCTCAACGGCGGCTGGTTTCCGAGTCACGGGGCCTCTCCGGGAGCGAAGGAACGCTAGGGGTCCCTTGAGGCGTAGCAACGCAGTTGCCGCCTACGGACATCGGCGTCGTGATTGTTTTCGGGGCCCGGAACGACGGCCAGCCGGCCGGCTAGTAGATGCGGCGCAGCAGCGCCGCGGACTCCATGTGGTCGGTGTGCGGGAAGAGGTCTACCCCTTCCACGGCGTGGATGTCGTAGAGGTCGGAGAGCCGCCGCAGGTCCTCGACCATGGCCTTGGGGTTGCAGGACACGTAGATGACCCACAACGGCGCCATGTCCTTGAGCGCCTTGGCCGCCGACGGGTGCAGGCCCGAGCGCGGCGGGTCGGTGATGACGCAGTCCACGTCGATCTTCTGCGCGGCCAGGCCGGGCAGGATGTCCTCGACCTTGGCGGCCATGAAGTCGCAGTTCGTCACCGTGTTGGCCGCCGCGTTGTGGCGCGCGTCCTCGATGGCCGACTCGACGAGCTCGACGCCCATCACCCGCTCGCAGAGGTCGGCCACCGACAAGGTGATGCCGCCGCCGCCGCAGTAGAGGTCGAGCAGGGTCTTGGGCTTGATGGGGCCCACCCAGGAGCGGATGAGGCCGTAGAGGACCTCGGCCCCCTTGGTGTTGGTCTGGCAGAAGGAGTAGGGGGACACACGGAAGGAGCGCCCGAGCAGCTTCTCGGTGATGGTGCCCGGGCCGTAGAGGACCTCCACGCCCTTGGAGACGGCGACGTCCGAGGCCTCGGCGTGCACGCCGCGCAGGACCGTCGTCGCCGGACAGGCGGACCGCACGGCCTGCAGGAAGGAGTCCTTGGGGAACTTCCCCTCGGTCGTCAGGATGTTGACGAGCCGTTCCCCGGTGTTCTTGCCCTCGCGCACCAGCAGGTGGCGCAGGAACCCCGTGTGCTTGTGCAGGTTGTAGGGCTCGAGCCCCTCGCGGCGCGCCCAGGCGTGGACGGCGGCGATGAGCTTGGGGACCTCCGGGGACATCAGGTGGCACTCCTCGAGGTTCATCACCTTGTCCCAGCGGTTGCGGACCTTCAAGCCCAGCAGCATCGGGTCCTCCCCGGCCGCCGGCGCGGGGAAGACGTCCTGGAAGGAGAACTCCATCTTGTTGCGGTAGTACCAGGGCTCCGGGGACGCGTGGAAGGCTTTAGGCCCGGCGTGGGAGATGCGCTTGAGGAGCTCGCAGAGGCGCTCGCGCTTGAGGGCGACCTGGTCCTCGTAGGACATGTCCTGCAGACGGCAGCCGCCGCAGACGCCGAAGTGGCGGCAGCGCGGGGTCACCGCTGATTCAGTTGGCGAATTTGAAGAAGCAGACGTCGCCATCGCGCATCACGTACTCTTTGCCTTCCGACCTGATGAGGCCCTTCTCGCGCAAAGCCGCCTCGCCGCCGTGCTTGTCGAGGTCGGCGTAGGAATAGACGTCGGCCCGGATGAAGCCCTTCTCGAAATCGGTGTGGATGACCCCGGCGGCCTGGGGGCCCTTCCAGCCCTTGCGCACCGTCCAGGCGCGGACCTCGTCGGGGCCGCCGGTGAAGAAGCTCTGCAGGCCCAGGAGGTCGTAGGCGGCACGGATGACCCGCTCGAGGCCGGTCTTGTCGACTCCCAGGTCGGCCAGGAAGGCAGGACGGTCTTCCTCGGGGAGCTGCAGAATCTCCGCCTCGATCTTTCCGCACAGGGCGATGGCCTTCCCGCCTCGGTCCTTGACCGCCTTCTCGAACGAGGCCAGCACGGCCGGGTCGGGCTTCTCGTCCGTGTTGCCGCCGTAGAGGACGGGCTTGGAGGTGAGCAGGCCGAAGTCCTTGACCTCCTTCTCCGGGAGCCCGAGCACCCGCGCCGGCCTGCCCTCGCCCAGGCACTTCTTGAGCGCCTCGAGCACCTCGAGCTGCTTGCGGGCCTCCTTGTCGCCCGTGCGCGCCTTGCCGTTGACCTTGTCCCACTGCTTCTCGACGCTGGAGAGGTCGGCCAGGGCCAGTTCGGTCTCGATGATGTCGATGTCGCGGCCAGGGTCCACCTCGCCCAGGGTGTGGACCACGTCGGGGTCCTTGAAGAGGCGCACCAGGTGCAGCACGGCGTCGACCTCGCGGATATGGGAGAGGAACTTGTTGCCGAGGCCCTCCCCCGAGGACGCCCCCTTGACCAGCCCGGCGATGTCCACGAAGCGCACGGCGGCGGGGGTGGTCTTCTTCGGGGCGAAGATGGCGCTCAGGCGCTTGAGGCGGTCGTCGGGGACGAGGACCACGCCCACGTTGGGCTCGATGGTCGTGAAGGGGTAGTTGGAGGAGGCGGCGTGCCCGGAGGTCAACGCGTTGAAGAGCGTTGACTTGCCGACATTGGGAAGCCCGACGATCCCTATCTCCATGGCTCGGCGCCGCTGGAGTCTAGCAAATGGGGGGGCTCAGCGCTCGGTCGGATGCCCGGCCTCGGTCCAGCCGCGCCAGCCGCCGTCGAGCGACCACACCCTGGCATAGCCCATCTTCCGGAGGGCGTCGGCCGCGAGCGCGGAGCGGAAACCCCCGCCGCAATAGAGCACCAATTCGGCCCCCGCGTCCGGGCACTTCGCCTCGATGTCGCGCTCGATGACCCCCTTGCCGATGTGGACGGCTCCCGGCAGGCGTCCGGCGGCCCACTCCGCGTCCTCGCGCACGTCCACGAGGACCGGCTTCCAGCCTTTGGCCACGCGCTCCCTGTACTCCGGGATGGTCAGCTCCTTGACGCGGGTCTTGGCGTCCTCGACGGCCTTCAGGAACGCTGGGGAGTGTTTCATTTTCCGATGTTAGCAGATTGACAGGACCCGCCCCGAGCCCTACACTCGGAGGGCGTGTACCGCCAGCTCGACCCCCAGCGCATCATCGCGACCGCCGAGCAGCTCTGCGCCCGCGTGGACGAGCGCTTCCCGGGCTCCAGCCTGTCCAAGCTCTGCCGCGAGCTCGTCGAAGTCTCCAGGCAGACCCGGGAGAGGGCTCTGGAGATCTCCCGCCCGCACTGGCCGCTGCGCCTGGGGGTCGGGGCCTTCGTGCTGGCGATGCTGGGCGCCCTGGCCGTCCTGCTGCGCGACCTGCGCCTGGAGTGGCGGCTGCACGACGTCGCCTCCCTCGTGCAGTTCATCGAGGCCGGCACCAACGAGCTCGTGCTCATCGGCGCCGCGGCGTTCTTCCTGATGAGCACCGAGCGCCGCCTCAAGCGCGCCCGCGCGCTCAAGGCCCTGCACGAGCTGCGCTCGCTGGCGCACATCGTGGACATGCACCAGCTGACCAAGGACCCGGACCGCATCGCACGGCAGGGGGCCGACACCGCTTCTTCCCCCAAGCGCGCCCTGTCCCCCTTCGAGCTCTCGCGCTACCTGGACTACTGCTCGGAGACGCTGGCCGTCATCGGGAAGGTCGCGGCGGTCTACGCGCAGACCTTCGACGACGAGGCCGCCCTGGCGGCGGTCGACGAGATCGAGGACCTCACCACGGGCCTGTCGCGCAAGATCTGGCAGAAGCTGATGGTCCTCGACGCCGCGCCGCCGCGCTGAAGGCTTATTTGGCCTTTCCCGCCAAGGCCTTCAGGTGGTCGTGGCTGTGGCAGAGGTCGATCATCGCGTAGGTCGAGGCGCGCGAGGCCTCGGTGAGAACGAACATCGAGTCCGCGCCCGTGCCCTGCAGCGAGTTGACCGCCGAGAGCGCCTGGCCCGAGGCGCGCGTGGCGTTGCCCATGCTCCGGTCGAGCGCGTCCCGCTCGGTGCTGTCGGGATAGCCCAGGCGCCGTTCCCCCACCTTCCTGGCCAGGCCTTGGACGTCGCCGTAGCCCTTCTCCGTGGACTTCTGGAGGTCGCCCTGGGCCTGCGTGCCGATCGAGACGCTGTCGGTCACCTGGTCGGGCAGGACGCTGGAGACCCTGCCGAGGTCGTCCTTGATCCGTCCCGCCACGGAGGCCAGGCGCGCGGCCCCCTTGGGGTCGGGCACCTTGAGCGCGTCGATGGCCGGGCCGAACTCGGGGTCCACCAAACGGATTCCGGAGGCGGATTCCTTGCTGACGTTGCTGGCGCGGCGCGCGGCCCCCTCCAAGAGGTCCTGCCCCTTCGTCGCCACGCCGTGGAGGTCCAGAGTCGTCTCCTCCTCGGTGTAGTAGCCCCTCTGCCCGTCCACCACCACCATGCGGCCCTTGTAGCCGGGATGGTTGAACGGATTCCAGGCATGGAAGACGTTCTCCTTGAGGATGGGCCGGAAGTCGCACTTATCCGGGATGGACATGATGCTGACCGCGCCCGCGGCCATGTCCGCCGCCGAGGAATCCACCCGCGCCTTCAGGGAGTCCTTCCCCCCGTTGATCATGGCCCGGGAGTTGGCCAGCGCCTCCTTGGCGGCCGGGGACGCCTTGAAGACCCCTTGCTCGATGGCGAGCTGCCGGTCGAGGGAGCCCAGAATCGCCGAAGCGGCGATGAGGCGCCCCTCCAAGAAGAGCGCGTTGCTCTTCTCGCGCTTGGCCAGCGGCAGCACGACGGAACCCCGGTAAGACTGCGCCGTTTCGAGGTGCTTGGCGGCCTGGTCGGTGAGCTCTTTCTTCGAGGCGACCGTCGTCGCCTTCGCGGACGACTCGGACGCCCCTTCGCCGCCCGAGAGGGCCAGCGCCCCCCTCCCTGAGCCTACGCCGCCGGCGAAGGCCGGCGCCCCGCCGCCGGCCGAGGCCATGCGCTCGGACCCGCCGCCCGCCATCGCCGATTCCGCGCTCGTCCCCCCTCCCGACGCAGGGCGGGAGAACGTCGCCGACCCGTCGCTGAAGCCCGGTCCGCCCGCCCCTAACGGCAGCCCCGCCGTCCCGCCGCCCGCGATGCCTCCGGTGGCCCGGCGCGCCGAAGCCGCGGACGCGGCGGGGCCGTTCCCTCCGGCGGTCTGGCTGCGCGCGAAGGGCCTCGAGCCCGCCACCGCCTGACGGCCGCCTCCCGCCGCGGCGGACGCGAGCGGACCGCCTTCGCCGAGCTCGGAGGCGGGCGCGACCCGGCCGTCGAGGACGGGGGCAGAGCCCCCGGAGCCCGCCGGAGCGGCCGCCGACGCCGCGCCGCCGGCCGCGGCGCTGAAATCCGAGTTGCTGAGGCCCCCCGGAGCCCCGAAGCCGCCCTGGCCCGCGGCGGCCAGCTTGGTGGAATCGACGGCCATGCCCGGGACATGGCCCCGGCCGGAGGACTCGACGGGGATGGCCTTGCGCTTCGCCGCCGCCTCCCCAGCCGCCTTCTCGTCCTCCGCCTTCTGAGCGGCCGCGATCTCCGCCATCGTCCCGGTCACCGTCCCGTCGGCCGAAGCGCTAGCCGAGCTCCCCGCGTCCTTGAGCACCTCCGGCAGGGCTCCGGCGGACGCCTTCCCCTTGAGCTTGGCGACCCCGAGGTTCGACCCGGCGACCGCCGCCGCGGGTTTCGCGGCCCCCGCGGAATGGGCCGCAAAACCGCCGCCCGAGGCTTCCTCGTCCCGGGGCGCGTTGCGGCCTGCCACGAACCAGACCGTCAGGACCAGCGCTCCCATCGCGCCCAGCGCCCCGAACATGGCCACCGGGTCGTTGAGCAAGCGGTCGAGAGAGAATCCTTTTGGCTTCTGGAGGGTTTGCATGGCAGTCCACCTCTGAGGTTAGCGTAGCAGGCGGGGGCGGGGAGCGCCATAGCCCCTTACCTCCCCCTTACCTCTTATAGGTCCAATGGCCCCGCGATTATTCCCCTTACGGCCCAGGCGACCCTTCCGGGAATCGGGCATCCTAAAAACATGAGAGGCCAACGGCTCGCCGCGCTGGTTCTGACCTGCCTTCTCGGAGCGTCGCCGCTCTTCGCTCAGGTCCGGGTCTCTCCTGTCCCGGTCCAGGTCCCGGCCGGCGCTCTGGGAGGGGTCGGCGCCGTCGGGGCGATGGCCGCCTCCATCCACCCCACGCTCCCCAACACCATCGTCTCCCCGTCGCTGCAGCTGCCGGCCAGCGTCCTGCCGACCCCCGGCTCCCCGGCCCCGCTCGCCGCCCTCGGCCGTGCCGCCGCCGCCGACGCGTCGCTGCGCGCCACCCTCCCCTCCTCCAACGCCGCCGCCTCCCTGGCCGAGCCGGCCGCGGGCGCCAACGCCGCCAAGGCCCGCGGGCAGCGCCAGACCTTCGGCGACATGGTCGGCCAGCTCAAGGCCGAGAAGGCCTCCAAGCAGACCGGGCAGGCCAAGGCCATCTCCGAGGCCCTGGCCTGGCGCGAGGGCGCTCCCACCGCGAAGGCCGTCTCCCATCTCTTTGCCCAGCCCGTCGTCTCCCCTCAGGCCGCCGCCCGCCTGGCCGAGCTCTTCGACGGGACCGTCGGCCGCGCCGAGGCTCCCGCGGCGGTGCAGGCCGAGCCGGCGGCGCAAACGGCCGCCGGCCCGTCCGGCGCGGCGCTGCGCGACGCGCTGCGCGCCGATGTGCGCCGGAGCCACCGCGGCAACTCCTACGACGCGGCCAAGTCCTACCTCTTCACCGACGCCGACAGCGTGAAGGTGGAAGGCCAGCGCGGCGTCGTCGACGCCTACTCCGGCATCTTCGTCCCGGGGCAGGGCGGCGACGGCGGACGCTACCGCGAGCGCGGCGACCAGGACGGGGACGGCTACACCGAGACGAACGGCATGAACGTGGAGCACCTCTGGCCGCAGTCCTACTTCAACGAGCGCCTGCCGATGCGCGCGGACATGCACCACCTGATGGCCACCTTCCAGCACCCCAACAGCATGCGCGGGCGCCTGCCCTTCGGCGAGGTGCCCGACAGCAAGGCCGAGTACCACAACGCCTACGGGGCGAAGATGGGCAACGGGCTCTTCGAGCCGCCGGACTCCGCCAAAGGCCGGGTCGCCCGCGCGATGCTCTACTTCTTCGTGCGCTACGGCGACCAGGCCATCATGCCGCCCGGCGTCGCCAACCACTTCTGGAACTCCCGCATCGAGATGTTCCTGCGCTGGAACCGCCAGTTCCCGCCGACCCAGTTCGAGCGCAACCGCAACGGCGTCGTGGAGTCCTTCCAGGGCAACCGCAACCCCTTCGTCGACGACCCGTCGCTGGCCGAGCGCATCGGCGTGGAAGGCTTCCAGATGGACGCCCGGCGCGGCGGGTCCTTCTCCGCGCAGTCCCGCGCCGCCGGGTCGGAAGTCGCCGGGCGCTCCTCCGGCTCCAACCCCTACCGCCACAACCACAAGAACAAAAGGCGCCGCCGTTAGGCGGCGCTCGCCCTTCCCTCACGGAAGTGGAATACAAGACACTCCCCAAGTTCCATCGGCTGAGTTTCTATGTCGACCACGAGCGCGTGCCCGTCCACAGATGTTGAGAATTGGCCCTTCTGGGATTTCCTCTTTTCACAGATATCCAAGCTGGACAGTATCTTGATTTTGTTTACGAGCATCGCCCAAAGGTTCCCAGGGAACCTGAGGCGGCTTGGAATCTTCTGGTCGCCGACGAAGCAATAGGCGGCGATGTGCGGGAAGTCTTGGTGCTGGGCGCTTTCGAGGCTGATCAGGATTCGTGATGCATTCTTGGCGATTGCGTCTCTTAACAGCCCCTCGATGAATTGCTCGATCTGCTTGGCCTCCGCCTCGAAATCCGGCGGGACGGGCCCGATGTCGTGGTCTTGGTTTTTTCCCATATTCATCCTGCGGCGTTGACGCCATCATACGGCGGGAGCTTCCCCAGCAGGTGCTTGAGGAAGTGGTCCTCGGGCGCGATGGCCTTGGCCCTCTCCAGGTACGGGCGGGCCTTGTCGGCAACCCCGGTCTGGATGTACAGCGCGGCGAAGTTGCACAGGCCGAGAAGATTGTTCGGGTCCAGCTCCAAGACCCTGTTCAGGAGAGCCGCCCCATCCTCCGACCGGCCCTGCTCCAGCCTCAGAGTCGCCAATTCTCCCAGCGTAAGCACGTCCAGCGGCGCCAAGGCCAAGCTCTGCTCGAGGTAATTCTCGGCCCGGGCGAGGTCCTTGAGCTGACCCGAAGCCCACCCTGCGGCGAACCATATCTTCGAGGAGTGCGGGTCCTTCCAGGGGTCCGTCGGGAACATGCTCAAGCCCAGGATTGCGGCACGGCGGTGGGCCTCGGGGTTGTCGAAGCTGCCCTGGAGCCTGGCTTCCAGCTCGTTCCAGAAGTCCGGTACGAGGCGCAGATAGAGCTCCCGGTACGCGCTCCGGACGGAATCCACGGCGTCCGAGCCGTCGTCGAAGACGCGCGCATCGGAGAGGAACAGCTCCATAGCCGCGCGGATTTCGGAGACCTCCAGTTGATTGCGCTCCAGCAGCCGCCCGACGGCATCCGGCGGCTGGAAGAGCGGTATTTCCGCGTGCTTGCCGGCCCACTCGGACCCCATGACGGCCTCAAAGGCGGAGCCCTTTACGCTCAAGAGATAGCCGAGGTCGGGGAACTTCGTGGCGATTTCGCTCATTGGCGGTCCCAGTTATGCCGGACGAAGCCGCGGTCTCTGGCTTCCCATAGGCGCTGGTGGAGCCGATAGGCCGGCAGGAAGAGGTAATAGCACGCCGCATCCACACGAGAATCCTCAGAATAGACGAAATAGGCCAGATTGGCGGCAGGCCCCCGCGCAATCCCCGCATAGGACGCGCCATAGACGGCGAGGAGCACCATGAAGGCGGCCCCTCCGACGAACTTCTTCCTGCTCATCGTACGGGAATCCTCCGTAATTGTGACTGAAGAATACATGACAAGGGTCAGGGGGGCCCCTCACTTCCATAAATATAATTGGCCGGTCTCACAGAGCCTGTTGCATAAACCCTCCTGAGCTAGGATAATTCTCAGTACGCGCGCGCACGCGCGCGTACGAGGAATGAGGGGCATGAGCTACAACTTCAAGAGGGTGGATCGAGAGACGGCGTATCTGATGCCGCCGTCGGTGA
>JACRDU010000124.1 GCA_016218495.1 Elusimicrobiota bacterium
ACACGCTCTGCGTCCGTGGAGCGTCATTGTTCTGGAATCTCAACGGACAACGGCAACAGAAACGGAGGCAAGACCCAGCAAACTACGGCAACGGACCCTCAACGCTCTTCAGGCTCATTCCCGGATTGGAAAATGCTGACGCCTCTAATTGAATCGGGTTCCCGGATTGGGGATAATCCCGCCATGCTTGCCGAAGGCGCCAAGCGCCTCAAGGAGCGGGTCGAAGAGCGCCAGGGCCTCATCCATCGTTGGGCGCATGTCCTGCTGCCGGGGATGGTCCTGGCCCTCTCCGTTGCGGTCTACAACGCGGACGTCGACCTGGTCAGAGCGTTCCAGCTGAAGGTCTTCGACCAATATCAGCGCAGTTCGCCGCGCTCCTGGGACCCGGAGGTCGGGGTGCGCGTGCTGGACCTCGACGACGAGTCCTTGGGGCGGCTCGGCCAGTGGCCCTGGCCGAGGACCCAGCTGGCCGACCTCATCGGGCGCCTTGCCGGCCATGTGCGGGTCGTCGCCTTCGACATGGTCCTCCCGGAGGCGGACCGCGCCTCGCCGCGCGAGGTGGCGCGCGGCCTGCCCGCGTCGATGGCGGACGTCCGGGCGCGCCTGATGAGCCTGCCGGACTCCGACGCCGTCCTGGCCCGGGCCATCACGGCCGCCGGCAAGGCGGGCACCTCGGTGGTGATGGGCTTCAGCCTCACGCCCGAGGCGGGGCCGATGCCCCAGGTGAAGCGGACGGTCAGCGTCTCAGGCCCCGACGTCCGGCCCCTGCTCCCCGTCTATAAGGGGGCCGTGGTCAACCGGCCGGCCATCGAGGCGGCGCTGCAGGGCAACGGGTCGATAAACGCCACGATCGACCTCGACGGCATCATCCGCCGGGTCTCCCTGGTGTTCCGGGCAGAAGGGGAGCTCGTGCCTTCTCTCGGCCTCGAGGCGCTGAGCCTGGCGGCCGGCTCCGAGCAGAGCTATATGCTCAAGTCGGTGGGCGGCAGCGGCGAGCGCGTGCTGCGCGGGGACGCTGGCATCGTAGCCCTGCGCATCCCTGCGCCCGAGGGAGCGCTGCTCATCCCGACCGACTATACCGGGGCCGTCTGGCTGCACTACGCGGGGTCCCAGGCGCCGCGCACGGTGCCGGCCTGGAAGGTCTTTGAGAAGGGGTTCGACCCGGCCTCGTTGGGCGGGGGAATCCTCTTCGTCGGCACCAGCGCGGCGGGGCTCAAGGACCTCCGCGCCACCCCGCTCAACCCCACGGCGGCGGGCGTCGAGCTGCACGCCGAGCTGGCCGAACAGGTGATGACCGGGCATTACCTGGAGCGGCCCGACTACGCCGAGTCGTTGGAGAAGTATTTCTTCATCGGCCTGGGCCTCCTGCTGATCGCCCTGATGCGTCGGCTCGGCGCGGTGTGGTGCGCGGTGCTGACGGCGGCTACGGTCGGCGCGTCCATCTGGCTCTCCTGGCGGGCGTTCAACGGGGACTTCTTCGGCAAGCGGCTGCTGTTCGACCCGGTGCTCCCGTCCCTGGTCGTCGTGGCCGTCTACATCTCATCCTCGCTGATCGGCTATCTGCGCAACGAGGCCGAGAAGCGCCAGGTGCGCGGCGCCTTCAGCCGCTACATGTCCCCGGACCTCGTCGAGCAGCTGGCCAAGGACCCCTCGCGCCTCAAGCTCGGCGGTGAGATGCGGGAGATGACGCTGATGTTCTCGGACATCCGGGGCTTCACCACCATCTCCGAACAGTTCGACGCCCACGGCCTGACCGCCTTCATAAACCGCTACCTGACCCCGATGACCCAGCTGGTCCTCGACCACAAGGGGACCATCGACAAGTACATGGGCGACTGCGTGATGGCCTTCTGGAACGCCCCGCTCGACAACCCCAACCACGTCGTGGACGCCTGCCGGGCGGCGTTGGCGATGCGTCGCGACCTCAAGGCGCTCAACGAGGTCTGGCGCGCCGAGGCGGAGTCCGAAGGGAGGAAGTACATCCCCATCCATGCCGGCATCGGCCTCAATTCGGGCCCCTGCTGCGTCGGCAACATGGGCTCCGACATGCGCTTCGACTATTCGGTCCTGGGCGACGACGTGAACCTCGCCAGCCGCCTCGAAGGGCAGTCGAAGAGCTATGGGGTCGATATCGTGATCGGGCCGAAGACACGCGACGCGGCTCCCGGCTTCGCGTCCCTGGAGCTGGACCTCATTCGGGTCAAAGGGAAGACGGTCCCGGTCCACATCTTCACTCTGCTGGGCGACGAGGCGCTGGCGGCGGACCCGGCCTTCAAGGCGCTGGAGGAGAAGCACTCCCGCCTGCTGGCGGCCTACCGCGGGCAGCGCCGGGACGAGGCGGAGGGGCTGCTCAAGGATTGCTCCGCGCAGGCCGAAGCGCAGGGCCTGGGCCTGGCCAAGCTCTACCACCTCTACGAAGACCGGCTCGCGGCCTGCCGCGCGGAACCCCCGGCCCCCGACTGGGACGGCGTCTTCACCGCCACCACGAAATAGTCTCCGTAAGGGTCTGACCCTTATGAGAAGCCGTTAGTCGTTGGTGTGGGGGCGGTCTTTGCCGCGCAGCTCGATCTCGCGCAGGCGGCGCTCGTAGTCCTTCTGCAGGGAGTCGCGCTCCTCGGCGAGCTTCTTGGAGCGCTCCTCGAAGGCGTGCGAGAGCTCCAGCTGCTTGAGCTCCCACGCCTTGCGCAGCTCCGACTCGTGGCGCTGCTGCTGCTCGAGGAGCTCCTCTTCCTTCTGCTGCAGCCAGCCCGCGGTGCGCGACTTCTCGCGCTCCAGCTCTCCGAACTTCTCGCGGAAGGCGTCCTCAAGCTCCTTGGAACGCCGGTCGAGGTAGGCGCGCGCGGCGTCGCGCTCCTGGGCGACGGCGGCCTCGAGCTCGCGCCGGCGCTTGTCGTGCGCCTCCTCCAGCGTCTTGCGGCGTTCTTCGAGGCGGTGCTCCAGGTCCTCGGTGCGCCCGGCTAGCTCGGCGTGCTTGGCCTCGAACTCGGCGCGCAGGCCGGCGACCTGGCGGTCGACGAGCTCCTGCTTCTGGAGGTTCCAGGCGTTCTCCCTGGAGACGCGCTCGGAGGTGATGCGCTTCTCCAGCTCCAGGTACTTCATCTCCAGGGCCTCTTCCCGGGCGCGGTAGGACATCTCGAGCTCCGTGCGGGACTTGAAGAGGCGGTCCTCGTAGGCCAGGATCAGGTCCTTCTCCTTCTGGACGAGCGCGCCCTCGGAATCCTTCATGCGCGAGGTGACCGCTTCGTCGAGCAGCTTCTCCTTCTGCTGGTACTGGAGCTCGAGCTGGCGGCGGCGCTCCTCCCAGACGCGCAGGGCGTCGGCCTCCGCCTCGCGGCGCTCCTGGTCCAGGGCCTCGCGCTGCGACTTGATCAGCTCGGCCTGGCGCTGGCTGAGCTCCTCGCGCAGCTCCGCCTCGCGGCGCACGGAGCGGTTCTGGAACTCGGCCTCGAGGCTGGAGAGCTCGTTGCGGCGCTCCTCGAGGGCGCGGCGCATCTCGAGCTCCTTCTGGCGTAGCGCCTCCTGCAGCTGGGCTTCGCGGGTGCGCAGCTCGACCTGCATCTGCAGCCGGCCCGACTCTAGCTCCTCCTGCTGGCGGGCCATCGCCTCCTCGAGGCGCTGGGTCCGGGTGCGGACCGTGGCCTCGAGCTCGCGTATCCGGGCCTGATAGCGCTCGTCCAGGGATTGCCGCAGGGCCTCGAGCGCGGCTTCCTTCTGGCGGAACGAGTCCTCCAGCCGCTCACGCTCCGCCCGGACCTCCTCCTCCCGGCGTACCAGCCACTCCTGCTCGCGCCGGGCCCAGCCTTCCTGCAGCGCCCGTTCGCGCGCGGCCGTGTTGTCGCGCAGGGCCTTCTCGAGCGCCTCGTGCCGGGCCCCGAGCTGCGACTTCTCGCGGGAGACGGCCTCTTCGTAGGCCTTGCGGGCCTCCTCTTCCTTGCGGGCGGACTCGGCCTTCGCGGCGGCCTCCTTGGCGAAGGCCTCCTCCCGCAGGCGCTTCTCCTTCTCGTCGAAAGCGGCGGTCATGGATCCCTTGAGCTGTGCCAGCTGGGCCTCGAGGTCGGCCCGCTCCTGGCGCAGCTTGGCGGAGCCCGCCTCGAGCTGCCGGGCGCGCTCGGCGTCGGCCTCCTTGAACAGGGCCTTCTCGGCCTCGAGGGCGGACTGGGCCTCGGCCTCGAGGGCGGCCCGTCGGCGCGCGGTCTCCTCGTCGAGGCGGGCGGCCAGGGCCTCGTGCCGGGCCTCCAGCTCGGCCGCCATCCGGCGGTGCTCGTCGTTGAGCGCCTTGCGCTCTTCGAGCAGCTTGCGGTTCTTCTCCGCCTCGAGGACGGCGATGCGGGCCTCGCTCTCGCCGCGGAGCGTCTCGGCCTCCTTGATGTGCTTCTCGAGCAGCTCCTGGCGGAGAGACTCGAAACCGGCCTCCTGCTCCCGGAGCCAGGCGCTCTGCTGGGCCTGGAGGTTGCGCCGGAGGTCCGCCTCGCGGGCCATGAACTCCCGGGCCAGCTCGTCGCGCCGGCGCTGGTCGCCGGTCTCCAGCATGCGGCGCTCGGCGTCGAGCTCGGCCGTGAAATGGGCCTTGGCCTGGTCGAGGGCGGCGCGGTGGGCTTCCTCGAGCTCGCGCTCGCGCCGCGCCCAGCGCTCGGACTCGGTCGTCTCCAGGACCCGTTGGCGGTCCGCCCATTCCTTCTCGCGGGCGCGGAGCTTTTCGTCGAGCGCGGCGGCCAGCGCGCGGGCCGACTCGGCGGCTTCTGCCTTGAGGCGGACGGCTTCCGCGTCGAGGGCCTGGGCGCGCTGGTCGAGCTCGGCCTCCCTCTGGCGCGTGCGCGCCTCGAGCTCCTCGCGTTCGAGCTCGAGCCGGCGGCGGTGCTCGGCAAGGGCCTCTTGGAAGCGGTGGGACTGGACCTCCCAGCCTTCCTTGGCCTTGGCGGTGAGCTCGTCCTGCAGGGCCCGGTACTTCTCGGCCAGCATGGTCTCGCGCCGGCGGAACTCCTCTTGGAGTCCGTGTTCGCGCTCGAAGAAGGCCGCTTCCTGGCGGGCCAGCGCGGCTTCCTCGGCCTTGTGACGCTCGAAGAGCTGGGCCTCCTTCTCCTGGAAGGCGCCGGCCAGCACCGCGCGCTCGGCTTCCAGGGCCTCACGGTTCTTCGCGGCGCCCTCCTCCAGCATGCGCTGGTGGGCGGCCCACATCTCGCGCTCCTTGGCGATGAGCTGGTTCTGGATTCCCTGGTACTTGGCGGTCAGGCCCTCCTCGGTCTTCTGGTAGTGGGCCTGGACCTCCTGGTTACGCCGCAGGATGTCCTCGTCGAGGCGGGCCTCCTTCTGGCGGAAGTGCTCCTCGAGGAGCTTGCGCTCGACGTCGAGGCGCTCCTGCAGGCGGCTCCACTCCTTCTCCTGGCGCGCCCGCGCGGAGCCCTCGGCCTCCTCGATGCGCTGCGCATGCTCCTCGTCGAGGCGCCGCCTTCGGTCCTCGAGCTGGGCCTCCTTCGAGCGCAGCAGGGACTCGTGGTGCGAGAGCTTCGCCTCGAAGCGCGCCTCGAGGTCGCGCTCCTCGCGCTCCAAGAGCTCGTGGTTGCGCTTGAGGCTGTCCTCTTCGTAGCGTTCGAAGCGCTTGCGGATCTCGGCTTCCTTGGCCTTGACCTTCTCGTCGAGCAGGCGCTGCTGGTCCTCGAGGTCGCGCTCCTTGGCGCGCAGGGCCTCCTGTTGGATGCGCAGGCGCTCGATGAGCGAGGACTTGGTCTCCTCGAGGGCGCGCTCCTGGTAGGCCAGGGTCTCCTGCATCTCGCGTTCCTTCTCGACCTTGGCCGACTTCACCGCGTCGATGAGCTCGCGGCGGATCTGGCCGACCACGGCCTCCTTCTCGGAGAGCTCGCGCTGCAGGGCCTCGATCTGGAGGTTGAGCTGGCGGCGCTCCTCCTTGGACTGCTGGTTCTCCTCGCGGACCATCTCCTTCTCGAGGCGGGCGCGGACCTCCTCCTCGAGCTTCTGCTGGTCCTTGTAGTTGGCCTCCCAGACCTTGATGGTGTTCTGCCAGCGCAGGATGGCGGCGTCCTTCTCGGCCAGGCGCTCGGAGGCCTGGCGCAGCTTGTCGACGGCGTCGGTGGCGGTGTCCTTGGCCTGCGAGAGCTCGCCCTGCAGGGCGTGGATCTTCTCCAAAGACCAGCGCAGCGCCAGGCGCGCCGTCTCGACGTCGTTGACCGTTGAGGGGTCGAAGCCCGGTTTTTCCATTCGCTGATGCCAAGAGCCGGACCTCCTGTGGGGGGACCCGGCTCGGCGCTAATGGAATGTTAATGGAAGGCTGTTACGGTTCTATTGCCGTTTGAGGATGGGCGGCTTGTCGGGGTCGAGGTAGACGTAGGTGCGGGAGTCGTAGGCCCAGCCTTCCGGGTCGACGCAGGCCCGTCCGTCGTCCGCGGTGAAGCGCATCTGGTAGGGCAGGGTCAGATAGCGGCGCAGCGGGCCGTCGCCGCGCCCCACGTAGATCTCCGTGGACGGCATGGCGCCCTGCGTCCCGGGGTGCCAGGCCTCGACCCAGAGCATGCCCTTGGAATCCCAGAAGACCTGGTGTACCTCAGAGAGGCGCTTTCCCCATACCAGGTCGGCCACGGTCGGGGTCCAGCCGGCGAGGAGGACGAGGTCCCCTTCGGGCCGCTCCATGACGAGGCGGCCACCCAGGCTGCGCCTGATCGCCGGGACCAGATGCCGCGAGACACCGCCGCGGGAGCGGTCCCAGGCGGAGACGACCGACTCGGTGGCGGCCAACGCGCGGTCCCGGGAGCGGTAGAGGGCGGGCCAGGCCGCCAGAGAGCCCGCCAGCGGCAGCAGGGCGAGCAGCAGCGCGCGCGCCGCGCCCCAGCGTCCGGCGCGCAGGGCGGGCGCGGCGGCTCCCGCCACCGCCGCCAGGGCGCCGGCGAGCAGGGCCGAGGTGCAGGCGGCGGCCGGGAACAGGAATTCCGCCTTCCCTTCGGTGCTCATCTGCAGCATCAGGCCGGCCAGGACGGGCAGGAGGGCGGCCGCTCCGGCGAAGAGGGCCGCCACCCCGCCCAAGACGGCGTGGGCGCTGACCAGCGACACTCCGAAGGAGACCAGCAGGAGCCATGACAGGGCCAGCGGCGTGCAGTACAGGGTGGTGAGGACGGAGAACATCACCTCCCAGTGGGTCCGGTTCCAGGTGTTGGAACCCACCTCGGACATCGCGCGCAGGAGCGAACCCGCGTCGGGCGCGGCCATGAGGATCAGCCCCGCCACCAGGGCCGTCGAGGCCGCCAGGGCTCCGGCGGCCGAAGCCAGGGCGCCGAAGGCGCGCGTGCGGGGGGAGAGGGGCAAGGACGCCTCGGCCTCCTCGGAGGCGCCCCGCAGGCCGGCCCCGGCCACGGCCCCGAAGAGGAGGGCCGTCAGCGGCAGGCCCGCCACGGCCCAGCCGAGCAGGGCCGCCGCCACGCCCTGGATCAAAGGATATTCCGCCGACATGGCCACGGCGGCCGCCAAGGGCAGGGAGCCGAGGATGACGACGGGCCAGCCCGCGTAGAGCAGGAGGTTGCGCCGCGCCTCGAGCACGGCATACGAGCGCGGGGCGCGGCCGAAGAGGGCCAGCGCCCGGCCCAAGAGGGGGCGCGCGGCGGGCAGGGCCTCCGCCCCGCTCAGCGACAGGGCGTTCTCAGACATCGGCGCCGTCCCGGAGCAGCAGCTTCATCGCCTCGTCCACCGGCAGGGGCTTCCTCTCCACGACGTCCAGGCCTCCGGAGCCGGCCAGGGCCTCCGCCGCCTCCCTGGTGAAGGCCGCCCAGGCCGCCAGCGGGCGCTCGGAGGGGAGGGGGACGGCTCCCGGGACGCTGGGGCGCGAGCTCCAGTCGTGCAGGCGCGCGGTCACCTTGCAGGCGCCGGCGCGCAGGCTGTCCACGCTGACGGCCGCCGAGACGACTCCGCCGGCCAGCACCCACACCTCGTCGATGACGCCGGCCAGCTCCTCCATGCGGTGGTTGGCGATGAGGATGGTCTTGCCGCCGGAGTGCAGCTCCCCGATGAGCTCGCCGAGCACCTCCTCGCGCACCAGGGCGTCCAGGCCGGAGGTGGGCTCGTCGAGCAGGAAGAGGTCGGGGTCGTGGGCCGCCGCGCAGACCCAGGCCAGCTTGGCCAACTGTCCCTTCGAGGCGCCCTTGACCTTGGTGGCCGGGTCGAGCTTGAGGCGTCCCATCAGGGAATCCGCCCGCGGGGCGTCCCAATCCGGGAAGAAGCGGGCGCGCCATTCGAGGACCTCCCCGGCGTTCAGGAAATCGTGGAAGACCGGGCGCTCAGGCACATAACCGATGCGCTTGCGCAGTTCTCCGGAGCCGTCAGGGCGGCGGCCCAGGACTTCGACCACGCCGGAGTCGGGTTCGAGGAGGTCGAGGAGGATTTTGAAGAGCGTGGACTTGCCTTCACCGTTGCGGCCGAGGAGCCCTACAACCTTGCCGGTCTCGGCGCTGGCTGTCACCCCGCGCAAGACCTCCCTGCGTCCGAAGGAGCGCCGGACCCCCTCGAGTCGGATGGCGGTGCTCATTGCTCCTCCTTCATAAGGGTACGGACGGCCTCGGAGAGTTCTTGCCAGGACAGGCCCGAGCGGCGGGCCCGGCGCGCGGCGTCGGCGAAGGCCTCGCGGGCGTCGCCCAGCCCGCCCTTGGCGACCTGCACGGCCGAGTCGGCGATGAGGCTGACGCCGCCGCGCCGGGTGTCGAGGAAGCCCTCGATGGAGAGCTCCCGGTAGGCCCGGGCCACGGTATTGGGGTTGACCTTGAGGGAGGCGGCCAGGCCGCGGATGGACGGGGCTTCGTCTCCGGGGCGCAGCTGGCCCTTCGAGACCAAGCCCTTCAGGCCGGCCTTGATCTGGTCGTAGACGGGGACGGGCGAGGCGAGGTCGATGTCCAGCATGGTGTACTAGTGCAATAGTACACTAGGACTGCCGGGCTGTCAAGACCCAGACAGCGGGTCGGGGATGGGGTGCTTGAGAAAAATGGGCCGGATGCGGCGGAAATAGATGTCCCGGCTGAGGTGGAAGATGGCGTAGCCCATGAAGTAGGCGCCGATGATGTCCACGGTGTAGTGGTTGCGGGTCAGCAGGCAGGAGGCCGCCATCAGCACGGAGACGCCCAGGAACAGGCGGCGGTGGAACTTCGTCTCGAAGAACAGCGAGAAGAGGAAGGGGATGCCGGTGTGGCCGGAGAACACGAACTCGTTCTGGAAGGTGTAGGTGCCCATGATGCGGCTGAACAGGTAGTCCATCTTCGACATGTCGAGCATGCCGGCGGGGGCCCCCACCGGGGACAGGAAGACGAAGACGCTGCGCACGCCGATGAAGGAACCCATCAGGAAGAGCAGGAAGGGCATCTGCCGAGGATAGTAGAGGACGGCGTGCACGGCGGCGTAAAGGTGCACGGCCATCCAGACCCAGGAGAGCACGGGCAGCACGTTGACCGTGGGCAGGCGCGCCAGCAGGGGGTCCATGCCGGTCGGCAGGGAGCGCTGGTCGGCGTACCAGCCCAGGTTCGTGTAGAAGAAATAGGAGCAGACGAAGAGGGCCAGGAGCCCGCCCAGAGTCAGGAGCCACCATTTGTAGTGGAGGTCCTCCCAGCCGTCGCGGATTTCGGCGATCTCCTGGCGCACGCCCTCCTCGGCCTTGGCGGCCAGGGTGAAGGCGTCGCGCAGGCGCCCGAGGTCGGCCGTGGACTGGCGCAGCCGTTCCTCGAGGCGGGTGATCTCGCTTTCCAGGGCGGCCAGGGCCTTGGGGCGGCCGCGGGTCTCTGTCTCCATCGCAGCCATACGATACTCGGGCGGGAGGGGGGGAATCAAGCGGGGCCGATGTCAAACATTGATAACATCGGAATGTGAGGATCCTCGGAATCTCGGCCTTCTACCACGATTCGGCCGCCTGCATCGTGCAGGACGGCGTGGTGCTGGGCGCCGCCCAGGAGGAGCGCTTCTCGCGCAGGAAGCACGACGCGGCCTTCCCCTCCGGGGCCGCGGCCTGGTGCCTGGCGCGGGCGGGCATCCCGGCCTCCGGGCTCGACGCCGTGGCCTTCTACGACAAGCCCCTGCTCAAGTTCGAGCGCATCCTCGAGACCGCCCTGTCCTTCGCTCCGCGCGGCTTCCGTTCGTTCCAGGCGGCGATGCCGGTCTGGGCCAAGGAGAAGCTCTGGACGCGCGAGGTGCTGCGCCGGGAGCTGGCAGGCTACGACGGCCCCATCCGCTTCCTCGAGCACCACGAGTCCCATGCCGCCTCGGCGTTCTTCCCGTCTCCCTTCCAGGAGGCCGCCGTCCTGACCATGGACGGGGTGGGGGAATGGGCCACTTCCTCCATAGGGCGGGGCGCCGGGAACCGCCTGGAGGTCCTAAAAGAGCTGCACTTCCCGCATTCGCTGGGACTGCTCTATTCGGCCTTCACCTACTACGCGGGCTTCAAGGTGAACTCCGGCGAGTACAAGGTCATGGGCCTGGCCCCCTACGGCCAGCCCCGCTACAAGGACCTCATCCTGCGCGAGCTCGTCGACCTGCGCCCGGACGGCTCGCTCAAGCTCAACATGGACTACTTCGGCTACGGCGCGGGCTTGACGATGACCAATGAACGCTTCCATTCATTGTTCGGCGGCCCGCCGCGCCGCCCGGAGTCGGAGCTGACCCAGCGCGTCAAGGACCTGGCGGCCTCCGTGCAGGCGGTCTGCGAGGAGGCCATGCTCAAGATGGCGCGCGAGGCGCTGCGCGTCGCCGGTTCGCGGAACCTGTGCCTGGCCGGTGGGGTGGCGCTCAACTGCGTCGGCAACGGGCGCATCCTGCGCGAGGCCGGGGTCGACGGGCTGTGGGTCCAGCCGGCGGCCGGGGACGCGGGCGGGGCGCTGGGCGCGGCCCTGTTCGTCTGGCACCAGCTCCAGGGCAATCCGCGCCGCGCCGCCGGGCGGGCCGACTCGAGGCGCGGCGCCTTCCTCGGGCCGGAGTATTCGGACGCCGAGGTCGAGGCCTGCCTCGCCGAGGCCGGGGCCGTCTATGCGAAGGCGTCCCCTGAGGAGGTCGCGGGGAAGCTCGCCGCCGGAGCCGTGGTGGGCTGGTTCCAGGGCGCGCTGGAGTTCGGCCCCCGCGCGCTGGGGGGGCGCAGCATCCTCGGCGACCCGCGCGCGTCCGACATGCAGAGGCGCATGAACCTGAAGATCAAGGGCCGCGAGTCGTTCCGCCCGTTCGCGCCGGCCGTGCTCCGGGAACGCGCGGGAGACTATTTCGAGCTGGGCTGCGCCAGCCCCTACATGCTGGTGACCGCGCGCGTGAAGGAGGGGGGCGGGCTGCCGGCCGTCACCCATGTCGACGGTTCGGCGCGCGTCCAGACCGTGGCGCGGGCGGACAACGCCCCGTTTTACGAGCTGCTCCAGGCCTTCCAGCGCAAGACGGGGTGCCCCGTGCTGGTCAACACCTCCTTCAACGTGCGCGGCGAACCCATCGTCATGAGCCCCCGGCAAGCCTATGCCTGCTTCATGCGCACCGAGATGGACTACCTGGCCATCGGGGGCTTCCTCCTCGACAAGAGGCTGCAGCCCGCCGTCTTGCGGGACGATTCCTGGAAGAAGGAGTTCGTCCTTGATTGACTCCGCGGCCCTGCGCAGGCGCTGCGAGCCCGTGCTGCGCGCCTGGATGCGCCTGGCCGGCGCGCTGGCGGAGCTCAACGCCGCCCTCGTCCTGTCCGCGCTCTGGGTCCTGGTGTTCGTGCCGTGGGGGCTGGTGCGGGTCCTGGCCGGCGTCGAGCTCTTGGACCTGCGCTTCCGGGACAAGGCCGGCTACTGGCGCGACCGCGCGCCGCGGCCCCCGGAATCCTACAATCGGCTATTCTAAGGAGAGCTATGGAGCTGCTGAGGGACCTGTGGGCCTTCATGAAGGAGCGCAAGAAGTGGTGGCTGGGGCCCATCATCCTCATCCTGGCCCTCTTCGGCGCCCTGCTCGTCTTCACGCAGGGTTCGGCCGTCGCCCCTTTCATCTATACGCTCTTTTGACCGGCTCTCTCCTATATTGCACCATCCCCGCGTGCAGGGCCCCGGTCTTGTCCTCGAGCGTCTGAGCCGGCGTCTGGCCGAGTGTCCCCCGGATTTCCTGGCCGACCCGGCCAGGCTGGGCGGCCCCGGCGTCGTCGTCCCGGCCGTCGCCGCGGACCTGCTCTGCTCGCTCGGCGGCTCCCCGCTCGACGAGGTCCGGGCCGCGGGGATCCAGGGCGCGGAGTCCGCGCCTTTCGCGCGCAACAGGCTCGGCCTCGCGCTGGCGGCCTGTTGGCTGCTCGCAGACCCGTGGTTCAGGGAGGCCGGGGGCTTGGCGGCACGGGCGGAGGCCCTGCTCCGGTCCGGCCTCGACGCGCTGGCCGGGGCGGTCCGCTTCGAGGAGTGCGTGACGGCGGCCGACCGCCGCGAAGAGCTGGTCCGAGTCGTGCTGGCCGCGTTGGGCCTGCGGCCGGACGGGGAGACGCCCGAGCAGGCCGAGGACAGGCTCCGTTCCCTCGACAGCGTCGAGACCCGCCGCGTCGCCGAGCTGTCGGCCGAGCGGACGGCCCGCGCGCGAGAGGTCGCGCGCCGCATGGCGCGCAAGGCGGCCGCCGAGGCGGCGGCCAAGGTGTCGCGCGAATGAGCGTCCCCGCCGCGCTCAAAGAGCGGGTCCCGTTGGTCACCGCCGCGGGAGTCGCCCGCTTCAAGCGGCTGACCGAGCATCCGGACGCCCCGCGCTTCAACCATGCCACCGGCGACCGGCTCGTGAGGGCGGACCTGCCCGCCCTGCGCCGGTTCCGCGACGCCCTGGCGTCGCTGCGCGCGGAGCGCAAGCCGGGGCCGCCGGCGCCGGAGGTCCTGGAGCGGGTGCGCGCCTATTCCGGCCGGGTCCCCCTGCTGCGCGCGCGCCTGCTCAAGGGCCTGGACCTGAGGCGGCACTGGGACGAGGTCCCGACGAGCTCCCGGCGGGACCTGGCCGAGGCGCCCTGGAGCTTCGTGCCGGACGGGGAAGACCTCGAGCGCCTGGTCATCTACCGGACGGCGGGGACGACCGGCCATCCCATCAGCGTCCCCCATCATCCGCTGGCGGTGGCCGCGTACCTGCCGCTCATCGAGCTGGCCCTGGAGCGCCACGGGGTGAAGCTCGAGCCGACGGGGCTCGAGGCGGCCTGCTTCCTCCTTGGCTCCCAGGTCCACACTTATTCCTACGCCACCGTCCTGTCGGGCTGGGGCGGGGCGGGCTTCGTCAAGCTGAACCTGCGCGGGACGGAATGGCCGGAGCCCGGCAGCGCCGCCCGGTACTTCGCCGCGTTCCGGCCCCCTTTGATAACGGGAGACCCCGTCTCGGTGCTCGAAGCGGTCAGGCTCGGCCTGCCGCTCGCGCCGAAGGCGGTGGTCACGACCTCGACCACGCTGACGCCGGCGGCCCGGGCGCGCATCGCCCGGGCGACGGGGGCCGTCGTCATCGACTGGTACTCCCTGGTCGAGACCGGTCCCATCGGCTACGCCTGCCCGCGCGGGAACGGCTTCCACCAGCTCCCCCACGACATCCACCTGGAGGTGGTCGACCGGCTGGGCCGGCCGGCGCCGGAGGGGGAGCGCGGGGAGGTCGTGGTCACCGGGGGACGCAATCCGTATGCGCCGCTCCTGCGCTATCGGACCGGCGACAGCGCGTGCCTTGAATACGGGAGGTGCGTCTGTGGTGACCCGATGCCCCGCGTGATGGGCCTGGAGGGGCGCGAGCCCGTCCTGTTCCGTTCCTCGGACGGGACGCCGGTCACCACGGTGGACCTCTCGCGCCTGCTGCGCGAGTTCCCGCTCCTGCAGCACCGCTTCGTGCAGCGCGCAGACCTCTCCTGCGAGCTGACCGTGCGCACGCTGCCCGGCGAACGGCTCGACCGGAGGAAGCTCGACGCGGCGCTGCGCGCCTTCTTGGGCGCGCGCCCCTTGGACATCCGCGAAGACCCGGCCCTGGGAGAGGACGGGAAGAAGGTCGTCTGCTATGAGAGCGCTCTGGGGCTGACCCCGTGAACGGCAGGCTCCCCCTCGACCATCCGCTGCCCGGGCGACCCCACCGGGTCTACGCCGCCCTGACCAACCACTGCAACCGCTCCTGCCCCTGGTGCAGCACCTGCTCGTCCCCGGCGGGCGATTCCTGGCTGGACCTGGACGCCCTCAAGCGCCTCATCCCGGACGAAGGCGCCTTCGAGCTCCAGTTGGAGGGTGGCGAGCCGACCTTGCATCCGCGCTTCTGGGACTTCGTCGCCCTCGGACGCGCGGACGCGCGCTGCCGGCGCTTGGTGCTGTGCACCAACGGGGTCGTCCTCCCGCGCACTCCGGAACGCTTGCGGGCCTGGCTGGAGAGGTTGGGCCGGCCCCTGACCGTCAAGCTCTCCTTCAACCACCACCTGCTCGAACGCGACCCCGGCCTCCCGGCCCTGGCCGTTGCGGTGCGCGACGCCCTTGCGGCGCTGGGCGCAGAGCGCGTCTTCGTCCTCAACGTGCGGCTGAGGCGAGGCTGCGCGGACGACGACAGGGAGGTGCGCGAGGCCGTGGCGCGCGCGGGGCTGCTCGACAGCGCGAACATCTTCTTCCTGCAGCGCTACGGCTTCGCTTCCGGAGAGTCCTCCTGGGACCCGCCCGCGCCGGTCTACGACCGCTTCAGCCTCGTCAACCCGGACGGCAGCGTCTACGGGCCCGACCTCCAGGCCCGCTCGGAAGGCATGCGGCGGCTGCTGTCCGCCGAGCCATGAGCATCATAGAACCCGCCTCGGCCGCCATCCTGCTCGCCGCCATCGTCCTATGCGTGAAGGTCGGCTACCTCGAGGCCCGCTGGGTCCTCTGGCGGCTGAGCGGGCGCAGGGAGGGGTTCTGGCCGGGCCTTTCGCCGCGCGGGGCCAGGGCGGCGGGGTTGCTCCTGCACGCCGGGGCTGCGCTGCTGGGGGCCGCTGCGATCGATGCCTGGTTCATCGAGCCGCATCGGCTCGAGGTCTCCTTCACCGAGATGCGCTCGCCCAAGGTCCTCCCCGCCACGGGTCGCCTGCGCATCATCCTCCTGGCCGACGTTCATGCCGAACGCGCGGTACCGGACGTGGAGCGGGTCGCCGCGCTGACGGCTGGGCTCGAGCCCGACATCGTCGTCTTCACGGGGGACTACCTCAACGAGCCGGAGGCGCAGCCCCGCATGGAGAGACTGCTGCGCGCCGCGGCGCGGGCGGCGCCGGCCTTCTGGGTGCTGGGGAACATCGACCTGGGCGTGCCGGGCCTGGAGCCCGCGCTGGCCGCCCTGCCCGTGCGCAGGCTCCGGCGGGAGGCGGCGCGCCTCGAGGTGCGGGGCACGACCGTCACCGTGATGGGGCTCGACGTGGGCGACGAGCCGTTCCTCGCCCGCGACGCCGTGCGCCTGAAGGCTGCGGGCGGCGCCGGGCCTTCGGTCCTGCTCTTCCACTATCCGGACATCGGCCCGGAGGCGGCGAAGGCCGGCTTCGACCTGGTGCTGGCGGGCCACACGCACGGGGGGCAGGTCCGGGTCCCTTTCTACGGCGCCTTGATGACCCTGTCGGCCTATGGGAAGCGCTTCGAGGCGGGGCTCTACCGCCTGGGCGCCACGGCGATGTACGTCAGCCGGGGCCTGGGGATGGAAGGCGGCATAGCCCCGCGGGTGCGCTTCCTCTGCCGGCCCGAGCTGGCCGTGATC
Source organism: Elusimicrobiota bacterium (assembly GCA_016218495.1). Classification (GTDB taxonomy): domain Bacteria; phylum Elusimicrobiota; class Elusimicrobia; order UBA1565; family UBA1565; genus SCTT01. The sequence continues at coordinate 15,667 of JACRDU010000124.1, forward strand.
GACCTGCTGCCGGGCTGACTTACCCCGCCGTTACCCGCCGGCAATCTCCACGCAAAGCCCGCCGGGCATCCTGGGGGCAGGACGGGGGGAACATGAAGGAACGAGGGGTCTGGCTGCCGTTGTCCTTGGCCGTGCTGTCCGCGCTGGCATATCTGTTCACTCTGACGACGCGCGAACGCCAGCTCCTGGGCGACCTGGAGACGATCAAGATACTCTACGCGTCGGCGGACCTGCCCGAGCGCATGCGCCTCGAGGAGCGCTTCGTGCAGGTGCGCTCCATCCCGCGCCGCTACGCGCCCCCCGACGCCTTCGAGGTGCGCGCGCCCTCCGACATGCGCATGGTGTCGGGCCTGGTGACGCGCGTGCGCGTGCCCAAGGGCGGGGCGCTGGTGCAGTCCGCGCTGACGTCCTATTCCCCGGGCTCCGGCCTGTCGGTCAAGGTCCCGCCGGGCTACCGCGCGGCGGTGCTGCCGGTGGAGCGCGACCTGGCCGCCCTGATGAAGCCGGGCGACCGGGTGGACGTCGTGGTCACCTTCGAGGCGATGATGGCCCAGGGCGGCCGCCAGAAGGTCACGGCCACCATCCTGCAGAACCTGCTCGTGCTCTCCGTGGGCAAGGACCTGGGGGCGGCTGCGGGGAAGGCGGACGGAGGGGGCGAAGACAAATCCGCGGCGTTCAGCCAGACCGAGACGGTCAGCGTGGCCGTGAACCCCTTCGAGTTCCAGTACCTGGCGCTGGCCGGGGAGACGGGCCGCCTGGGGATTTCGCTCCGGGCGCCGGGGGACATCGAGATCCACCCCATCCAGATGGCGTCCTTGGCGAAGCTGTTCGGTTCCTAAGGGGCGGCCCCCACGGCGACTGTCTGTGCGTCGGAGCGCCCGCGGTCGTCGACGACGCGTACCAACGTCGTTCCGGGCGAGGGATCCCAGTAGAGCGTCTCCCCGGGCTTGGCCCGCCCCAGGAAACGCTCCCCCGCGAACCAGTAGAGCGCCGCCGCCCCGGCGTCGGCGACGGCGGTCAGGGGGAGGGGCTCCGCGCCCGCCCCGCTCAGCGGCCTGGCGTAAGCCCCGGCCCCGGTGGGCGAGGTGATGCGCGGCGGAGCGCCCTCGACGGTGCCGGGCGGGGACAGTCGCGGGAGGCCTGCGGCGCGCAGGATGCGGGCCAGGTCGGAGGGCCAGAACTCATAGACCCGCCCCGCCACTCGTCGGTGCAGGGCGCAGGTTTCGATGGGGGATACCCCGGCGATGAACCATGCCGCCACAGTCCGCGGACAGTCGGCGCCGGGTAGGCGGCCGGAGACCGGGCATACCCGGAGCCGACTGACGCGCTCGGGGCGTACGGCCTCCACCCGGTCGCCCGACTCCAGACGCTGGCGCAGGGCGTCCATGACGCGGAAGAACAGCGGACCGGCCGCCTGGGTGCCTACGAAGGCAGGGTTGCCCGCTCCGCTGAAGTCTCCCACCCACACCACCAGGACGAAGCGTCCCATGACGCCGACCGCCCAGGCGTCACGGAAGGCCCACGAAGTGCCGGTCTTCCAGTACACCGGGACGGCGTCGCGCGTCCAGCGCGAGCGGAAGCTCTGGCCGGGGCGCGGCACTTCCTTGAGGATGTCCATGGTCAACCAGCAGGCCTCGGGGCCGAGCAGGCGCCTGCCGTCGCCGGGGGGCGCGTCGAGCCGGCGGCGCAGCGGCCGGACTACGCCACCGTCTGCCAGCATTGCGTAGAGACGGGCCAGGTCCTCCATCGTCACCTCGGCGTCCCCCAGGGCCAGCGCCAGGCCGTAGTGCTCGCGGGGAAACGGCAGCGAGGTCCCCGCGCGGCGCAGGATGTCGTAGAGGTCGGGTTCGGAGATTCGGGCGGCCAGGCCGATGACAGGCACATTCCGGCTGCGCACGAGGGCCTCGCGGGCTGAGACGGGCCCCTGGTAGCTTCCATCGAAATTCTCGGGACTGAAGTCCCCGAAGCGGGTCGGCGCATCATTGAGGACGGTGGCTGGATGGACCAGGCCCTGCTCGAAGGCGCGCGCGTAGACCAGAGGCTTGAGGGCCGAGCCGGGCGAACGCGGCGCGCGCGTGCCGTCGACCTGACCCGAGATCCGGGCGTCGAGGTAGTCCGCCGACCCCACGGCGGCCAGCACCTCCATGCCGCGCCGGTCGACCAGGAGCGCGGCCGCGTTATGGATGCCCTCGGCTCTCCGGAAGGCCACATAGTCCCGGAGCTGGCGCTCGAGCAGGGCTTGGAGGCCGGGGTCGATGGTGGACACGATGACGGGCGAGCGTTCCCCGTCCGCGCCCAGCAGGGCATCGACGGCATGAGGGGCCCGGAACGGCAGATCCCGCGCGCCACGTGAGTCCGCCCGGCCGGCCAGGAGCGGTCCGCGTCGCGACGGGCTTTGGGGGAGGGCGGCCAGAGCCTCGGCCTCGGCGGCGACGAGGTTCCCCGGTTCCTTGCCGAAATAGATGAGGCTGGCGGCCGCGGCACCTTCGATTCCGCCGCCATAGGGGGCGCTGTTGAGGTACGCCTCCAAGATGTCGTCCTTCGGGTAGAGCAACTCGAGGGTGAGTGCGGCGAGCATCTGGCGGAGCTTGCCGGCCGGCCGGCGGGTGCGCAGGCGGCCGCGCAGGCGGGCCAGCTGCATCGTCACTGTGGACCCGCCGGCGCGGCGGCCTAGGACATAGGTCGACCAGACCGCGCGCACCAGGCCGAAGGGGTCGACTCCGGGGTGCAGGCGGAAGCGCCTGTCCTCGCGCGCCAGGGTGGCGCGGACGAGCTCGGGGCCCAGCGCCCCGAGCGGGCGCCACAGCCGGTAGCGCCCGTCCGGGGCCGTGGTGAGGCGCAGGAGGCCGCCCTCCCTGTCGTAAACGGCCTGGGGATAGCCTGCGGGGTCCTTGAGCGGGGGGGCGGGCGGGCTCGGGCCGGCCGCCGCCACGGCCGCAACGGCCGCGAAGGCCAAGAGCGCCGCCGCCTTCCGGCGGGTCACTGCCGTCGCGCCACGCGAAGGCGCCCGGGGAGGCCGAGCGCCGTCACCGAGCGGTCGTACATGGATTCGGCGAAGGGCGGCGGGACGGCGAAGTCGCCGGCGGCCGTGGCGCGCAGCCTGTAGACGAACTCGGCGGCGTCGAGGCCGGCCGCGCCGTAGAGGACGAGCCTGTCCTCGCGGGCGTCGGCGTACTGCGGGCTCCAGCTGGTGCCGGGACCCGCCAGGCGTTCAGCGGCCCCGGGCCCGGCCTCGGGGTCGAGGACCAGTTCGGTGCCGCCGGGGAGCAGATCGACCACGGCCAGGTCGGAGCGGGGTTCGCCCAGCGCGCGCAGGCGTAGGTGGACCAGGAACTCCTGGCCGAGCGCGAACGAATCGAGCGGGCGGCCGTCGAAATCGGTGTAATCCCGGGACACCTCCAGGCCCGCGGCGGCCGGCGTCGATTCTCCATGCTCGAAACCCGCCGAGACGGCCTGGTAGAACAGAGGGACGCCGGCGGCGCCCTCGAAGACCAGGGCTTTCGCGGCCGAGGAGTAGGTCGTCTTTGGGAAGGTTCCCCGGGGGAGGGGCAAAGACCGTTGCGCGCCGTCGCGCAGGACCTCGGAGACCCGTGTTTCCCCGTCCGATGGTCCCCCCACCGCCGAGGCATAGGCGTCCAGGGCCCGGATGGAGGCGGCGGCCGAGAGGGTGTTGAAGCGGCCATGCTCGAGCGGCGAGGCGAAGGCCTCGAGTTCGGCGACGGTGATTCCACCGAGGCGGTCGGGGAAGTGGCGGGCCAGGAGGTTCAGCAACTCGGCGTCGCGCAAGGCACCGTCGTAGAACCAGGCGTACACGGCGCGCTGGGGCTGGCCGGGCCGCAGGCGGCCGATGAGTTCCTCGGCTGGGCGGTCCAGGTGCAGTAGCTTGTAGGTCGAAGCGAGGTAGGCGGCGGCCAGGTCGGTCTCCCAGGAGCCGCGGGGCTGGCGTCCCAGCCAGGCGCGCAGAGCGTCGGCTTGGCGCGTAACCACGCGGCCGTTGCGGGCGAGGACATAGGCGGCGTAGGTCGTGGCGCGTGCCTGCTCCAGCGAGTCGGGCTCTCCCCGCGCCACGGTGTCGAGGTAGGCCAGAGCGGCGGCCAGCAGGTCGGGGGGGACGTGGTAGCCGGCCTCGCGGACCTCGGTCAGGAAATGCGAGGCGTAGACGGTCTGGAACGGGACGACGTGCGAGTTCGCCGCGTAAAAGCCGAAGGCGCCCTCGGCGTTCTGGCGCGCACGCAGGACCCCCAGCGTCCTGGCCAGGATCGCTTCGAGGTCGGCAGCCCGGCCGCCGAATTCCGGCCGGCCGCGCAGTACGAGGGCCGGGAAGGCCTGGCTGACCAGTTGCTCGGTGCAACCGTAAGGGAACTTCTCGAGGTAGGCCGACAGCCCGCGGGCCAGGACCAACGGCAGCGGCGAGACCGTCGCCTCAAGGACGCTGTAGCGCGGATAGACCCGCCGTGGCAGGGGCAGTTGGGCCCTCCCGCCCGTCAAATGCCCTCCTTCTACGACGGTTCTGTAGGGGACTGCGGGGCGGATGCTGAGGTCTGCCGTGGCCCGTGCAGCCTCGTTCCCCCAAGAAGCCGTGACGACGGCGTCGGCCGCGCCCAGGAGGTCGCGCGCCCGGAGTCGGAAGAATGCCTGGGCCTCGCGTCCCTCGGGGACGGTGAGGGTGCGATTCGTCCCGTCGAGCGCCAGCAGACCCGAGGACACCGCCAGGGTCAGTTGTAGCCGGGCCGACGGGCCCGAGCCCTCGGCATCGTTGCGCACCGAGACGCCGAGGTCGAACGCGTCCCCAGGCGCGACGGCGGTGGGGGCGGCGGGGGTCAGCACGAAGGGGCCTCGCACCACGGTCCGGGCCTCGGCCGCCCCGACGGCGTCCGTCGAAACCGCCACGGCCATGATGCGCACGGTGCCGTTGAACTGCTCGGGCAGGGGGCAGGTGAATTCGCCCCCGTCCTGCGCGTTGGGCAGCGGGCCCGACCAGCAGGCCACCGGCTTCTCGCGCCTGCGCTTGAAGGGGTTGAGGTTGCGCTTGAGCGCCTCCCAGCCGTCGCCGCCCGCCGCAGCGCGCCGGACCAACGAGGACTCAGGCAGCAGCAGGTCGAGGATCTGTGAGGTGCGCACCTCCAGCGCACGCTTCTCCAGGAACTTGGCCAGCGGGTCCGGGGTGGCGTAGCCGGCGGCCTGCAGGATGCCCTCGTCGACGGCGTAGATGACGACGCGTGCCGGCCCGTCGGTCCGGTAGCGCACACGCAGGCCGGCGCCGGGCTTGGCCGTCTGCGGGACCGTCAGCGTCACCTTGCGGGAACGCCGGGCGCGGCTGACGCTGAACGGGACGATGCCGTAGCTCAGAGGGCTCATGAATACCTCGGGTGAGGCCAGGGAGCGCACGAAGGCCACGCCGACATAGCCGTTGCCCTCCAGGCCGGCGGGGGCCGCGATGCGCTCGACGACGGCGTTCTTGGAGGCCGAGAACCATTTGTAGGCGTAGACCCGGTCGCGCTCCACGGTCAGCAGTCCCGCGCCGGTATAGGGGGCCACGATGGAGACGGCGATCTCTTCGCCGGGGGCGTAGTCGGCCTTATCCAACGCCACCTTGAGCTCGGCGTTCTTCTCCAGCGAGCGAGACAAGTTCCCCCGGCCGGCCACCGTGTAGGGCACCCGCAGCAGCTCAGCTCCGGACATGTCGCGCAGGCTCAGCGCGAAGGAGCCGGGGTGGACGGAGGGCAGACGCAGGCGCAGACCGCCTGCCGGGACGGCGACAGGGCCCGAGCTCAGAAGGACCTCCTTTTCCACGGACTCATAGCGGTAGGTGCCGTCTGCCCGGCGCCGAAGAACCGAGACCGTCCGCAGTTCGAGCCGGACGGCGCTGAGGCCGTCGGCGGGGACGGGCGTGAGGTCCGGGCCCAATGCCACCACCTCCACGCTGCGCGAGCTGCCGCGTGGCACGAAGCCGAGTTCGCCGTCGGCCTTGTAGCCCAGCAGGCGGTCGAGGTCGCTGACGAGGACCCCGGCCTGGGCGGCCACCCCGCGCCCGCCCCCCGCCTCGGTGGCCTCGATTGAGGCGCTCAGCCGGTAGATGGCCCCGCTGAAGCGCCCCAGGTCGGGGGTGAAGGCGGCGCCGCCCTCGGCGTCGGTCTCGGCATCCCCGAGGACTTCGGTGAAGGCCTTGCGGCCCTTGTTCGGGTCCTGGAATACGAAGCCGGGATAGGCATCCAGCCCCGGCAGGCCGGGCGTGAAGTCCAGCTCGGCTGAGACCCGGCGTCCTTCTGCCGGCGTTCCGAAGAGGGTCCGCAGGCCGCAACGCAGGACGAGCCCGTCCGGCTTCACCCAACCACGGCGGGACTCGGGGTCGAAGCGGGCGTTCAGGGTCATGCGGTCGGGGAGGAACTCCTCGACGCGAACGCCGAGCGTGCCGAGCAGGCCGCGCGGCCGACCGTCTTTGACGATATAGATTGCGGCCTGGTAGCCGCCGGTGGGGGCATCCTCGCCGGGAGTAAAGCGCAGCTCGCCCAGCCCGTCGGACGCTAGGCGGATTTTCTCCCGCAGCACGGTCAGCCCGCGCGGGTCGCTGACGACGGCTTCCAGCGGCAGCCCCGCCAAGCCGCCTCCCCAGTCGGCCGCCTTGACGATGTAGGCCAGTCGGATCTCGTCGCCGGGGCGGTAGAGGCCCCGGTCGGAGAAAAGGAAGGCCTTCAGCCCCTCGGGGTCGGAGGCCGCCCCCACGCCGCCGACGTCGAAGCGCGAGAAGTCCAGGCGGCGTTCCTGCCAGTCATAGGGGATGAAGGAGAGGTCCACGCCGTGCCGTGCGAGGAAGGCCACGGGAGCCTTTTCGCGCTCGAGGCCGCCCAGCGGGGGGGAGGCCGCGCGGCCGTCGGGTCCGGTGACGGCCTGGGCTACCGGCAGGCCGTTGCGTCCCAGGACGGAGACGGACACTCCGGCCGCCGGCGTCCCGGCCGCCAGCGACTGGACGAAGACGGTCCGCGCCCCATCCGGGGCCTCTTTGACGAGCAGGCCGAGGTCGGTCACCAGGGTGAGGCGTCGGTCCGAGATTCCCAACCCGCTCCCGTGGACGGGGTCCCAAGCTTCGGCCGTCACGAGGAAGAGGCCGCGGCGGGCGCCGTCGCCGGCGTCGGAGTAGCGGCCGAGATCCAAGGCCGCGTAGAGGGCATGCCCCGGCGGTGCGTCGCCTAGGACCCTCTCCTCGCTGAAGCGCTCCGAGATGTCGTCGGGGCCGAAGTTCCAGCCCTTGAAGACCGGGTTGCGGAACTCGCCCTGGGACTGGCTGACGAGATGGTTGACTTCCCCCGGCAGGATGCGGGCCACCTGGAAGCGCACCGCCGGCACCCCCCGTGCGACGACGCTCAGGCGGCGCTCTCCGCCCAAGCTCAGGACGGCGCCGTCGCCGACGATGGAGAGCTCGCGCGGGTAATCCGGGGCCCGCACGATGGCGTCGTCGGTCTGGGACAGCACATAACCGCCGAAGGAGCGGACGCCCTTGTCCAACCTGACATAGAGGGCCCGGCCTGGAGGGGCTGTGAAGCGGAATGCATGGAGCGGCGCATCGTCGCGCTCGGTTGGAACAGGCCGCAGGCCCAGCGTCTCGCACCGGGCCAGGATCTCGGGGCCTATGACGAGCGTGCTGCCCCAGGGGAAGCTGGGGACGGCAGGCCAGCCCTGCGTGGCGGGCTTGTCGACGGGGAGGATGCAGGCGAAGAGCCGCTTGGAGACCTCATCCTCGCTGGCCCCTGCGTTCAGGGTCAGCACCAGGGCCTGGTGCGGGTCGTCGCGCTCGTCGCGCACCAGTTCGGTCCGGAATTCTCCCACATGGAAGAAGGTATAGAGGCCGGGAACGGCTACCCGCGCGGACAGGGCCCCTTCGTGCGCGGGCCCGCCGCGCGAGGAGCGCACGCCCGACGTCAGGGTCAGCAGCATGGCGGAATCCTTGGCCGGGATGGCGACGGGATGGGAGCGGACATAGGCCTCGCCGTGCGCTTCGTCGTAGGTCACCGTCAAGGGTTCCGCCGGCCGGCGCCCGAGCAGGTCTCTTGGGGCATCCTCGCGTTCGAGCCTCAAGCGAGACTCGAAATCGGCCGGATCGACGGGATGGCTGAAGGCGAAGGTGGCTACGACCTGCTTGAGCTTCGGGTCGCGGGGGTCCTGGTAGAACTCGGCGCTCTTGAGGGCGGCGGTGAATGGAGGACCGCGAAAGCGCAGGACGGTTCCGATGAGACTGGTATGCGGGGAGACCAGGCCGGGCTTCAGGCGCAGGGTGTATTCGCGCCCTATGTCCCAGTCCCGCTCCGGGCTGAAGGTGAGCACGCGGTCTGAGACCCATTCCCAGCTCCCTGGGACGGCGGGTTCGAGGCTGGCGCCGCCGAAGACGCGTCTGCCGATGTTCTTGAGCGGAGCGGCCGGGCCCGAAAAACTCACGACCAGGGGCCGCGGCACCGCGTCGGGTAGCAGTTCCATCGCCCGCGGCGCGGCCACGGAGACCGAAACGCGGTCAACGGCCGGCCCTGGAGGCCTCCGGGTCCAGACCCACAGCGCGGGGGCGCCTACGACGAGGAGCGCCAGCGCAGCGCCCTGGCGCGTTTCGGGGGCGGCGGCGCGGGCCTTGAGCTCGGAGCCGGCCGTCGTCAGGCGAACCCGGGCCGCAGGCCACCAGGCGGGCGGCAGATACCGCAGGCGCCCCGTCCAGCCCGTCCCTTCGACGAGCAACCGTCCTAGATCGATGCGAGCCACGCGCCCCCGGCCGCTCCGGGCGGCCGAAGGGATTACGCTCCTGCGGGGTGGGGAATTTCAGGGGGCCGCCCGGAACAGCCGGGCCTAGCCCTTCAGCAGCAGCCGCGCGGCCAGCCGGGCGTGCGCCTTGAGCTCGCGCCAACGGCGCAGCTTCGAGGCCCCCGCCGCGCGCACGGTGAGCGGGACCGGGACCTCGACGGCCTTCTTGCCCGCGCGCAGCAGCTTGAGCAAGGCCTCGACCGATACCTCGAAGCCCGTGCACTCGAGCTCGAGCGCGCGCAGGTCCCGCGTGCGGTAGAGGCGGAACATCGGCGTGAACGAGGTGAGCTTGAAGTCGAAGAGCCCCCGGTAGAAGGCGTTGAGCATCAGGCTGGGCAGGCGCCGCCCGAGCGGGACCCCCGGCATCCCGCCGAGCATGGGCGAGCCCGAGACCACGTCCGCGCCGGTCTTCTCCCGCGCCGCATAGAGGTCCTTGATAAGGGCGGGATTGAAGGTCAGGTCCGCGTCGAGGAAGACCAGGTCGTCGCCCGCCGCCGCCGCCAGCCCGGTCTTGAGCGAGGCCCCGATGCCGCGGTTCTCCGGGTGGGTCAGCACGCGCGCGCGCGGACGGCGGGCGGCGAGCCGGCGCAGGGCGGCGGCGGTGCCGTCCGTGGAGCCGTCGTCTACGAAAATGGCCTCGTACGGGAAGCCCAGCCCGTCGAGGGCGGCGAAGAGCTCGGCCTCCAGCCGGGGCAGGCTCTCCTCCTCGTCCAGGCAGGGGACGAGGGCCGTCAGCACTAACGCTCCTTGCGGAAGTACTCGATGGTGCGGGCCAGGCCTTTCTCCAGCGGCACCTTGGGGGACCAGCCGAGCAGCTTCTTGGCCAGGGTGATGTCCGGGCGCCGCACCTTGGGGTCGTCGGTGGGCAGCGGCTTGCGCACGATGTGCGACTTGGAGCGGGTCAGGCGCTTGATGGTCTGGGCGATCTGCAGGATGGTAAGCTCGTGCGGGTTGCCGATGTTGACCGGGCTGTTGACCTTGGAGTCGAGCAGGCGCAGGATGCCGTCGACGAGGTCCGTCACGTAGCACAGGCTGCGGGTCTGCGAGCCGTCGCCGTAGACGGTGAGGGGCTTCCCCTTGAGCGCCTGCGTGATGAAGTTGGGGACGGCCCGCCCGTCCTGGCCGCGCATGCGCGGGCCGTAGGTGTTGAAGATGCGCACGATCCTCACCTGCATCCCGTGGTAGCGGTGGTAGGCCATCGTCATGGCCTCGGCGAAGCGCTTGGCCTCGTCGTAGACCCCGCGCGGGCCGATGGGGTTGACGTTGCCCCAGTAGGTCTCCGGCTGCGGGTTGACCAGGGGGTCGCCGTAGGTCTCCGAGGTGGAGGCCAGCATGAAGACCGCCCCCTTGTCCTTCGCGAGGCCCAGGGCCTTGTGCGTGCCCAGCGCCCCGACCTTGAGGGTGGGGATGGGGAAGTGGGCGTAGTCGATGGGGCTGGCCGGGCTGGCGAAGTGCAGCACGGCGTCGAGCTTGCCGGGGACATGCATGAAGTTCGTCACGTCCTGGCGGATGAAGGTGAAGCGCGGGCTCTTGAAGAGGTGGTCGATGTTCTCGACGCGGCCCGTGATGAAGTTTTCCATCCCGACGACCTCTTCTCCGCGCGCGAGCAGGGTCTCGGCGAGGTGGCTGCCGAGGAAGCCCGCGGCCCCGGTGATGAGGACTCTGCGTTTCACGGCCGCCCCACCGAGCGGTAGACGAAGCCCAGCTTGCGCACGGCGGCGGGGTCGTAGAGGTTCCGGCCGTCGAGCAGCACGGGGTTCTCCATCAGGCGGTGGACCTTGGCCAGGTCCAGCTCCTTGTACTCGGGCCACTCCGTCACGATGACCAGGGCGTCGGCGCCCTTCGCGCAGTCGTAGGCGTCCCTGGCGAAGCGCACGCCCTTGAGCAGGGACTTGGCCTTGGGAGCCGCCACGGGGTCGTGGACGGAGACCTTCACGCCCTGGCTCTGCAGCGACTTGATGATCTCCAGGCTCGGGGCGAAGCGCAGATCGTCCGTGTGCGGCTTGAAGGACAGCCCGAGGAGGCCCACCTTCTTGCCGGGCAGGTTCCAGAGCTCGCTCTCGACCTGGCGCAGCACCCAGCCGCGCTGCTCGTCGTTGACCTCGGCCACCGCGCGCAGCAGCTTGAAGTCATAGCCCTTCTGCTTGGCGATCCAATAGAAGGCTTCGAGGTCCTTGGGGAAGCAGAAGCCGCCGAAGCCCAGCCCGGCGCGCAGGAAGCTGGCGCCGATGCGCTTGTCGAGGCCCATCCCGCGCGCCACCAGGGTCACGTCGGCGCCGACGGCCTCGCAGACGCGGCTGACGGCGTTGACGAAGGAGATCTTCGTGGCCAGGAAGGAGTTCGAAGCGTGCTTGATGAGCTCGGCGGACTTGACGTCCGTGACGAGCACCGGGGCGTCGATGGGGCCGTAGACCTCGCGCATCACCTTCTCGGCGCGCGGGGTGGAGACGCCCAGCACGATGCGGTCGGGATGGAGGAAGTCCTGCACCGCGCTGCCTTCGGCCAGGAACTCCGGGTTGCTGACGACCTCGAAGGGGATGCCCTTCGTGTTGACGCGCCGCACGGTCTTGTCGACCCAGGCGCCGGTCTCGACCGGGACGGTGGACTTGTCGACGATGACGGTGAAGTCCTTCATCGCCCGGGCGATGTCGGCGGCCACGGCCTCCACGGAGGAGAGGTCGGCCGAGCCGTCGGGGCGGGGCGGGGTTCCGACGGCGATGAAGGCGACGGAGGCGCGCCGGCCGCCGGGGTTGATGCCGTCGGCGATGCTGTGGGCGAAGCTCAGGCGCTTGGCCTTGACGTTCTTCTTGAGCAGCGGCAGCAGCCCCGGCTCGTGGAAGGGCATCTTGCCGGCCTTGAGCGTGCGGACCTTGGACTTGTCGGCGTCCACGCAGACGACGTGGTGGCCGAGCTCTGCCATGCAGACGCCCGTGACGAGACCGACATAACCGGAGCCGACCACGCAGATGTCGTGTGTTTTCATGTGGAAATCCTCGGAAACGGCATCTTATGACTTCTGCGCCCGGGCATCAAGGCGGCGGGACGCAAGTCCTGTGGCGCCGCGGCGCGGCGTGTACTACAATTAGCCGGTATCATGGATATCCTGGAGAAGATCTCCTCCCGCAAGGCGCGGGTGGGCGTCGTCGGGCTAGGCTATGTCGGACTGCCGCTGGCCATGGAGTTCGCGGCCAAGGGCTTCCGCGTTACCGGGTTCGACGTGGACGCCGCCAAGGCCTCCGGCCTGCAGCGCGGGCGCTCCCACATCAGCGACGTGCCCTCGTCCTCGGTGGCCGCCGCGGTGAAGGCCGGACGCCTGAGGGCCACCACGCGCTTCGACGGCCTCAAGGCGATGGACGCCGTCATCGTCTGCGTGCCGACGCCGCTGCGCAAGACGCGCGAGCCCGACCTGTCCTACATCGTGTCGGCCTGCGAGCAGATCGTCCCGAACCTGCACAAGGGACAGCTCGTCGTGCTCGAGTCGACCACCTACCCCGGCACGACCCGCGAGCTGGTCCTCCCGATGTTCCTCAAGACGGGGCTGAAGGTCGGGCGCGACTTCCTGCTGGCGTTCTCCCCCGAGCGGGTCGACCCGTCCAACAAGAAGTTCGGCATCTCGAACACCCCCAAGGTCGTCGGCGGCGTCACGCCCGCCTGCGGGCGGGCGGCCGCCGCGCTCTACGGCGCCGTGGTCGAGCGCGTCGTCCCGGTCTCGAGCACCGAGTCGGCCGAGATGGTCAAGCTGCTCGAGAACACCTTCCGGGCCATCAACATCGCCATGGTCAACGAGCTGGCCGTCATGTGCCATCGGCTCGGCGTCGACGTCTGGGAGATCGTCGCGGCCGCGGCCACCAAGCCCTTCGGCTTCATGCCGTTCTATCCCGGCCCCGGGCTGGGCGGCCACTGCATCCCGGTGGACCCGGGCTACCTGGCCTGGAAGATGAAGTCCCTCAACTTCGAGCCGCGCTTCATCGAGCTGGCATCGAGCGTCAACGCGTCGATGCCGGAGTACGCCGTCGAGCGCCTCGCGGCCCTGCTCAACGCCCGGCGCAAGGCGGTGAAAGGCAGCCGCGTCTTCGTCCTGGGCGTGGCCTACAAGCCCGACGTCACCGACGTGCGCGAGTCCCCCGCCCTCGACGTCATCCAGCTCCTGCTGGACCTGGGGGCCGTCGTGACCTACCACGACCCCCACGTCCCCTCGGTGGCGGTGGGGCGCCGGCGCCTGCGCTCCGTGCCGCTGGCCGCCGGCGCGCGCTCCTGCGACGCCGCCGTCGTCCTGACCGCGCACCGCGGAGTGGACTACGGGCTCCTCCTCAAGAAGGCCCCGCTGGTCTTCGACACGCGCAACGCCCTGGCTGGACGCAGGGCGAGGAACCTGGCGAGGCTCTGATGGCCGACGAGGCCGAAGCCCAGGTCGCGGCGCGGGCCCTCGAGGTCCTGAAGTCCCTCGGCAAGACGCTCAGCCAGATCAACCTCTACAGCGCCGCCCATCCCGCCGTCCGCCGGCTGCTCGCGGACACGGCGGGGCTGCTGGCCACGCTGCTGGCCGAGGTCTCCGGCGGCGAGCTGGCCTATTCCATCGACGGCCAGAAGCTGGTCGCCAACGGGCGCATCGTCGGGACGCTCGATAAGATCCCGAACTCCATCCCGAACGCCTTCTCCCGCTACAAGATCCACAGCGTCGTATTCCGACCGGGCGTCTCGGAGGACGAGCTGGCCGCGTTCTGCGACCTCGCCGCGCTGCGGCCGGAGGCGGCCAAGGGGGTCGACCCGACCGCTTTCCTCGCCGAGCGGAAGGTGGCGAACATCATCCTCAACGAGGCGATGTACGCCAAGGTCGACAAGACCGAGGAGGCGGCCCCCGGCGCCGTGCTGCAGGCGTCGGGCGGGTCCGGAGAGGGGATCGAGGAGCTGGTGCAGACCGCCGAAGGCAGGCCCATCGAGGACACCATCGCCGCCCTCGTGAGCCGGGCCACCCCCGACGCCGCCGAGCAGGCCCGGCTGATGGAGGCGGTGATGCGGCGGGTGCGCGAGGACCTCGACCGCAAGGTGGCCGAGGCCACCACCGAGCTCAAGCGCCAGAAGCAGACCCTGGAGAACGAGGCGACGCGGACCCAGGGCGTCCTCGAGACGATGTCAGAAGGCGTCGTCGTCGTCGACGACCAGGGCAAGGTCCTGATGATGAACCCCGAGGCCGAGAACCTGTTCGGTTCCCGCCTCTCGGAACTGGCGGGCAAGCCCGTGGCGGAGGGGGGCAAGGAGGAGCATCTGGTCGCCCTGGCCAAGGACATGGTCGTCCCCCAGGACCGCCCGGCCGAGAAGGCCGCCGAGGTCAAGGCCACCGACGACACCAAGCGCACGCTGCGGGCCTCGACGGTGATGATCCAGAACGAGGCCGGCAAGACCGTCGGTATGGTCTCCGCCCTCTCGGACAAGGCCAAGCAGCGCGAGTTCGACCGCATGGAGCGCGAGTTCATCGCCCATGTCACCCACGAGCTGCGCTCCCCGCTGACCTCCATCCGCGCCGCCCTGGAGATCATCGACGGGATGCTCGCCGGCAAGCTCGACGCCGAGGCCGGGCGCATGTTCTCGAACGCGCTGCGCAACACCGACCGCCTCGAGACCCTGATCAGCAGCATCCTGGACTTCTCGAAGCTCGAGTCGGGGCAGATGACCGTGCTCCCGGAGCGCGCCCTCGCCGCCAAGATCGGCTCGGAGGCGGTCGAGAGCCTGCGGCCCTGGTCGGTCAAGAAGGGCCTGCGGGTCGAGCTGCTCGACGGCTCCAGGGGCGCCGAGGTCATGGCCGACGTGCCGCGGACGGTGCAGGTCATCGTCAACCTGCTCTCCAACGCCATCAAGTTCACCCCGAAGGGCGGGTCCATCACGGTGTCCCTCGAGCACGCCAGGGAGTCGCAGGAGCCCGCCATCCTCTACACCGTCAAGGACACCGGCCCCGGCATCCCGAAGGACCAGCAGGATAAGGTCTTCGAGAAGTTCGTGCAGATCGCCTCGGGCGAGAGGCACGTCGGCGGCACCGGTCTGGGCCTGGCCATCGCCAAGGCCCTCGTCCACCTCCAGAAGGGGCGCATGTGGGTGGAGAGCGAGGTCGGCCGGGGCGCCGCCTTCCGCTTCACCCTGCCCGTCTACCAGCCTCCGCCCGACGAGGTCCGCCGCGCCGCCCCGCCGCCCGCGCCGAAGCCCTGGTGGAAGCGCCTGCTGGGGCTCTAGCGCCTCAGGCACGGGTCAGCACGAAAGCCCCCACCTGGGCGGCGCCGGCTTCGCGCAGCGCGGCGGCGCAGGCCGCCAAGGTCTCCCCGCTGGTCATCGCGTCGTCGATGAGGAGTACGCGCAGCCCCGCGGCGTCCGGGGAGGCGCGGAACGCACCCGCCAGCCTCCCTTCCCGAGCCGCC
Organism: Elusimicrobiota bacterium; assembly: GCA_016218495.1. Classification (GTDB taxonomy): domain Bacteria; phylum Elusimicrobiota; class Elusimicrobia; order UBA1565; family UBA1565; genus SCTT01. The sequence goes on from JACRDU010000124.1 coordinate 30,855, forward strand.
CGCGCCTGACGCGCCTGCGGCGGCGTGTTGCGGGAGCGGTGCAAGAGGCGCCGTACCGGCAGGCCGTCCGCGGCGCCCACGGCCTCGGCCAAGACCTCGGCCTGATTGAACCCCCGTTCGGCCTCCCGGCGCGGATGCAGGGGGACCGGGACCAGGGCGTCGGGCACCCCCAGCTCCGGATAGCGCCGCCAACCCTCCGCCATCCATGCCGCCAGCAGGCGGCCGGCGTCGAGCCGCCCGCGGTACTTGAAGGCGTGCAGCAGCGGCGGGACGGGGCCCCTATAGGAGAAGGCGGCCCGCGTCACCGGGGTCTCCTCGGGCAGGGCGGGGCAGCGCAGGCAGGAGGGGCCCGAGGCTCTCGCCCCGCAACGGGGACAATAAGGAGGGCGGATGGGGGAGAGCCCGGCCAGGCAACCTGGGCAGGCGGGGCCCTCGAATCGAAGCGGGTCTCTGCAGACGGCGCAGGTGCGCGGGAAGAGGAGCTCCAGGAGGGGGGCGGCCCAGCTCACGATGCTGGTACGCGCGAGGGCCCCGGAAAGTTCCGTCGAAATCAGAACTGGAAGGTCAGCGTCGTGCCGAACTGGTAGGAGATGTAGTCCTCCTCCTTCAGGTACTTGTGCCAGAGGCGCGAGATGGCGCCGTTGAGGGTCATGCGCAGGTTCTTGGCGATCTCGTAGTCGGCGCTGGTGTTCATGTTCAGGAGGCGCGAGTTCTCCGACAGGGTGATCGGGGACTGGCGGAAGGCCATCGAGGCCGTCGTCGTCCAGATGACGCGGTTGGTCAGGGTCAGCACCCGCCCGGTCAGCGGGATCTTCATCCCCTTGGGCAGGGCCAGGTCGGCGCGGACCAGCATGCTGGGCGTGACCACCGTGGTGTCCTGCGAGCGCTGGCCGGTCCCCAGCGTCGTCACGTCGCTCTGGTAGTCGACCTTGGGGGTGAAGCGGAACTTCCGGATGTCGAAGGTGGTCTGGACCGTGGCGTCCTTGTGCTCGGTGGACTGGGTGACCTTGCCGATGCGCAGGTCCTCGTTCTCGCCCAGGCGCAGGTTGAATCCCACCGAGGTGTCGAAGCGCTCCTTGATGATGGCGCGCAGGTCCGTGCCGAAGGAATCGTCGGTCTGCAGGCTGACCGCCACGTTCTCGGTCTCGCGGGACGCGAACTTCAGGTTCATCTGCATGCTCTTCATCCAGCGGTCGGCGTAGAGCACGCGCTCGAGCTGCCCGACGGAGGCGATCAGGTCCGGCAGGGTCGTGGAGATGGTCTTCGACGGGGTCCCGGTCGTCTCCGAGCGCTGGATGCTCTTCTGGTAGTTGTTGGTCAAAGACAGGGTCTTGAACGAGGCCTTGCGTCCTTCGAGGTCGTAGGCCTCGAGGGGGGACCAGCGCTGGGTGGAGTTCACCGTGTCGCGCAGGGTCAGGTTCACGCGCTGGGCGAAGCGGCTCGACGGCTTGAGCGGGGTGCGCAGCCACAGCTCCCCCTTGGTGTCGAGCGCCTTCTCCACGTTGTTCCAGACGTCTCCGTCCTGGAGCTGGTAGCCGTTGGTCAGGGTGAAGGAGCGCAGCAGCCGGGTCTTTCGCCAGATCTCGGCGGCGGACAGGGTCAGCGAGAGGCTGCCGGTGCCGGTACGGTTGACCGTCTTGATGTCGCCCACGTCGAAGACGGTGGTGCTGCCTCCGACGGTGAAGGTGGAGACGCTCAGGATGTTGTTCTCGATCGTGTTCACCGAATAGCTGGCCGAGGGCTTGAGCCAGGAGAGGATGTTCCAGCTCGAGGTGAAGCCCGCCGTCTGGGACAGCGACTTGGGATAGCTCTTGCCCACCTCGCGGCCGGAACCGAACTCGATGCGGTCCTCCTTCACCCGGGTCACCTGGTAGGCGGGGTTGAAGCTGGAGCCGGTCCAGGGCGTGAAGGCCAGCCTGAGGCCGAAGCCGTTGGTCAGCTCGTCGGTGTTGAAGTTCCCGGGGGTGGCGCGCGCGCGCGGCGTCTCGAAGGTCACGGAGTAGCGCGAGAACAGGTAGTCGCCGTCGATGTTGGTCGGCAGCCAGCGCTTGCGCAGCGGGACGCCGTAGGCGGCGCCGGCCTTGTAGGTGCGGCGGTCGTCGAGGCGGCCGGAGAGCTCGTCGTATTCGATTCGGTTGCGCTCGTGGGTGAGGCTCAGGCGCGGGAAGGCGCTCTTCTGGAAGGTCCCGCTGGCGGTGCCGTTCCAGGTGCGCACGGTGCCCTGGCCGAGGAGGCTGACCGTGTTGGTGAGGTTGCCGGTGGCGTTGGTGTTCGGCGTCGTCACCTTGGTGAAGCTCAGGTTGAAGTTCATCGGCAGCCAGCTGATGCGGTTGAAGTTGAGGTAGCCCGTCTCCGCCAGGTTGTCCTGGTTCGCCACCAGGGTGGTGGGGGTCTGGAAGTTCCGGTCCACGAAGCGGTACTTGCCCCCGAAGGACCCCCAGCCGGGGACGGTGAAGTCGGCCTGCAGCTTCTCGGCGTTGCCGACCCGCACGATGGGGCCGTCGACGTGGATTTCGTTGAGGTAGAGGACGCGCGGGCTCGAGGCGGACCCGACCGTCGTGCTCGGGCTCATGTTGTATACCCCGGCGAACAGAGCGCCGACCTGCTGGAGGTTGGGCGTGCCGGTCGTGAAGATGACCGAGCCCGAAGGCGCCCCCGCTATGCCCCAGCTGTCGGGGACCTGGTCGCCGTTGCGGTCGCTCTGGTCGATGGAGACCTTCTTCCAGCCGCAGAACCCGATGGGGACCCGGACCTCGAAGAAGTCCTTCTCCGAGCCGGCGCGCAGGAAGAACACCCGCTCTCCGGTCGTGTCGGGGCTGGAGCCGGGGCAGGAGGCCTGGTCGGCGTTGCCGAAGAGCAGGAAGTTGAGGTTCTTGTGCTGGCTGATGTCGATGGCGCGCGGGAACACCCTCTTGGTGAAGACCGTGGCGCCGGGCGGCAGCTCGTAGGAGAGCTGCAGGGCCTGCTCCTGGATGTTGTTGGTGTTCGACTGCTTCTGGAGCTCCTCGAGCGAGCCGTAGAGGTCCTGGAAGACCTGGGTGGCGTCCCCGCCGGCCAGGTGGATGGCGCGTCCGCGGTATTCGGTGTTGTCGACATTGTTGACGGCCGACACGGTCAAGGACGAACCGAGCACGCCGGTGGAGCCGGTGTTGGGGTAGCCGGCCTGGCCGCGCTGCCAGGTGTTCCCCACCACGGCGAGGCGGGCGATCTTCACCTGGGAGGTCAGCGGGTCGCCGGGCCGCCGGCGCATCGACACGCGGACCTGCTTGATGGCCAGCCAGCGGTTCACGTCGGCGGGGGCGATGTTCAGCGGGATCTGGATGGTCTGGTAGCGGCCCGCCGCCACCGAGGCGCTGCTGATGGGGGTCCCCATGTAGCCGAAGTCGCCGCCGGAGAAGTCCCCGGCATCCAGGTGGGAGTTGCGGTTGAGGTCCTCCGAGTCCAGGCGGCCGTTGCTCGCCCCGATGCGCTTGGAGGTGGCCCCGACGTTGTAGAGCCACCCGATGTCCTCGTTGGGCTGGAGGATGCCGTCGTTCTCTCCCTCGTCGAAGGTGTTGGGCAGGCCGTCCTTGCCGACGTCTTCGTTGTCCAGCTGTCCGTCGCCGTCGGCGTCCTCGTTGATTCCGCCCAGGTGGAAGTTCAGGGCCAGCGCCGTCGCCGTGTTCTGGGCCAGCGTGACCTCCAGGATGGTCTTTTGGGAGAAGTCGAGCCCGGTCGGGGCGAAGATGTAGGCGGCCGAGGCCTCCTGGGTCGACGAGGTGAAGTCGTAGTCGAGTCGGAGGACCTTCTGGGTCTCCCCCGACTTCGCTTGGGCCGCCGGGTTGATGACCAGGATCTCCTCGTCCTGGCTGGTGACGGTCAGGGTCTGGGCCCCGGTCGGCGCTGCGCCGGGGTTGGAGGCCTGGGTCCAGAAGCCGTCCGAGAAGCCGGCCGAGTCGTCCTGCTTGACGCCTTCCATGTTGTCGATGAGAGCGCGCTTGGAGAGGTTGGGGTTCGCGCGGCTCTGGGCGAGCTCGGCGCCGAAGGAGGCGGTCAGCCAGGAGGCCAGGCGCAGGTTGGTCAGCTGGGTGTCGGCCTCGTAGACGAGCAGGCTCTTGGCCAGCTCGTTGATCGTGGGCACGGAGGGGGACTTGGCCCCGGTCTGATAGAGCAGGGTGGAGCCGACCGACCACTTGTCCTTCCACAGCTCGAAGCCGAAGCGGGTGCCGAGCAGGCTCTCGGTGGCGTTCCCCGCGAACGGCGCGACTTCGAAGCTCACGTCGATGGTGGAGTCGGGGCGGATGCGGTCCTCGTTGAAGAAGGTCAGGAAGCCGGACTCGTAGTCGATGAAGTAGTCGACGTTGCGGGTGAGCTTGGCTCCGTCGGCCAGGACCACCTCGGACTGCAGCACGAGGTTGGGCTCGAGGAAGAAGGTCTTGAGGCGGAAGCGGTATTCGGCCTGCAGGATCCTCTTCGTGATGGGGCTCGGGGCGTAGACCTCGGGGTCGGCCACCGTGGGCGAGGCGTTGGAGACCGAGAAGGGCTCCTTGAGCTGGAAGACGCCGTTCTCGAAGTCGACCTCGATGGTGTCGGGATAGACCTGGGGGGGGTCAGGGCCGCGCCGACGATGTTGCGGTTCTGGTCGAGCACGCGCAGGAAGAAGTTCCCGCGCCCGTCGTCGCGCAGGAGCTGCGAGCGCCCGATCGAGTAGAAGGTCTTGAGCTCGCGCTGGAAGCCCGCCTCGGCGGTCGTGGAGAGCTGGACGTCCCCGAACGTCTTGATGAGCTTGAGCCTCCCGGACCCGGCGGCCAGCACGGCCGTGTTCGTCGAGCTCTGGGCCGAGAGGGCGCGGGCCGTGGCGTCGACGAAGTCCGTCGCGATGACGGTGTTGGCGTCGAGGGTGTTCCGGAAGGTCAGGATGCCTTTGACGTAGTCGACGGTGTAGTCGACGCCGCGCGAGAGCTCTATGAAGTTGCCCGTGAAGGTGGATGCCGCGACGGCCAGGTCGTCGACCGTTCGGGAGACCTCGTTGACGTTCAGGGTCGCAGAGACCTGCCGGGAGAGGAAGACGCGCTCGCTGCCGGCCTGCAGCGGCAGGCGGCGCTTGTCCCCGAAGGTCAGGTCGTAGTAGCGGCGCCGGATGTAGCTCGTGTCGAGCAGGTCCTGGGTGGTGAACTGGGTGTTGCCCTTGAACTGCTTGGCCTTGGTCTGGCCCTTGGTGCGCGAGCCGATGAAGATGGCGCGCGCGCGCTTGTACTTGAGGTCCACCCTGATGCCGAAGAGCTGCTTGTTGTAGCTGACGAACTCGGTGGCGGGCAGGCTCAGGTCGATGTCGCCGAAGGAGGCGTTCTGGACGACCTCGTTGGGGTCGCCCTGGTACACCACGGAGATGTCCTGCTTGTTCGTCTTCGTGTCGTCATAGTCGACGTTGACGGTGATCTTCGGCCCGACCTTGCCCTGCATGCGCAGCTGCAGCTGCTGCTCGATGTCGATGAGGTTCTGGCTCTTGCCCCGCCCGCTCGTCTTCTGGTCGGAGAGGAAGCGCTTCTCCGTGAACGAGAAGCCCACCACCTTGCGCCCCGTGATCGAGAGGCTGGTCCCGTAGGTCGGCAGCTCCACCTCGGGGGTGGGCGGCTTGGGCGGCTCGGTGGCGCCCGCGATGACGTATTCGTCGGCCGGGGCCATCGACGGGGGCAGGGGGACCTCGAACTCCTCGCCCGGGGTCTTGCCGGCGTCGACCTGCTCGCGGATCCTGTTCCACAGGCCCTGGTCGACCTCGAAGGGCTTCTGCTCGAGGAGCAGCCGGTCGAAGCCCCTCCCGGGCTGGGCCGCGGGCGCCGGCGTCCCGAGGGGCTTGCTCTGGTCGGGGCGCTCGAGCAGCAGGAAGGGGCCGGCAGTCGTCGGAGCCGGGGTGTCGGCCGCCTGGGGCCCGGCCTCGGGCTGGGCCGCGGGGCCGTCTTCCGGGCCCTTAGGGGCCTCCGCGGGCGTCTGCTGGGGGAAGTCGGGGTCGTAGGGGAAGGAGAACTGCCCGTACGCGCTCGCGCGTGAGAGCGCGAACGCCATGAAGAGCGCCAGGAGCGGCCTTTTGAGGGGTGCAGTCGCCAAAGATGCCTGAGTTTTCCGCGGAGATGCTCGGCGGCCCGCGTGGCAAGTTTAACCGGGCCGTGTTACGGCGTCAAGTCTCCGGGAAGTGGTATGATTCCTCGTCGGAGATGCCCATCCTCGCACGCTACCTGCTCGCCGCATACCTGCCGCCCTTCTCCCTGTGCCTCGGCGTCTTCCTGGCCGTCCTGCTGATGAACTACTTCCTGCGCCTCTTCAACATAGCGGTGACGAAGGGGATCTCGGTGGGCTGGATCTTCCTGTGCTTCGCGAAGCTGTCCCCCTATTTTCTGAGCCTGGCCCTGCCGATGGCCTTCCTCGTCGCGCTGCTCTTGACGCTGGGGCAGCTCTCCGAGAGCGGGGAGGTCATGGCCCTGCGCGCGTCCGGGTATTCGTTCCGCGAGCTGCTCAAGCCCTACTTCGCCCTAGCGCTGCTGCTGACCGCATTCCTCTTCTTCACGAACCATTGGGCCAGCCCGACGGGCTTCCATGCCTTCCGCGAGTCCTATGCGGACGCGCTGGCGCGCGTCTCCCGCCTCGATTTCGAACCGCGCGCGCTCAACCGCCTGGGGGACTGGGAGATCTACTCGGACGCCGTCGAGGACGGGGGTGGCCGCCTGTCCGGCGTCCGGCTGGTCAAACGCATCGGAGGGTATAAGCGGTTGCGCATAGCCGCCCCGAAGGGCAGCGCCCACCTCGTGTCCCGCAAGGGCCTGCGCCTCGACCTCGAGCACGGGCAGCTGGCCTGGCCGAACCAGGACCCGAAGAGCCACACCACCGCCTCGTTCGGAAGCTCCGAGATGTTCATCCCCTTCTCCGCCTCGGACCGCTCGGCGCGGGAGCTCGAGATCCAGGAGCTCACCACGGCCCAGCTGCGCGAGCGCGCCGGGGACGCCTCGGAAGAGGCCTCCCGGCGGCGCGAATACGCCACCGAGGCGGCGCTCCGCGGCGCGGGCGCGACGGCGCCGCTGGCCCTGTTCTTCGTGGCCTGCCCGCTGGGCCTGAGCCTGGAGAGGCGCTCGAAGGCCGCGGCCTTCGCGCTGTCCCTGGCGGTCCTCTTCTGCTTCTACGGGCTCCTGGCGGTCGGCCTGGGGCTGGGCCGGCGGGGCGGGGAGCTGGCGTCCCTCGGGCCGTGGGCGGCCGACCTCGCCGCGCTGGCCGCCGGGGCCGCCCTCTGGCGTTGGCGGCTGGCCCGGTGAGGATCTTCACCCGCTACGTCGGGAAGGCCTTCCTCGGGCCGTTCGTCTTCGGGTTGGGCGTCTTCGCCCTGCTGGCGTTCCTGGGGGACCTCTTCGACAAGATGGGGCGCATCGCGACCAGCAAGGCGGCCTTCGCCGTCGTCGCGCAATACATGGTCCTGCAGCTGCCCTACTGGGCGGTGCGGATAGTCCCGATGGCCACGCTGCTGGCGACCCTCTTCGCCGTCTCCTCGTTCGTCTCCACCGGGGAGTTCACCGCCGTCCAGGCCGCCGGCTTCGAGGGGCGGCGTTTCTTCCGCCCCCTGCTCTGGGCCTCCGCGTTCGTGGCCTTGGCCGCCTTCTGCGCGCAGGAGACCGTCCTGCCGGCCTGCTTCTCGCGCTCACAGACGCTGTGGCGGGAGAAGATCCATCCCGTCTGGGAGTGGGACCGCTACCACGACGCCGTATTGGTCCCCGGCCCGGAGCGCCTGGTCTCAGCCACCCTCTTCGTCGTCAACGCCGGCACCATGGAGCGGCCCGTCCTCGACGACTTCAAGGACGGCCGCCTGGCGCGCCAGATGGACGCGGAGTCCGGGCGCTGGGACCCCGCCTCGGGGCGCTGGGTCTTCGCGAACGGCGTGTCCCGCGTCTTCGACGAACAGGGCGGCCTCCTGTCGGAGGAGCCGTTCGGGTCGCTGGAGTCCGACCTGCGGGTCGCGCCGCGGGCCCTCGCCCCCACCACGAAGACCGCCGAGGAGATGAGCCTCCGCGAGACCCTCGACGAGGTCGCCCGCTACCGCCGCAACGGCCGTTCGGCGCGCCCTCTGTGGACGGCCTTCCATCAGAAGATCGCCTATCCGTTCACGAACATCGTGCTCTGCGCCCTGGGCCTCCCCATCGCGCTGCGCCTGCGGCGCGCCCCGCGGGCGGTTTCCTTCGCGGCGGCCCTGACCTTGGGGTTCCTCTACCTGTGGTTCCTCGAGATGGGGTGGCATCTTGGGAAGTCCGGGCGCCTGCCGCCCGTCGTGGCGGCTTGGAGCCCCAACCTGGTGTTCGCCGCCGTCGCCGCCGCGTTGCACCGGGCCGCCCGGATTTGATTGAATCTTGACTATCGGCGTCACCTATGGCGCCGGGAGGGATTATGGCCGCTGACCTTTTCACGAACATCCATCTTCTGACCCGCTGGCTCCATGTCTGGTTCGGCATCATCTGGATCGGTCACCTCTACTTCTTCAACTTCGTCAACATCCCCCTGCAGGGCGCCCTCGACGACGCAGCCAAGAAGGCCGTGAACCCCCAAATGATGCCGCGCGCGCTGTTCTGGTTCCGCTGGGGCGCGATGCTGACCTTCGTCTTCGGCTGGGTCCTCTACACCCTCAACTACATGTACGTCCCCGGCGAAGGCTTCGGTCCCAACGCCCTGTTCCACTCCGAGCGCCACGCCTGGATCCTGATGGGGATGCTCTTCGGGACCATCATGTGGTTCAACGTCTGGTTCATCATCTGGCCCGCGCAGAAGCTGCTCCTCGGCGGCAAGGCCGGCGACCAGGCTCCGGCCATCCGCGCGCGCGCGGCGCTGGCTTCAAAGGTCAACACCTACTCCTCGGCGCCGATGCTCTTCGGCATGCTGGGGGCCCCGCACTACACGCAGTCGAACCACCTGACGATGCTGGTCTTCGCGCTCGTCGGGGCCGCGGTCATCTTCGGCGCCTACAAGCATTCGACGATGGCGTTCGTCACGAAGATAGACTAGGCCGCTCCGTGAAGCGCTGGATGCTGGTCTTGGCGGCCCTGTCGGCCGCCTGCGGCCCGAGCGGCCCCGCGACCCCCGAGTCGCGGGGCCGCGGCGTCTACGCCGCCTACGACTGCAAGCGCTGCCACCGGGTCGGCTACGACGGAGGGGACACCGGGCCGGACCTCACCTTCGTGGGCTTCCGCAAGAGCGCCGAGTTCCTCGACGCCTGGCTGAGGGACCCGGCCGCCTGGCAGCCCAACACCCTGATGCCGAACTTCCGGCTGGGGGACGGTCCGAGGGCCGACCTGGCCGCCTACCTCGCCACCCTCAAGGGCGAGGCTTATCGGGCGGGCCCCGGAGCTCCATGGGACTCGTTCGGCTTCAAGGGCAACGCCCTCAAGCGCGGGGCGGCGGTCTACGCCCGCGCAGGCTGCGTCACCTGCCACGGCGCGGGGGGCAAGGGCGGCTATAGGAACAACAACGCCATCGGCGGGCTGGTCCCGGCGGTGGAGAAGGCCGCGCAGGGCTTCAGCCGGGAGGAGCTCGTCAAGCGCATCTCCGACGGCGTGGCTCACCCGGTCAAGGCCGACCCCGCCGGCGCGGAGCCGATGCTGAGGATGCCCGCCTGGAAGGAGGTCCTCAGTCCCGACGAGATCGAGGCCGTGGCCGACTATGTCCTTTCGCTGGCGCCGCCTTCCAAAGAGGACTGGTAGCGCCGGTTTTTGCTATAATTGAGTAATTAAGTCAGGATTCGGAGGTGCACATATGAGTCTCGTTCAAAAGCCGGCGCCGGACTTCAAGGCCGACGCCGTCGACGGAAAGACGTTCAAGTCGGTGAGCCTGGGCGACTACAAGGGCAAGTGGCTGGTCCTCTTCTTCTACCCGCTCGACTTCACCTTCGTCTGCCCTACCGAGATCACGGCCTTCTCGGACCGCGTCGACGACTTCAAGAAGGTCGGCGCCGAGGTCGTGGGCTGCTCGATCGACTCCAAGTTCTCCCACCTGGCGTGGATCAACACCCCGCGCAAGGAAGGCGGGCTGGGCGACATCAAGTACCCCATCCTCGCCGACGTCACCAAGAAGATCGCCCGGGACTACGACGTCCTCATCGAGGAGGCCGGCATCGCGCTTCGCGGCCTCTTCATCATCAATCCCGAGGGTAAGGTCGCCTACCAGGTCGTCCATGACCTGGGCGTGGGCCGCTCGGTCGACGAGACCCTGCGGGTCATCAAGGCCTTCCAGCAGGTCGCCAAGACCGGCGAGGTCTGCCCGGCGAACTGGAGCGAGGGCAAGAAGACGATGAAGCCCGACACGGCGAAGTCCAAGGAGTATTTCGCGGCCGCGGCCTAGGCCCGGTCCCAGCGCAAGAGAGGCGGGGCGCCCCTTCCGGGGCGCCCCGCTTTTTCCCCCGAGGACCCTTGAAAATCCTCGGCCGGGCGCTATCCTGAAGGCGTCGGTGTGGAGGTGGTTATGGGAGCCAAGGTCATCCGAGCGTCCCTCTTGGTGTCCGCGCTGGCCGCCGTCTGTTCGGCGGCCCCGAAGGTCGACGGGGAATCCCTGGGCGTCGACCCCTATGTGCAGGAATTCCAGACGGCCATGCAGCGGGCCGATTCCGAGCTGGCCGCCATCAAGACGGCCATCCTCGCCGTGCAGGTGCCGCAGGGCACCAAGGCGGGGGCATTGGCCGCCGGGGTCAAGGCGGCCGGCGAATACGCGGCGGTGGAGGCCGTCGTGCTCCGGGCCGAACAGGCCCACGCCAAGTTCCTGGCCCATGTGATGGGCTTCGACACCTCCGACGACATCGACTTCAAGCTCAACCTGAAGGGACCGGCCTTCGAGCAGAAGAAGGACGCCGCGCTGCGGCCCAAGGCGGACCCGATCCTGAAGGGGGCCTCCGGAGGGGTCTCCAAGGCCATGGCCGGGGGGGGCGCCGCCCCGCAGAGGCTGACGGCCGTCTCGTCCAAATACAGCTATTCCTCGGCGGGGGGCGCGGTCGGCGCCGGGTTCCCGACCCAGCTCTCCCCGAGCGAATCCCAGGCGGCCGTCGTGGGCACCATCGGAGTGCCGGTGTCGGCGGCTGCGCCCGCCGGCATGGCCGTCGGGGCGAGCGACGGGGCCGCCGGCATGGCGAAATCCGCGCCCGCCTCCACGGCCGACGTCGCTCCGGCCAAGGGGCCGGACCCCAGGACGCTGTCGGCGAACACCTCCAACGTCGCCGAGGTGGCCTTCCAGCGCTCGCAGGAGCGCCAGCGGGCGGCCGAACAGGCTCTGAAGGAGCGTGAGCAGAAGAAGGACGAGCGCAACCAGCAGATGGCCCAGCAGATGCTCAGCCAGGCTGGCCAGGCCATGGGCAAGAACAAGGAGTCGGCCGGCGGCTGCAAGAACTGCAACAAGGGCAAGCAGGACGAGTCGCAGGCGGCGGCCGCCAAGGCTCGGGCCTGAGTCAGCGGTAGGCTTTTTCGATGGCCGCGGCCAGCTCGGAGCGGCCGGCCACGAAGGGCTGGACCGGGTGCTTGGTGAAGCGGGCCAGGTCGGCGACCAGCACGGCGTCCGACGGGTCGGCCATGGCGACGGCCAGCATGTCGCCGTCGAGGAACAGCGGCAGGACCTGCCAGGCCCGGGCCATGCCGGCCGGGACGAGGTCCTTGAGGCCCTGCCCGGCCTCCATCACGAGGATGTGGTTGCCCACCGTGGCGCAGGGCACGCCCAGCATCTCGGCTGCCGTCAGGACGGCGAGCTCCTCGGCGGAGTCCACGAGGGTAGTCTAGCCGAGGAGCTCCGGGCACGCCATAGCCCCAAAACGATGGAGACTCGCCGCGGGGCGAGTCTCCATCGTTTGCGTGCTATGGGTCTAGGCCCGGAGGGCTACTTCTTCTCGGAGGCCGCCGGGGTCTTCGGCTTGCGGTTGAGGGCGTCGCGGCTGCCCTCGTCGACGCCGCCGAACAGGAAGGCGACGCGCACGGCGCCGCCGAAGTTGTTGGGCACCTTCTCGGACTTGCCTTCCGACTGCACGGAGGTGGTCTTGGAGCTGACCATGCCCGCCACGTCCACGAGGACATGGATGAAGTTGAGCCCGAAGCCCGCGGTGTAGGACGCGCCGGAGCCGGTGTCGGAGAGGTTCTTCTGCAGGCCCGCGCGCAGCGGGATGTTCAGCCAGGGGCGGTTGAAGACGTTGAGCTCGGTGCCGACGGACATGTAACGCGACTTGTAGCCGTCCACCGGGGTCAGGTTGTTGGTGAGGTCGACGTCCATGGCCAGGTGCCAGAACTTGAAGGGGGACAGCGCCAGGCCCATGCGGCCCTGGCCGTTGAGCGGGAACTTGGAGCGTTCGCCGTGCGTCACCGCCCGGTCGGGGTTCTTGAAGCCCGGGCTGTTGATGTTGCGGCCCACCACGCCCAGGCGCGGGCGCATCGGCAGGCTGGGGAAGGTCTCGCGCATGTCCCACAGGAGGCCCAGGTCGACGGCAGGCTGGAAGGAGGTCTTGATGTTGTCGTTGAACTTCCCGAAGCCGCTGGTCTCGGTGGAGACCGTGATCTCCTGGTAGCCCGCGCGGCCGACGATGCCCTTGAGGTTGGCTCCGAGGACCAGCCCGGTCTCCAGGATTTCGCGCCCGTAGCCGATGCCGACCTCGGTGGCGTTTAGGCCGCGCACGACGATGCGCGACTGGTTGTTGTCGAGCATGGTCCCGCCGGCGGCGTTGAGGTTGAAGTCGACCTTGGGGCTTCCGCCGACATAGGTCAGGTTGTTGACGAAGACGGTGAGGCGCTTGATCTTGAGGCTCATGCCGCCGCCGAAGTCCGCCATCACGCCGCTGCCGGCGTTGTTGATCTTGCTGATGGCGCTCCGCGCCCGGGCCTGCGTGCAGACCGCCGCGTTGCCGGCCTTGCAGGCGTTGTAGATCTCGTTCAAGTCCTTGGAACCTTCCAGGACCGTGCCCGTGAACTCCGCGCGGATGCCGACGGGGATCTCCAGCCCGGAGGTATTGTAGAGCTGGCCGAGCCCCGCCGGGTTCCAGTAGGAGGCCAGGGGCCCTTGGGCGACGGCGACCTGGGCGCCGCCCATGCCCATGGCGCGAGGGCCCATGTTGTGCCAGGGCACGGCGCCGGCGGGGGCGGAGAGGGAGACGGCGAACGCGGCGGCGAGCAGCTTCTTCATGCGACCTCCGTGGAGCTAGGAGAACTTTGACAAATTCGGGGCGGCTTTCAACACCGCGCCCGTCAGCTTCTTGACCGTCTCGATGTCGGTCGACTCGTGGATCTCGCGCAGGAGGAACCCTTCGGGGGTCACGTCGATGACGGCCAGCTCGGTGACGATGGTGTTGACCACGCCCTTGCCGGTCAGGGGGAGCTTGCAGGCGCCCAGCAGCTTCGGGGCGCCCTTGGCGGTGTGCTCCATCGCCACGATGACCTTCTTGGCGCCGGCCACCATGTCCATGGCCCCGCCCATGCCTTTGACCTTCTTGCCGGGGATCATCCAGTTGGCCAGGTCGCCGTTCTGCGCCACCTCCATCGCGCCCAGGACGGTGGCGTCGAGGTGGCCTCCGCGCACCAGGGCGAAGGAGTCGTGCGAGCCGAAATAGGAGCAGCCGGGCAGCTCGGTGATGGTCTCCTTGCCGGCGTTGATGAGGTCGGGGTCCTCATCCCCGTCGTAAGGGTAGGGGCCGTAGCCCAGCATGCCGTTCTCGGTGTGCAGCAGCACGCGCACGCCGGGGGGGAGGTGGTTCGGGATGAGGGTGGGGATGCCGATGCCGAGGTTGACGACGTCGCCGTCCTTGAGCTCCTTGGCGGTCCGCCGGGCGATCACCGTCCGCGGGTCTTCGGACGTCATTTCACCCCCGCTTCCCGGGGACGGGTGGTGCGCTTCTCGATGGGCTTCTTGTAGGCGGCGCCCTTGAAGACGCGCTTGACGAACACGCCGGGCGTGTGGACCTGCTCAGGGTGCAGGCCCCCCGGCGGGAGCAGCTCCTCGACCTCGGCGATGGTGACCCGGGCGGCCGTGGCCATCACCTGGTTGAAGTTCCGGGCCGTCCTGCGGTAGGCCAGGTTGCCCATCCAGTCGCCCTTGGCGGCCTTCACGAAGGCGAAGTCGGCCTTGAGCGGCTTCTCGAACACATACCAGCGTCCGTCGATCTGGCGCGTTTCCTTGCCCTCGGCGACGGCCGTGCCGTAGCCGGTGGGGGTGAAGAACCCGCCCAAGCCCGCGCCGCCGGCCCGGATGCGCTCGGCCAGCGTGCCCTGGGGAGTCCATTCCACCTCGAGGCCGCCGGAAAGCGTCATCTCCTCGAAGGCCTTGCACTCCCCGCCGTAGGACAGGACCATCTTGCGCACCTGTCCGGAGCGCAGCAGCAGGCCGTTGCCGAACTCGTCGAGGCCGGCGTTGTTGGAGACCAGCGTCAGGTCCTTGGCCCCCGAGTCGCGCAGCGCGGCCACGAGGTTCTCGGGCACGCCGCAGACGCCGAAGCCGCCCATCAGGATGACGGAGCCGTCCTTGACGTCCTTGACGGCCTCCGTGGCGTCCGCGACCCTCTTGTCGAGGCTCACGTCCTCACTCCGGCCGGACGAGGACGATCTCGAATCCTCTGAACTTCTTCTTCAGGATCCGGTACATGACCTCGGCCGATACGCCCACGCCCAGGACCATGCCGACGAGGCTGACCAGCCCGGAGAGGGCCGAATTGTCCGTCATGCCCGTCGCCGTGGTCAGCACGCCGATGACCATGCCGGCCAGCACCCCGGCCGCCAGCGCGCCGAGGACCGCCCGCCAGATGAACGCCCACCAGACCTTGAGCGCGAGCGTCCGGGTCGGCTCGAGGCGCTCCACGGCCTACGCGGCGGCGAGGGCGCGGGCGCCCTTGCCCTTCGTGCCGGCCGCCTCGCGCAGCGCGGCCGCCTTGTCGGTCCGCTCCCACTCGAAGCCCGCCTCGTCGCGGCCGAAGTGGCCGTAGGCGGCGGTCTGGCGGAAGATGGGGCGGCGGAGCTTGAGCGTCGCGATGATGCCCTTGGGCGTCAGCAGGAAGTGCTTGCGGACCAGCGCGGAGAGCTTCTCCTCGGACACCGCGCCGGTGCCGTGGGTGTTCACGTAGACGCCCACCGGCTCGGCCACGCCGATGGCGTAGGCCAGCTGCACCGTGCACTCCTCGGCCAGCCCGGCGGCCACGAGGTTCTTGGCGATGTAGCGCGCCATGTAGCAGGCGGAGCGGTCCACCTTTGTCGGGTCCTTGCCGGAGAACGCGCCCCCGCCGTGCGGGGCCGCGCCGCCGTAGGTGTCGACGATGATCTTGCGCCCCGTGACGCCGGTGTCGGACACCGGGCCGCCGACGACGAACTTGCCGGTGGGGTTCACGTGGATGATGGTCTTCTCGTCGAGCAGGCGCTTGCCGAGCACGGGCCGGATGATCGTGTCGATGAGCTCCTTGCGGGCCTTCTCGGTGATCTGCTCGCCGGTCTTGTCGAGGATCTCCTCGGTGTGCTGGGTGGAGAGCACGACGGTGTCGACGCGCAGCGGGCGGCCGTCGAGGTACTCGACCGTGACCTGGCTCTTGCCGTCCGGGCCGAGGTAGGGGAGGATGCCCTTCTTGCGGACCTCGGAGAGGCGGCGGGCCAGGCGGTGGGCCAGCATGATGGGTAGGGGCATGAGCTCCGGCGTCTCGCGGCAGGCGTAGCCGAACATCATGCCCTGGTCCCCGGCCCCGCCGGTGTCGACGCCCTGGGCGATGTCGGGGGACTGCGTCCCGATGGTGTTCATCACCGCGCAGAGCTCGTGGGAGAAGCCGAACTTGGGATGGTTGTAGCCGATCTCGTTGACGACCTTGCGCACCAGCTTGTCGACGTCCACATAGGACTTCGTGGTGATCTCGCCGCCGACGATGACGAGGCCGCGGCTGATGAAGGTCTCGCAGGCGACGCGCGCCATGGGGTCCTGGGCGAAGATGGAGTCGAGGACGCCGTCGGAGATCTGGTCGCAGACCTTGTCCGGATGCCCCTCGGTGACCGACTCCGACGTGAAGAAGTGCCTGCCTGTGCGCTGCATGTTCGTCCTCCGAATGCCCCTGAGGGCTCCTTGGTTTCTTTACTGCCTTACGTTCAAAACGGCCGCGTCATAGGCGGTGATGTCCGACTGGACCATGCCGCCCGCACCGACGATGGCGTTCACCAGATGCGCCTTTTCTCCGACGGTGACTCCGTCGAAGAGTATACAACTTTTGAGGACGGCTCCGGCTTTGATGTGCCCTCGCGCGCCCACCACCGTGTCGGGCCCGACCACGGCCCTCGGCCCGATGACGCTCCGGGCCCCGATGACGCAGGGCGCCTTGAGCTCCGCGGTGGCGTCGATGCGGGCGCCTTCCTCGACCCAGACCCGGGGGCGCAGCTCGCTGCCGGGGATCAGCAGCTTGACCTGGCCGTCGAGGACGGCGTGCATCGCGTTGCGGTACTCGCTCAGCGAGCCCACGTCGCACCAGTAGCCGGTCCACTCCCATGAGTGGATGGGCTTCTTGAGCTTGAGCAGCTTGGGCCAGAGCTCGTGGCCGAAGTCGTAGAAGCCCTTAGGGATGAGCTTCAGGATCCCGGGCTCGAAGAGGTAGATGCCGGTGTTCACCTGGTTGGAGAGGAACTGGGCCCAGCTGGGCTTCTCGACGAAGCCCTTGATGCGCCCGTTCGGGGACGACAGCGTGACGCCGAAGGGGAACTTGGCGTCGATGGCCTTGGTCACCATCGTCGCCAGCGAGCGCTTGCGCTTGTGGAAGGCCCAGAGGGCCGAGAGGTCCACGTCGCTGAGGCCGTCGCCCGACATGATGAGGAACGGGCCGTCCTTGAGGAAGCGCTCGACCTTCTTGACCGCCCCCGCCGTGCCCAGCAGCTTCTTCTCGTGCGAGTAGCGCACGCGCAGGCCCCAGCGCGAGCCGTCGCCGCAGTAGCGCATGACCTGCTCTGGGTGCATGTGGACGTTCATCATGACGTCGCGCACCCCGTGACGGGCCAGGTTGTCCAGGACATGGTGGAGGACCGGCCGGTTGACGATGGGCATCATCGGCTTGGGCGTCTCGTAGGTGAGGGGACGCAGCCGGGTGCCGGCCCCGGCGGCCAGCACCATCGCCTTGAGCGGCGGCTGAGCGCTCACAGATGCGCGTTCACCCAGCGCGCGGCCTGCTCGAGCAGGACCTGGGTGCGCTCCGGCTTGTCGGTCTCGGCGTAGGTCCGGATGAGCGGCTCGGTGCCCGAGGGGCGCATCAGGACCCAGCTGTCGTCTTCCAGGATGACCTTGATGCCGTCGAAGTCCAGGATCTTCTTGATGCCCTGGTTCAGGATCTTCTTCGGGAGGCGCTTCTGGATCTTGGCGGTGAAGGCCGCCTTGTCGACGGCCGGGCGGTGGATGCGGAAGTCGATGCGCTTGAAGTGCGAGTCGCCGTACTTCTGCGCGACCATCTTCCAGAGCTCGGAGGGCGTCCTGCGCGTCTTCGCGCAGATCTCCAGCATCAAGAGGCCCGTGACCAGCCCGTCGCGCTCCGGCAGGCCGCCCTTCCAGGCGTAGCCGCCGGACTCCTCGCCCGCGATGACGGCCGTGCCCTTGGCGACGGCCTCGGCCACGAACTTGAAGCCCACCGGCATCTCCTCGAAGGGCAGGCCGTGGGCCGCGGCGATGCGTCCCGACAGGTAGCCCATCGACACGGACTGCACGATCTTCCCCTTCACCCCGCGGTTGGAGATCAGGTACTCGAGCACGATGGGGAACACCTGGCAGGGGGTCAGGTAGCGGCCGCCGTCGTCGATGATCGCCACGCGGTCGCCGTCGCCGTCTATGCCGATGCCGAGCAGGGCCTTGTTGTCGAGCACGGCCTTCTTGAGCGCCGCCAGGTTCTCCTCGATGGGCTCGGGGTTCACCCCCCCGAAGAGGGGGTCGCGCCCCGCGCGTATCTCGATCAGGCGCCCCTTCGGGAGGAGGTGGGCCATCAGCCCGCCGGAGGCGCCGTGCAGGTAGTCCACCACGACGGGACGCTTGATGTCCTTGGCGAACTTGGCCGGGTTGGAGCGCGAGCGGAGGTAGTTGAGGTAATCCTCGGTGTAGGACTTCGTCTTGGCGGGCGTCCCGCCCAGGCGGGCCGGATGGGCCCGGTCGAGGAAGGACTCGACGGCCTGGGTCACGCTCTCGGGCGCGGCCCGGCCCTGCAGCTTGATCTTGATGCCGTTGAAGGCCGCCGGGTTGTGGCTGGCCGTGACGACGAGGCCCACCGCCTTGAGCTTCTGGGTGAGCAGGGTGATCGCCGGGGTCGGCAGCGCCTCGGCCGAGACGGTGACCTTGAACTCGTTGGCGCACAGGACCTTGGCCAGCTCGGCGGCGAATGCGTCGGAGCAGAAGCGGCGGTCATAGCCGATGACGATGGGCGGCCGGGGGCCGGGCTGGCTCTTGAGCCACTCGGCCACGGCCTGGGCCACGCGGCGCACGTTCTCGAAGGTGAAGTCGCGGGCCATCACCCCGCGCCAGCCGTCGGTGCCGAACTTGATGTCAGGGACTTCAGGGACAACTGCAGCCATGTGGCCTCCTAACGGGAAAACGCCGTGAGCACGGACCCGTCTCCGAGGGCCCGGCCCGGTCCTACGATGCAGCCCGCGCCGACGCGGCAGCGGCGCCCGACGACGCAGCGCTCGAGCCGGGCGTCGGAGCCGATCCGGGCCCCGTCTAAAACGATGCAGTCGGCCAGGGAGGCGCCGGCCTCGACGCGGACCCCGGCTCCCAGGCAGACCGAGCCCGTGAAGCGCGCCCCGGGACCCACCGCGGACCCCCGGCCGAGGAGCACCCTGCCCGCCCCTTCGTGCCAGACGCGGGGGCCGAGCTGGGCTCCGCTGTCGAGCAGGAACGGGCCCCGGCGCCTCAGTCCGACGAGGGGGAGCGGCCAGGCGCCGCCCAGCCCGTCGAGGTGCGCCTGCAGGTACTTGTCGAGGGTGCCGATGTCGAGCCAATAGCCGTTCGACACCCAGGCCGCGAGGCGGCGGCCGTGCTTGAGCAGCTCGGGGAACAGGCCGCGCTCGAGCGAGTAGAGCACGCCCGGCGGGATGGACGCCACGGCCGAGGGCTCGAAGAGGTAGGCCCCGGCGTTGATGGTGTCGCAGGTGATTTCCTCGGGGGAGGGCTTCTCGAGGAAGCGCTTCACGAGGCCGGCGCGGTCCGTCTCTACGAGGCCGAACTGGGTGGGGTCGGCCACCCGGGTCAGGGCTATGGTGGCTTCGGCGCGCGCCGCCGCGTGGCGCTTCAGGAAGGCGGCCAGGTCGAGCCTCTGCAGGACGTCGCCGTTGAGGACCAAAGTCGTCCCCCGGCAGAAGCCCGCGGCATGCCGCACCGCTCCGCCCGTGCCGAGCGGACGGGTCTCATGGGCGAAGGTCAGCCGGATGCCCAGGCGCTTGCCGTCGCCGAAGGCGCGCGCGAAGGCGCGGGGCTTGAAGCCGGTGGCCAGCAGAACCTCCCGCACCCCCTGGCGGCGCAAGTCCAGGAGCTGATGCTCCAGGAAGGGGCGGTTGATGACGGGCAGGACGGGCTTGGGGAGGTCCGCAGTCAGGGGCCGCAGACGGGTCCCGAGCCCGCCGGTCAGGATGATGGCTCGCATCGGAAAGCGTCGAGAAGGATAGCAAATTACTATAATCGCCCACGCACATGGACGAATCTGACTACCGCGTCAGCAAGGATGCCTCGCCCTTCGACGATTTCAACGAGCCAGAGGCCGAGCTCCAGCCCGTCCGCCGCTCCAACCCCCGCACCATCGCGGCCAGCCTGGCCGGCCTCTTCCTATTAATAGCCTTCCATGCCGCCCAGACCGCCCACTGGGCCGCGCACGATACCCGTCCCCCGGCCTGGGACCAGTCGGTCCAGCTCGAGACGGCCTGGGACCTGAAGGAGGCGCTGGCGAAGGGCGACCTGGCCGGGGCTATGCGCATGCGCCCGAAGCCGGGCATGCCCCCTTTCCCGCTCCTCTATCATTTCAGCATCCAGCCGGCCCTGTCTGCCCCGGACCCGGTGGCCGTGGCGCTCTGGGTGAACTGGGCCTATCTGGCCCTGCTCTGCGTCGCCATCTGGGGCCTGGGCCTGCACTTCCTCGGCGAATGGGAGGGGCTGGGCGCGGCCGTCCTCTTCACCTGCGTCCCCGAGATGGGCTGGCTGCAGCGCGAGGTGCTCGTCGACATCCCCCTGACGGCCTGGGTGGCCTGCGCCTACTGGGCCCTGGCGGCCTCGGACAGCTTCAGGAAGAAGGCCCCTTCCGCCCTATTCGGGCTGTGCTTCGGCGCGGCGATGATGACGAAGTGGAGCGCCTTCTCCTTCTTCCTCCCCGCCGTCATCCCGTTCTGGAGCGCGCTGACCGGCTTCGGCAAGACGGCGCCGCTGTTGGCCGCCGGGCTGGCCGCCCTGGTCTGCCTGCCCTGGTACATCGCCCAGGCGCCCATCCTGCTCCCCCGCCTCTTCGAGGCCGCCGCCGACCAGGCCGTGCCCGTCTGGAAGGGAGGTGCCGCCTTCACCTATGTGTTCCTCATGGGCTCGGGCCTGGAGGTGCCGCTGCTGGTGCTGGGCGTAGGCGGGGCCTTCGTGCCCACGGCCAAGCGCCGCAACGAGGACCATTGGCTCCTGCCGGCCTGGTTCCTCACCTCGCTCCTCTTCTGGACCATCGTCCCGAACCGGCAGCTGCGCTACCTGCTGCCCGGCCTGGTGCCGTTGGGCGTCCTGGCCATGGGTCCCTGGCCCAAGCAGCTCTCCATCGCCGCCTGCGCCCTCTCTTTGCTCATGGCCTGGAACTATCCGCGCGCCTTCCTGCCGCATCTGAGTGTCGGCGGCGTGCCGGTCTCGCTGCTGCGCTCCGACAAGCCGGCGAAGGAGGCCTGGCCGCTGGGCGACATCCTCAAGGCGGCGGCCGAGCTGCGCGACACCTCCCTGCCCTTCGCCAACCTGGCCTTCGTCGCCAACCACCCGCGCTTCAACGGGCCCGTGCTCAATTGGGAGCGCAAGCGCCTGGGGCTAAGCGGCCTGCGCATCCGGGGCGTGACCAAGCGCTACACCGAGCTCTGCGAGTTCGTCGTGGTGAAGGCCGGCGACCTGGGCCCCTCCTCGGTCACGGGACAGCTGCCCGAGGTGCAGAAGGTGATGCTGGACTCCGGGCGCTGGTTCGGGCGGGGCTGGAAGGAGGTCAGGTCCTTCCCGTTCCCCGACGGCACGCAGGCCGTGCTGTTCCAGCGCCGCCGGCTGGGCGCCCCGCCCCTCGCGCCGGGGAGGGTGACGGTGGCCTATTACGAAGAGGGCCACTTCAAGGCCGAGGGCATGGTGCTGGACTTCGGGCCCTGGGACGCGGAGCGCGGCGTCTACAGGACGGTGGGCGTCAAGGCCGACACCTTGACCATCCGCGGCCTGCAGGTGGACGGGGTGGAGCTCACCCTCGAGAACCTGGCCTTCTTCAACGCCGACGAGACCGACGCGGCCAAGTCCGACCCGCTCTCCGACCCGCGCTTCACGCGCCTCGACGCCGTGACCCTGCGCCGCGCCTCGGTGCGGGCCGAGTCGCTGGCGGCCTTCATCCAGGATAGGGTCAAGGGCCTCGAGGGCGTCGCCGTGACCATCGACGGCGGGGCCGTGAGCGCGTCGGCCAAGTTCAAGGGCAAGACGGTGAAGGCCGCCCTGTCGGCGGCGCTCCTGCCGGGCGGCAAGGGCATCGAGGCGAAGCCGCTCTCCGCGTCGGCCCTGGGGTTCCCGCTGCCGGCGGCGCTCCTCGGTACGGCGACGCTTCCTTTCGAACCCACCTCGGAGCTGCCCTTCCGCATCGCCATGCCGTCCTTGAAGCTCGAGGGCGGCTGGCTCAGAGTGGGCGGCTGAAGCGATAGGCCCAGCGGCCCAGCCAAGCGCCGGCCGACAGGAACCCCAAGAGGGTGATGAGCCTGACTCCCGCCGGCAGCCCGCCCATCGGCCCCGCGTCCCGGAGCAGGTTGGCCAGCGGGTGCAGGTCCCAGCGCCATAGCTCGGCCTCGGCGCCCACCGTCGAGAACGAGCCGGGGTACGGGAAGAACGCCCCGACGGCGTGGACCAAGGCCGAGTAGGCGAAGAGGACGGCGAAGGCCGCGCGTCCTCTGTCGCCCAGGCGCAGCTGGGACATCGCCACCGCCCACACCGCCGCGGCCATGGCGAAGTAGCGCGGGCCGAAGGTCTGGCCGCCCGTCCAGGTGGTGCGAAAGCACAGGAAGGCCAGCAGCATAGGCCCCGCCGTGAGCAGGTAGGGCGCCCAGCGCCGTTCCTTGTCGCGCCAGGCGTCGGCCAGCGCCCAGACCCCGAAGAGGAGGACCGGGGAGAACCACAGCAGGCCGCGCGTCGGGCTGACGAGGAGGCCGGCCAGCGCGTCGGTGCGGAAGACCCCGAACATCCCGCCCTGGGCGCCCATGTAGGGGGGCTTGGGCGCGCCCGTGTACCAGAGCCAGTAGGCCAGGTTGAAGAGCAGCGGCCCCGCCGCGCCGGCCAGGAAGGCCGGCAGACGCCGCGTGCGGTGCAGAAGGTAGTAGAGCCCCGCGGCGACGATGAAGAAGACCGAGTCCTCGCGGCTGGCCATCGCCAGCGCGAAGCCCAGTCCCGCCAGGGCCGCGTCCTTGTCGTCCTCGCCCAAGAGCCCGAGCATCCCCAGCGCGGCGCCGAGCTGGGCCGGCCCGTGCGAGTGCAGGGCCTGGCTCGACACGCTCCAGGACCAGGTGCCCAGGCCGTAGGCCAAGGCGCACAGCGCCGCCCAGCGTCCGTCGGCGCGCCGCCGGCAGGCCGCGTAGACGGCGGCGGCGCTGAGGGCCGTGATGAGGGCGCCGGAGACTTTGGAGAGGTTGTGCAGGCCGAAGTCGTTGGGGGGCCCGCCGAAGAGGGAGGGCAGGAGGTAGGCCGGCAGGGCCAGCACGGCCGGAAAGACGGAGAAGATGGAGAGCAGGGGGTCCGACCGGTAGATGCGGAAGTCGGCCAAGGTCTCCAGCTCGAACTTCGCGCGGAACGGTTCCAGGCTCAGCGTGCTGTGCTGCAGGATGCCGAAGGGGATGAGCGAGTTCGGGATGTCGTCGCCGCCGTGCCAGCGCATCGTGGCCAGGTAGGCGGTGAGGCAGAGCAGGGCCACGGGGAGGTGGGCGGGCTCGTCGAGCAGGCGCCGTCCCCGGGCGGCGCGGGAGCGCCAGGCCGTGCAGAGGGCGACGAAGCTGAGGATGAGGGCGGCGGTCCAGGGCGGGGGGATGCCGCGCAGGCGGCTGGCGTTGCACAGCGAGACGAGGAACAGGGTCCCGGCCAGGCCCAGGGGGAGGGAGGTCATCGCTTGACCGCGTAGAGCTCGACCGAGCCGCCGCAGCGCAGGCCCGCTTCGAGGACGGTGAGGAGTACGGCGAGCGGCGCCAGGGGAACGGCCAGGGCCAGGGTCAGCAGGGCCTGGGCGG
Organism: Elusimicrobiota bacterium; assembly: GCA_016218495.1. Lineage (GTDB taxonomy): Bacteria > Elusimicrobiota > Elusimicrobia > UBA1565 > UBA1565 > SCTT01. The sequence continues at coordinate 54,266 of JACRDU010000124.1, forward strand.
GGTTCTTGCGCAGCGGAGCCGAGCGGGCGGACTTCGATTTGAGCCAGTCGTAGAGGTAGTTGAAGCGCGGCGTGGCCATGTTGAGCAGGCTCTGCAGCCAGCCGTAGGGGTTCTGCTCGAAGCTGAAGTGGTCCTCCTGCACCACCACGAAGGAGTTCCTCTCGATGGCGGCGCGCAGGGACGAGGCCCCGAAGTGCCAGTAGTGGCGCGGCACGTCCAGATGGAACCAGTCCGGCCCGCTGACCTCGGCCTGCAGGCTCTCGGAGTTGGGCACGGCCACCACCAGCAGGCCGCCGGGCTTGAGCAGGGCGTGGGCCTTGGCCAGCATGGCGAAGGGGTCGCGGAAGTGCTCCAGGGTATGCCAGAAGATGACGGCGCTGAAGGAACCCGCCTGGTAGGGGGCGGTTTCGAGCGGCCCGACATGGACGGGGATGTGGAGCTTGTGCGCGGCGTGCCAGGCGGAGTGCTCGGAGAGCTCCACTCCGTACGGGAGGAAGCCCAGCTCGCGCAGGGTCTTGAGCAGGTAGCCGCGCCCGCAGCCGACGTCGAGCACGGGCCCGGGCTGCGCGCGGCGGCGGATGACGTCGGCGCGGCGCCGGCGGAAGGCGCGGATGAGGCGCTCGAGCTGCGGGTGGAAGCGCGCGTTCCCTGAGCCGTAGTAGGCCTGCGGGTACCAGGCGCCGATCTCGGAGTCGGGCAGGGCCGGGTCGGTCCAGCCCAGCCCGCAGCCCGGGCAGCGCCGGACCTGGAAAGGGGTGCCGTCCGTTCCCTTCGCCGCGAAGCCCTGCGCTCCGCCGCTCCCGCAGCCCCGGCAGCTCGTCACTCGGGCGCCGACCCCTTGAGCACCCTGCGGAACGCGTTCTCGTAGGCGGTGATCATCCCGGACAGCGTGAAGTTCTCGGTGATGACCTTCTTGGCCTGCTCGCCCAGGCGCGCGCGGAGCTTGGGTTCGACCACCAGGTCCTGCAGCGGCTGGAACAGGGCCTTGGCGTCCTGCGGGGCGCAGAGCAGGCCGGAGATGTCCGCGGCCACGGCCTCGGGGATGCCGTCGACCTTGGTCGCCACGACGGGCAGGCCCATCGCCATCGCCTCGAGCAGGGCGTTGGGGATGCCCTCCCACAAGGAGGGCAGGCAGAAGATATCGAAGGCGGAGAGCCAGCAGGGCACCTCCTTCTGCTCGCCCACGAGGTGCACGAAGCCCTCCAGGCCCAGCTGGCGCATGCGTTCGCCGAGCAGGCCGCGCATCGGCCCTTCCCCGATGATGGCGCAGCGCACCGGGTGCGCGGCCCGCAGCTGCGCCACGGCTTCGAGCAGGTAGAGCTGACCCTTCTGTTCGTCGAGGCGGCCCACGGTGCCGATGAGTACCTCGTTGTCGGCGACCCCGAGCTCGCGGCGCACCCGGACGCGGTCCGCCTTCGACACCGGCCAGCCGGCCAGGTCGGAGCCGTTGCGGATGGTGATCACCTTGTCCTTGTCGTAGCCGCGCCGTTCGACGAGGTAGGTGCGGGTCGCCTCGCATTCGGCTATGAGCAGGTCGTCGGCCTTCTTCAGCCAGCCGTCGAGCATCAGCGAGAGGCCTTCGCGCGTGCGGTAGTTGACCCGCGGCGAGGAGATGAGCTTGAAGTCGGCGTAGCCGATGCGTTTGACGGCGCGGCAGAGCTGGATGGCCTGGTACATGACGGCGACCACCAGGTCGGGCTGGGCTTCCTGGATGATGATGGCCAGGCGCTGCAGGTCCTTGAGGCCGGGCTTGCGCTTGAGGCCCAGCGTGTGGACCGGGTGGCCCATCTCGGCCAGCTTGCCGGCGTAATAGCCCTTGGGCTTGAGGCTGACGACGCCGGCCAGCGTGGCCACGTTCGGGTCGATCAGGGTGGCCAGGGTGAACAGGGTCTTCTCGGCGCCGCCCACGGTCGTAGAGGTCGAGACGTAGAGGACGCGGGGCATCCTAGCCTCGGAAGAAGCCCTTGACGGCGTCGGCGACGCGGCCGACCTCGGGCTCCGTCAGCTCGGGGAACATCGGCAGGGCCAGGACCTCTCTGGCGGCGCGCTCGGCGCACGGGAAGTCGCCGGGCTTGTGGCCGAGCCCCTTGAGCGCGCCCAGCATGTGCAGCGGCTCGGGGTAGTAGACCGCGGTCTTCACGCCCGCGCCGTCTAGGTGCGCCTTGAGGGCGTCGCGCCTGTCGGAGCGCACGCAGAAGACGTGGTAGACCTGGCGGTCGCCGGGGCGGTCCGGCGCGGGCAGGGACAGGGGCAACCCGGCCAGGGCCTGGCGGTAGAGCGCGGCGGCTCGCCGGCGTCCTTCGGTCCAGGCGGACAGCCTCTTGAGCTTGACGCGCAGGAACGCCGCCTGCAGCTCGTCGAGCCGGTAGTTGTGGCCCAGGCGGGGATGGTCGTACTGCGTCCCCGGGCGCCGTCCGCAGTTGCGCAGCGACGCGGCCAGGTCGGCCAGGCCCGCGTCCTGCGTCGTCAGGGCGCCGGCGTCGCCCAGGGCGCCGAGGTTCTTGGACGGGTAGAAGCTGAAGGCGCCGAAGTCTCCGATGGCCCCCACCGGGCGGCCTCTATAGAGCGCGTGGTGGGACTGGGCGCAGTCCTCGACGACCTTGAAGCCCTTGGAACGGGCCAGGGACATGACCGGGTCCATGTCGGCCGCCCGCCCGTAGAGGTGGACGGGCATGACGGCCTTCACCGCGGGGGTCAGGCGCCGTTCCAGGTCCACAGGGTCCATGGTCAGGCCGTCGTCCGAGACGTCCACGAGGAGGGGCCTGGCGCCGAGCTCCACGGCCGCCGTGGCCGTGGCCACGAAGGTGAAGGCGGGGACGGCGACGGCGTCGCCGGGGCCGACCCCCAGGGCCTCCAGGGCCACGGTCAGCGCCTGGGCGCCGGAGGACACGCCCACGCAGCGCGCGGCGCCCGACGCGGCGGCGAACTCGGCCTCGAACGCGGCGCCCTCGGGGCCCATCACGAACACGCCCGAATCCATCACGCGCTGGGCCGCGGCCGTCAGCTCGGGCCGCAGCTCCGCGTACTGGCGCTTCAGGTCCAGGAGCGGGACGGGCGTCTCGGTCTTCAATAGGCCCCCTTGCCCGAAAGCATGGCCGGCACGGTGCGCAGAACGATCTCCAGGTCCAGGCCCAGCGACCAGCGCTCGATGTAGAAGAGGTCCAGGCCGAAGCGCTGCTCGTTGGAGATGTCCGAGCGCCCCGACACCTGCCACAGCCCGGTGATGCCGGGCAGGATGTTCATGCGCTTCTTGGCGGTGGGGCCGAACTCCTTGAGCAGGGCTTCCATCTCGCCGGTGGTGACGGCCAGCGGCCTAGGGCCGACGACGCTCATCTCGCCGAGGGCGACGTTGATGAACTGGGGGAACTCGTCTATGGAGTAGCGGCGCAGCAGGTGGCCCAGGCGCGTGACGCGGGGGTCGTCCTTGGCCTTGAAGAAGCCCGCCGCGCCCTCCTTCTCCTTGAGCTCCTGGACGGCCTTCTCGGCCCCGACGACCATGGTGCGGAACTTGAAGGCCTCGAAGACGCTTCCGCGCAGCCCCAGGCGCTTCTGCCGGAACAAGGCGGGCCCGGGCGAATCCAGCCGGATCAGGAGGGCCAAGAGCAGCAGCGGCGGGCCCAGCAGGACGGCGACGCACAGGCAGACGGCCAGGTCGAAGGAGCGCTTGGCGATGTAGTTGGCGCGGGTCATCTGGGTGTGCTGCAGGCGGTAGGCGGGCAGCCCCAGGGACTCGTCGAACTGCAGCTCGCCGAGGCGGATCTCCAGCAGGTCGGGCAGCACGCGCAGGCTGACGCCCTCGTTCTCGCAGACCTCGGCCAGCGCCAGCAGGCTCTCGCGCGCGGCGCCGGGCCGGGCCAGGACGACCTCCTCGACGCCGTCCCCGCGCAGGCGCTCGGCCAGTCCCTCGGGGGTGGGCAGGTCGACGGCCTCGATGACGGGCAGGCGCGGGTGGCGCTGGCGCAGGTTCTCGACCAGGAGCTCGGAGGCCTTGCCGCCGCCGACGATGAGCATGGGGGCGACGGACTCGAGGGCGGCCAGCAGATCGTCGACCCACCCGGCCAGCGCGTGGGAGACGATGACCCCGCCCCAGGCCAGCGTCCCGGCTATGAGGAGCATCAGGCGCGAGTACTCGAGGCGTCCGAACAGGAGGGTGGTGGCCAGGACGGCGAGCGTGCTGAGGATGGCGCCCTTGGCGGTCTGGATCCAGCGGTCGAACGGGCTCTGCCAGGCGTGCCGGTACAGGCGCGAGGCGTACCAGAAGGCCGCCAGCCACAGCGGGACGATGAGCCACAAGAGGCGCGCGTAGAGCTCCCAGCCGGGGTCGTCTCCGATGACGGGGACTTGGCTGGTCAGCCAGACGGAATGGAAGCGCAGACGGTAGGCCGCGTAGTGGGCCAGGGCGACCGCCACGGCGTCCCCGCCCAGGCGCAGGAGGCGGTGCGTTGTGAGGCGGGCCCAGCGCGGGATGCCTCCCGAGCGCCGTTCAGCCATGGCCGGCCGAGCGCCGCAGGGCCTCGATGTCGCGCCGTTCCTTGGGCACGGAGGTGAGGTTGAGCGGCAGGCCCTTGGCGCGGACGATGATGTCGTCCTCGATGCGGATGCCGCCCAGGCCCAGCCAGCTCCGGGCGCGGGCGAAGTCCACGAGGTCCTTGTGCTTGTCGTACTGCGCCTTCGATTCGAGCAGGGCGGAGATGAAGTAGACCCCGGGCTCCACCGTCACCGCCATGCCGGCCTCGAGCCGGGCGACGAAGCGCACGGGGACCTTGGTGGGGTTGGGCAGCTTCCGCTTGGAGCCGCCCAGGCCGTCGTGGACGTCGAGCCCCAGCAGGTGGCCGATGCTGTGCGGATAGAAGAGGCGTACCGCGCCGGTCTCCACCAGCGCGTCGGTGGAACCGCGCAGCAGGCCGAGGTCCCGGAGCCCCTCGGCGATGAGGCGCATCGAGAGCACATGCCAGTCGGCGGAGTTCACGCCCGGCTTGGCGGCGTTTATCAGGGCCTTCTGGGTGGCCAGCACCACGTCGTAGGCGTCGGCCTGGCGGCGCGTGAAGCGGGCCGAGACCGGGAAGGTCCGGGTGATGTCGGCCGCATAGCCTCCGTTCTCGGCGCCGGCGTCGATGAGCAGGAGCTGGCCGGCCTTGAGGACGGCGTTGTTCTTGCGGTAGTGCAGCACGGCGCCGTTGTCCCCCGCGGCGACGATGGAGGGATAGGCCAGGTGCTTGAGGCCGGCGGCCAGGCAGGCCGAGTCGAACAGGGCCTGGACCTGGTATTCCCGCATGCCGGCCCGGGCTCCCCGCATGACGGCGACATGGGCCGCGCCGGAGACCTCGTTGGCCCGGCGCATCAGGGCGACCTCACCGGCGTCCTTGACCGCGCGCAGTTCCTCGAGCGCATCCGTGAGGACGGCGGGGGCGGGCTTCAGGCCCTTGAGGGAAGAGCCCCAGGACTTGAGCGCCGCCTCGTTGGCGTAGGCGCGGCGATGTCCGCTGCGGGCCTTCTTCAGGGCCTTGGGCAGTTCGTCGGTGAAGGCGACGCGCTCGACGCCGTAGAGGCGCCGGGCCTCGGCGGGGGAGGGGACATGGCCCTCCCAGACCCGGTGGTGGTCGTCGATGCGGGGCATGTAGAGGGCGCTGGTCCGCCGTTTGGGGTCGAGGAGCAGAGCGCAGCCGGGCTCCTCCACGCCGGTCAGCCAGAGGAAGTCCGAGCCCTGGCGGAAGACGTAGCTGACGTCGTAGTTGCGTATGACCTCGCGTCCCCCCGCAAGGAGGATGAGGCCGTCTTTGAGGCGCCCCATGAGGGCGCGGCGGTGTGACGAGAAGAGTGGATTCATATTATTAAGGAAGGATGGGGGGATTATACTTCTTGGAGGTACAGGTCCGACAGGCGGGCGGCTAGCCGGGGCAGGGTATGCTCGAGCAGGACCCTGGCTTTCCCCGCCGCGCCGAGCCGGGACCTCAGGGAAGAGTCGCCCAAGAGCTCCTCGACCCGCGCCCTAAGGGACCTTTCATCGCCCGCCAAGAATCCCGTCGCGCCGTCCGAGACCAGGTCCCTGTTGCCGGCTACGGCGGAGGCTACTACGGGCAGGCCGTGGACCATGGCCTCGAGGACGGCGTTGGGCAGGCCCTCCCAGCGAGAGAAATGGACGAAGACGTCGGTCCGGCGCAGGCGGGCGGAGACCTCGTCGGGGGAGAGCCAGCCGGTGACCTCGACGCCGGCCAGCGTTTCGCGCAGCTCCCCGTCGCCCACCCACACGAAGCGTGCCTTTCCGGCCAGCGCGGCGGCCAGGCGGGCGAAGGCTTCGGGACGGCGGGCGAAGGTGACCCGGCCGACGGCGGTGACCACCAGGCCGTCGTGCGCCTCGGGGGGGGCGGGCTCCTTGCCGAGATAGGCGTCGGGCACGACGGCGACGCGCCGGGTCCAGGCCCGGCGGCGGGCCAGGTCGGCCTCGCTCTGCGAGACCGCCGCCACCGTGCCGATGCGGGAGCAGAAGCGTTCCACCCAGATGAAGAGCTGGCGCTCGGCCCAGGAGCGGTCCTCCATCAGGAAGTTGTAGCCGCGCGGCGAGTAGAAGACCTTGGGCACGCCCGCGGCGCGCGCGGCCAGGCGGGCCAGGACGCCGGCTTTCGAGGAGTGGGCGTGGACGACGTCGGGGCGGCGCGCACGGAACAGGTGGACGAGGGCCTTGAGGGCGGCCAGGTCCAGGGCCGGGTGGATTTCGCGCGTCATCTCCGGCACCCTGACGGCTTCGACGCCGGCCAACGCGGCGTATTCCTCCGGGCTGTGGCCGGGGCGGGTGTTGTAGACGAGGGTGGTGTCGAACCGGGACTTGTCGAGCGCCCGGCACAGGGCCGCCACCTGGGCGCCGGTGCCGCCGGGCCCGCCGCACTCGACGACCTGGAAGACCTTGAGGGGGGTCATGGCGGGACGACGCTCCCCCAGAGGGCGCTGACGGGCAGGGCCCAGAGGTCCTTTCCGAACGGGAGCACCTCGCGGCCGCCGTAGAGGACGACGCCGCGCAGGAAGCGTTTGCCCAAGGTGGAACGGAACTCCTCGAGGCCTTTGAAGTCGGAGAGCGTCACCGTGCCGGCCTTGACCTCCACCCCGACGCAGCGGCCGCCGGCGTCTTCGAGGACGAGGTCGACCTCGCGGCCCGCATGGGTGCGGAAGTGCAGGAGGTTGGGCCGGTTGCGGCTCCAGGCGGCCTGCTTCATGAGCTCGACGGCCACGAAGTTCTCGAGGAGCGCGCCGCGCAGGGCGGGGTCGGACTCCAGGCGCCGGGCGTCCGCGCCCGCGAGATGGGCGGCCAGCCCCGTGTCGTTTAGGATGAGCTTCGGCGTGCGCACCAAGCGCTTGGCCGGGTTCCCGCTCCACGGGGGGAGGCGATGGAGCAGGCAGGCCGCGCCGAGCAGGGAGAGATAGCGGGCTAACGTGGTCTGGGGCATGCCTGCGGCGCGCCCGAGCTCGGCTATGTTCGTGAGGCCCGTCGTCCGCACGGCGAGGAGCCCGAGGAGGGGCGGCAATTGGGCCAGCCCCGCGATGTCGGCCAGCTGGCGTACGTCCCGGTCCATGAGGGCCGATAGATAGGAGCCGAACCAGGCCGTGCGCCGCGCGGGGTCGGTGCGCGCCACCGCCTCCGGGAACCCCCCGCGCAGCACCCGGCGCCACAGCTCCGCGGGAGGGCAGGGGGGGGGCTCCGGCCAGACCGGGCGCGGGGAGAAGAGGGCGTCGACGAATCCCTCCTGCGTCCCGTCGATCTCGCCCTGGGAGAGCGGCCAGAGGCGGTGGGGCTCCATCCGGCCGACCAGGGCGTCGGAGAGGCGGGGCAGGAACATGACGTCGGCGGACCCGGTGAGGAGGAAGCGGCCCGGCCTGCGGTCCCGGTCGACGGAGGCTTTGAGGGGGAGGAACAGCTCGGGGGCCCGCTGGACCTCGTCGATGACCGCGGGTCCCTTGAAGCCGTCGACGAAGCCCTGGGGGTCGTGCCGGGCGGCGGCCAGCGCCGGGGCATCGTCCAAGGTGACGTAGCGCGAGCTCTGCGCGACCCTCTGCGCCAACCAGCTCTTCCCGGTCTGGCGCGCCCCGGTCAGGACGACGACGGGCGTGTCCTTGAGCGCGGTCCGGACGAAGGGGGCGAGGCGCCGTTCGTACATCACTTGATTGTAGCCCAGGAGTGGTGGAAAATCAACCACTTGGTGGTGGAATATCCGCCACCAATACCCTAGTCGGCGATTCGGTAGCGCAGCAGGCAGCGCAGGTAGGACAGGCCGTCCTTCCAGGTGATCTTCTTGCCCTCGGCGTAGGTGCGCCCGGAGTAGGAGATGGGCACCTCGTAGAGCCGGGCCTTGCGCTTGCAGATCTTGGCGGTGACCTCGGGCTCGAAGCCGAAGCGGTCCTCCTTGAGCTCGAAGGAGCGCAGCAGCTCGGAGGTGAAGACCTTGTAGCAGACGCCCATGTCGGTGAGGTTGACGTTGTAGAGGGCGTTGGTCAGCAGGGTGAAGAACTTGTTGGCCGCGTAGTGCCAGAACAGCAGCACGCGGTGCGGGCCGCCGAGGAAGCGCGAGCCGTAGACGGCGTCGGCGCGCCCATCGAGCAGCGGGGCGAGCAAAATTGGGAAGTCGGCGGGGTCGTACTCGAGGTCGGCGTCCTGGATGAGGATGAGGTCGCCGGTGGCCTTGGCGATGCCGCTGCGCACGGCCGCGCCTTTGCCGCGGTTGCGCTCGTGGCGCACCACGACGACGCCGTCGTCCTTCATCTTCTCGAGCAGGTCGCCCGAGCCGTCGCTGGACGCGTCGTCGACGGCGACGATCTCGCGCGGTATGCTCAGGCGCACGGTCTGCACGCGGCCGATCAGGGCCGTAACCGTGGCGGCCTCGTTGTAGACCGGGATGATGACGGAGAGCTTGCGCGGCTTCATGGCGGGATTATACCAACCCTTACCAGGTCTCCTCAGGATATGCGCGGCGGTCCAGCGGGAATTCGCGCGCCTCGCCGCCGCGGAAACGCCTGTAATCGGCCGCGTCGCGGAACACAGCGGGCTGCGCCGCCGCGAGGTCGCGGAACGACCAGTCATGGCGCAGGACGACGGCGAGGATGTCCCGCGCGTCGCCGTAGTGGCTGCGGCCGTCCGGGGACACCAGCTCGACGCCGCGCGAGCCGTCGGGTCGCTCGAGCGCGCGGCCCCAGCGCGTGACCACGGCGGGGGCGTAGCCCGCCGTCTCCTTGAGGCGCTGCGGGACGTCGTTGCCGTCGGCGGCGAAGTCTGAGTAGGCGACCGAGCGGTAGTTGGGGACCAGGCTGCTGCCGAACTGCATGCCGTCCAGCAGGATGAAGCGGGGCCGGGCGGCGATGTTCCGGTCGATCTCATGCCAGATGCGCTCGTCGAGCCGCTTCTGCGCCCCCCAGGCCTCCCGGACCGCATCGTGCGTGAGGAAGCCCAGGTAGAGGGCGAGTCCGGCGAAGGCGGCCCGGCGCGCGCGGCCGGGGTCGCGGGCCAGACGGCGGGCGGCCGCATCCAGGGTGAGGACCAGCAGCACGGCGAGGCAGAGGCCGGAGCCGTAGGTGTACTTCGGCATGGCCCCCTGGCGGTAGCCGGTGAGCGCGCTCAGCAGGATGGGGACGAGCCAGGCCAGCGCCAGGATGGCGGCGGCCGGCGCGACGCCGCGGGCGGCCTTCGGGGGCGGAGCGGCACGGCGGCGCAGGAAATAGGCCCAGAGGAGCCCCGCCAGCAGCGCGCCGCCGGCCCAGGTCCGGGGCGAGACCGGCTGCGCGAAGCGCCCGAAGATCCAGCTCGTCGGATCGAAAGCCTGGAGGTGGAACATCGCCAGCTGGGAGAGGGTCCGCAGGAAGACCGGGTCGGCCGACGGCTTCCCCGCCGCCGCCGACATGTAGGGCAGGGTCACCGTCACGAAGAGCGCGCCCATGCAGGCCAAAGACACGGCGCAGGGGACGGCGGCGCGCAGGAAGGAGGCAAGGCGAGGCGGCCTCTCGCGCAGGGTTTGCCAACCCGCGGCGAGGAAGGCGGCATAGAAGAGCGGGATTCCCTGTTCTCCGGAGAGCTGACCGGCCAGGGCGGTCACGCTCAGCGCCGCCAGGTCCGCCCAGGCGTTCGTGCGCGGATGCAGGTACAGGTAGGCCGTCAGGAGGAACAGGGTGACGGGCAGCACGAAGATCGAGTGGGTCAGGTAGAAGACCACGCCGGCGCCGGTCGGGACGAAGAGGCAGGCCAGCGCGGCGGCGACGGAGAGGTCCTCGTCCTGGGTGAGCTTGCGCAGGATGGCGTGGACGAGGGCGCAGGACAGGCCGTGGGCCCCCATCAGGAACAGGAACAGCGGCGCGGGGGCCAGGCCGAAGACGGCCATCAGGAGGCCTTCGGCGAGGTGGGGCGTGAACTCGATGCGCGGGCGAGTCAGGAGCTGGGCGAGGCCCGGCCAGCCCCGCCCGACCATGGCGCGGATGTTGGGGAGCATCGTCCAGTCCTCGGACTTCACGGCCAGGCAGTCGAGGTTGAGGAGGAAGACGATGAGGAACGCCGCGGCGAGCAGCAGGAGGCTCTGCGCCCGGCTCCGTTCCGTCAAGGCTTGGTTCCCATCACCCAGGCGTGCGAGCTCAGCCGGTTGGCCGCCAGGAACCCCTGGAACGCCGCGCCGGCGGCCTCGTCTTCGACGAGGGCGCGCAGGAAGCGCTGCTCCTCGAGGAGCGACGGGTCGGTCTTCGCGGCGTTGCGCACGATGTCGACGTCGAGGCGGCCCGGGGTGGTCACGACGACGTCGCTCAGGCCGGCGCGCTCGAAGAGGCGCGCGAAGCCCTTGAGGGACAGGAAGTTGATGTGGTGCGGCGGGGAGATCTGCGTGGAGCGCTCCCAGAGCACGGACAGGTCGAAGCCGTCGATTCCTAAGGTGCTGACGAAGACGCGTCCGCCCGGCTTGGCCAGGCCCTTGAGCACCTGAACGAAGGCGAGCGGGTCGTGCACGTGCTCGAGCACCTCGAAGCAGGTGACCAGGTCCGCCGAGCCCTCCAGGCCCTTGGCGTTCTCCACCACCTCCTCGACCACGGTGAAGCCCTTCGCCCGGCACTCCTTGGCCAGGGACTCGGAGGGCTCCACGGCGGTGAGCCGCGTCTGCGGGAAGCGCTGGCGCCACTCGTCGAGGAAGACCCCGTAGCCGGCGCCGGCGTCTATGAGGCTGTCCACGGCGAAGCCCCGCTCGGCGCACATGGCCGCCAGGCGCTCGACGCGGGGCCGGAATATCTTCTCGCGCCGCACCTCGGCCACGGCCGGGTAGAACACCTCGGCCCAGTAGCGGGACGACTCCGAGCGGCGGTAGAAGGCCTCGTAGGCCGCCACCGATGGGCGCGGGCTCTGGTAGAGCGTGCCGCAGGCGGCGCAACGCTGGTAGGCGAAGCCGTGCTTGGCGAACTGCTCCATGCCGGGGCCGCCGCCGCAGGCCACGCAGGGGACGGCCGTCCGGGGCGCGTCCTTGAAACAGGTCTCGGCGTCCCGGGCGCTCAGCTCGACGTAGCGCTTGAGCAGTGCCTCGGGGCGGATTTCGTGCTCCTTCATCGAGGCATTATACGCGTTGGCGCGACGATGCGGATGGGGCCGGCGCGCTCCCAGAGCTCGGCCTTGAGTCCCCCGCCCAACGCAATCGGCCCCGAGGGGCGGAAGGGCAGGGCCCCCTCGCCGATGAGGGTGCGCAGCGCGGCGTCTACGCCGGGCACCATCGGCGGCTGCTCGGCCGGCGGGAGGCCGTCGACGAAGAGGATGTGCGTGGCGTCCTTCTCGGCCAGGCGCGCGAGCACGCGCTCGAGGCGCCCTTCCATGTGGCCGTAGTGGACGAAGGACAGGGGCAGGGCGCGGCGCGCCGCATAGGCCGAGAGCAGGTTCGCGTTGAAGTAGGGGTGCTCGCTGCCCACCACGACGACGCTGGCGGGGGGGAGGCGCTCGCCCAGGGCGTCGACAACCGCCTCCTGTCCCCAAGCGCCCCGGGTACGGGCCGGGCCGCCGTACTGCGTGCGCTCCGGCCCGCCGACGACCAAAGAGCGTCCGAAGGCCTGCAGGCAGAAGAGGTCCAAAGGCAGGAGGATGGCCGCCGCCAAGACCCAGGGGCGGGCCCGATGCCCGCGCGTGAGGAGGTCCAGGGCGCCGGCCAGCGCCAGGGCGAGGGCGGGCAGGGCCGGCGCCGCGAAGCGCGGGTCCTTGCCGATGCCGGCTGTGGTGATGAGCAGCGGCGGCAGGGCCCAGGCCGCCGCGAAGCGCAGGCCCGGCTCTTGCCAGGCGCGCCGGCCCAGGGCGGCTAGGACGGCCGCCAAGGGGACGAGCACGAACCAGGAGGCGCCGTCGCGGGCCAGCGCGTTCCAGTAGGGCAGGACCACCGAGGGGGCCAAGGTCCGCGATGACCCGTAATGGGCGGCGATGTCGCCGAAGGAGGCTTTGTACATGTAGCCGGCGATGTACAGGAGGTTCGGCGCATACCAGGTCAGGGCCAGCGCGGCTCCGACGGCCGCGATGACCTTCAGCGGCCGCCCGAGCTCCCGCAGCGGCCGTCGCGGGGACAGCAGGGTCAGAGCGACGGGGCCGAGCAGCGGCAGCGGGAACAGCACCTTGCACAAGAGCCCCGTCCCGAGGATGGCCCCCAGGACGGGCGCTTCGGAGTCGCGGCGCAGCGTGTCGGACTCGGCCCAGCGCCACAGGAAGGCGGCGACCAGGGCCGTCAGCCAGGTCTCGACGAAGAAGGTGCGCGACAGCGCCGCGGTCAGGGGCATGAAGAGGGTCAGGGCGGCGGCCAGGGTCCCGGCTGCGGGGGAGAAGAAGCGCTGGCCCAGGCCGTAGAGGGCGGCCGCCAAGAGGCCCAGCGCCGGGATGTTGCAGAGCATGGCCGCCTTGAACGACGGCCCCAGGACGGCGTAGAGCGGCAGGGGGAGCAATGAGAGCAGCGGGGCCTTGAAGCGGAAGGCCCCGGCCCACTCGGATGCCAAGGCACGGGGGCCATGCCCGCTCAGCGCGTGCCAGAACCGGAAGCTGACCTCCAGGTACCAGGCTTCGTCGAAGCTGGGGGGGACGCCGTGGCGCCGGATGAACCAAACGGCGGAGCAGGCGGCGGTCAGGAAGGCCGCGGCCGCGGCGGCGGGCGCCGCGCGACGCATCAGGGCCGGCCCCGGCGCGGGCTCACGGCGAACGCCGCCGCGAAGGGCAGGATGAACGGGATCCAATGGATGCGGTGGCGTGAGGCCGAGCCCAGGTCGAACTCCAGGAAGGCCGTGCCGGGGACGGCGAGGAGGAAGAAGACGAGGAGGAACAGCGCCGCGGGGTCGCGCTCACGGCCGCACAGGCCCGGCAGGGCGAAGAGGGCGGTGACCAGCAGGACCAGGCCTTCGGCCGCGGCCAGCATCCGGGAGGGCTTGCCCTGCAATGGGTAGAGCCCGGGCAGGGGCATGAAGAGCTCGAAGAAGGCGGCCTTGGGAATGAACAGGGCCAGCTCCGGCCAGCTCCGGAACTCAACCTCGGGCCAGAGCGCGCTGTCGGGAGTCCGGCCGTGCATCTGCACGGACCAGGCGATGACCCCGCCGAGCAGGTTCCTGCGGTAGGTCGAGATGCGCTGCAGGGCCGTGGGAGTACGGCCGGGCTCGGCGGCGGGGGGGGCTAGTTCGGGGAGGATGTTCGCCGAATACTCCGGGTTCTGCGAGCCGAGGCGCTGCTGCAGCGCCGCCTTGATCGGCCGGTAGGCCAGCAGGGGCAGCAGCAGCCAGAAGGCGGCCGCGGCCGCCGCGGCCTTCCCTCCGCGCGGGGCCCGGACCCAGGCCGCGGTTCCGGCGGCGGCCCCGGCGGCGGCGGCCACTGGAAGCAGCTGGGAGCGCAGGAAGCCCAGCGCCAAGGCGGACAGGGCGGCGGCTAGGAAGAGGAGGTTCCGGCGCCGGCCCTGTGCGCCGAAGCCGGCGCACATCAGGGCGGCGCACAGCGCCAGCAGCAGGCTCGTGGGAGCCTCTTTTATGGCCTGGGCGGAGTGAAAGGCGTTCGACGGCCAGAGGGCGAGGAAGGCGGCGGCGGCCAGGCCGGCGGGCGGACCCGCCACCGATGCGGCGGTCCAGCCCCAGGCCCCCGCGGCCCCGGCGCCGAAGGCCGCGTTCGTCAGGCGCCCGGGCAGCGGGCCGGAACCGAAGGGGCCATGGAGGGCGACGAGGAGCATGGTGTAGGCCTCCTTGCCGGGGGTCATCGCCCCGCGGGACTCGCCGCGCGCCAGCTCGTCGGCCGTCCGGAGATAGTCGCGTTCGTCGTAGTAGTAGAACTCGGGGAAGAGCGGGCGCCGGGCGTCCACAACCGCGATGCCGGCGCGCAGGACGAAGGCCGCCGCGCAGATGGCGGCCAGCCGCGCCCACCACCCCCGGGTCATGCTCCTTCCGCCCGCGCTTGGGCCTCGGCGGCCAGCCAGACCGTCCAGACCAGCAGCCACACGAGCTCGGTCTGCAGCGCCACCTCGGTCAGGTTCATGAGGAGGAAGGCCACCGTCGTCCCCCAGGCCCACAGGGTCCAGAAGCCGGGGGAGCGGCGCGCGCGCTCGAAGGCGCGTGCCGCCATCGCCCAGAGCAGCCAGCCCAGCGCTCCCAGGCCGACCAGGCCGCGCTCGGCGAAGTGGTGCAGGTAGAGGTTGTGCGCCGTGCCCCAGCTCGTGGTGAAGTCCTCGAAGCTCCCCCGGTGGTACGACGGCAGCAGCGTCCGGTAGTTGTTGACCCCGGCCCCGGTCCAGGGATGGTCGAGGCCCATGCGCACGGCGACGTCCCAGAGCGTCAGGCGCTCGAAGCTCTGTCCCACGGGCAGGCGGCCCTGGGCCAGGGTGCGCACGGCTTCCAGGGTCATCGAGTGGTCGTTGCGGAGGAAATCCATGATGAAGTAGAGGGCCCCGGCCCCCAGCAGGACGCCGGCGGCGGCCTTCCGGGCGCCGGGGCGCAGGAAGAGCATGGCCGCCGCTCCCGCCGCGCAGGCCAGCATCGCTCCGCGCGTGTTGCTCAGGAAGAGGGCGAGGCCGAACAGGGCGGCCGCGGCGGCGGCCGGGAGGCGGCGGCCGCCGGAGCGCGGGCCCGCCTGCAGCGCCGCCAGCGCTCCCAAGGCCAGGACGGCCATCTGCTCCCCGTAGGTGACGGGGTGGACGAAGGCGTGCGCCCTCATGCGCACCCAGGGCAGGGCGCCCAGCGTGGAGAGGTATTGGCCGGCCCCGATGAGGGCGGCGAGAGCGGCGGCGGCGGCCATCACGCCGGGCAGGGCCCGCGGGCGTTCGCGCGCGAAGGCGACGGAGAGCAGGGCGGCGACCCAGACCTTGTGAAGGTCCTGGTTGAGGTAGCGCAGGCTGTGCCCGGGGTCGCGTCCCAGCAGGTCCGCCGCCGCGGCGGCGGCCAGAAACGCCCAGAGCGGGCGCCACAGCGGCCCGCGGGCCGCCTCGAAATCGGGGCGGTCTCCCTCGCGCCAGGCCCAGAGCAGCGCAGCCGCCGCCAGGGCCCAGCCGATGTTGGCTCCGGCGATCGACAGGGGCAGCGCCGCGCCGAACGCGCACAGCGCCCAGCCCACCGGCGCGGCGGGCCTCACGCACCCTCCAAGGTGTGGAGGCGGCTGATGAACCAGCCCAGCCCGAGGCCGTAGCCGACGCACAGAGAGACCGCGGCCCCGGTCGTGCCGAAGGCGGGGGTGAGCAGCAGGTTGCAGAGCAGGTTCCCGATGCCGGCGGCCAAGGTCCCGAAGGCGGCCGTCCACAGCCCGTCCATGCCCCGGGCGAAGAAGAGGGCCGCCACCGCGCCGTGGGCGCAGACCATCGACGCGGCGGCCCCGAAGAGGAGGAGCCAGTCCAGGCGCAGCGGGTAGTCCTTGCCGAGCAGACCCAGCCCCGCCAGCGCGACCAGCGAGAACACGACCCAGCCGGCGGCCACGGCGGCGGGGAGCAAGCCGCGCACGGCGGCGGCCGTCTCTTTGCGCGCCTCGGCCCGGCTGGCCAGGGGAATCAGCACGGTCTGCAGCATGTTGGAGAGGGCCAACGCGGCCTGCACCGTCGTGGCGAAGTAGGCGGAATAGAGGCCGGTCTCGGCGGCGTCATGGAGGCGGAAAGTGACGATGCGGCCCGGGGCCTGGATCAGGGCGGCGGCCAGGACATGGACGACGCCGAGGCTTGCGTAGGGGACCAGGCTGGCCAGGACCGTGGCGTCGAAGGCCCCGCGGACGCGGCGGAAGAGCAGCGCCAGGGAAGCCGCCGACGCGGCGGCCAGCCCCGCGATGTAGCAGACGACGAGGTCGGAGTAGGAGCGTTCCCCCAGCGCCAGCAGCGCGAGCAGGGAGGCGAGGGAGGCCGCGCCGTAAAGGGCCTCGACGGACCCGCGCTCGCGGAAGCGGCCGAGGCCCTGCAGCGAGCTCGACGAGACGTGGTGGAAGGCCGTGGCCAGGGCCAGCACGGCCGCCAGGCCCCAGGCTTCCGGGCTCAGGTGGGTCAGGCGCGCGAAGGACGGCGCGAAGCCGGCCGCCACGGCGGCGCAGGCCGCGGCCCACAGGCCGAAGAGGGTGAGGCCGGTGACCACCAGGCGGCCGCGCAGCCTGTCGTTGTCGGCCGAGGCCGTGAAGTGGGACAGCGCCAGCGGGAAGCCCAGCATCGGGACGACCTGGGCCAGCGCCGCCACGGCTCCGACCAGGTGCGCCGTCCCGTAGACGGCGGGGCCCAGCATGCGCGCCCCGATGAACTGGACGGCGAAGGTGGAGAGGCGCGCCGCGGCGAAGAGGGCGGCTATCCAGGAGAAGCCGCGCAGGAAGACCTCTCCGCTCTGGGCCGGCAGGGCCCCGTGCGGCCGGTGGCGCACGGGGGCGGACCGGACGATGTCGGCCACCGACCGGGCCTGGGCCGCCACCGTGCGCCCGCGGGCCGCGGCGATGCGGGCGGCGGAGGCCTCGGCGCCGTCGCGCTCCGCCGCGCGGCGCGCCAGGGCCGGGAAGTCTCCGGGCCGCTCGGCCATGTAGAGCAGGTCGGCGTGCTCCTTGAGCGAGGGCAGGGCCGAGGCCAGCACGGGCTTGCCGGTGGCCAGGCATTCCCACAGCTTGGCGGGCACCACGCCCTTGTTGTACTCGGTCTTGGCGTAGGGCAGGAGCAAGGCGTCGAAGCCGGCGAGGAAGGCGGGCAGGCGTTCGTGCGGCATAGCCGGGACGAAGTCCACGCCGCCGGGCAATGGGGGCGGCGGCTCCTTCACCGGACCGGCCAGTGTCACCGAGTAGCCGGCCTCGGCCAGCGCGCGCACCGCGGCGAAGTCGACGGCGCTCCAGACGGTGCCGAAGTAGCACAGGCGCCGGATGGGGCCCTGCGGGCGCGGCGTGCCCAGGAAGGCCTCGGAGGTCCCGTGGTGGATGAGGTGGGTGTTGGGGTGGCGGCGCGATTTAGCCTCGAAGAGGTAGCGCGAGGTGGTGAGCACCGTGTCGGCGCGCTCGAGCAGGGCCGCCTCGGTGGCGGCCAGGTCTTCGGGCGGGGCCGGGTGCCCGGCGAAGTTGTCGACGCAGTCGTAGACCACCCGCGCCGGGGCGCAGAGGTCGATCAGGCGCAGGGTGGTGGCGGTGGGAAGGTAGGCGAAGACCGTGGCGCCGGGGCGCAGCCCCCGGCGGCGCAGGCGCGCCAGCAGCCAGGGGAGGAGGTAGACGGTGTTGACGGCGCGGAAGGCCGGCCGAGTCGGAGGGAGCACCAGGGGGGAGACGATGCGCACCCCCTTCGGGCGGGACGGGGCGTGCTCGCCGCCCCGGCGGGTCAGCCGCCTCAGGCGCGCGCCGACGCGCGTGAAGTCGGCCGGACGCAGGTCCCGGAAGCCGGTGTTCTCGACGAAGAACACCTCGGCCCCCTGGGCGGCGAAGGCCGCGGCGAAGGCGTGGTGGCGCTGCCAGGCCGCCCCCCAGTCCACGCTGGCCAGCATCAGGACCTGCTCGGCGATGCGGCGGCTCATCGCCGCGCCTCGCTCTGGCGCAGGCGGAACCAGTCCCAGTGCCCGAAGAGCTTGAGCCTCAGGTCGTCGGGCGTGTCCCAGGCCACGGCCTCGGTCCGGCGCAGCAGCAGGGGGTCGGCGCCGGGGAGGTTCGTGCCGTAGACGCTGGTGCCCGCCAGCGTGAAGCCCGCGGCGGCGGCGGCGGCGGCCACGCGCCGGTCCACCAGCCCGAAAGGGTAGGACATGCTGTCTACCGGCCTCCCCAGCGCGTCTTCGAGGCGTTTGCGCGAGGCGGCCATTTCGGCCTCCAACTCGGCGTCGTCCAGGCGCGTCAGCGGGACATGGCGCGCCCCGTGGGCCCCGATGGAGGCGCCGGGGACGCAGGCCAGCTCGCGCAAGGCGGCCTTGTCCAGGTAGAGCGACCCGGCCGCGTCGAGATGTTCCGGCGGGACGAAGACGGTGAACGGGATGCCGTGCGCGGCCAGCAGAGGCGCCGCCGCCGTCAGCGTGTCGCGGTAGCCGTCGTCGAAGGTGACGGCGAGGCGTGGCGCGGCGTCGGCCGGGGCGGCGAAGGGGGCCGGCGGGAGCTCCGCGCGCAGCGCGGCCAGCGCGGCGACGTGGGCGCCGAAGAGCGCCGGGGCCATCACGGTGCCGAAGGGGTCCGGGCCGGCCGCCGTTCCGACGGAATGGTAGAGCAGGACGCGCAGGCCGGGGGGAGGCGCTCCGTCCGTGCCCGCGGCCCGCAGCGCGCGCGACACGGTCCGGTAGACGGAGTGCTTGAGGCTCACGACGCCATCCGCGCGGCGATCAGCGCGCCGACGGGGCCGCGCGCGAAGTCCGGGGCGGCCGCGTCCCATTCCCCGAGGGTCTCGACGAAGCGCGCCCCGGTGCCTTTCTTGAAGTCGGCGACGCCCTTCGCCGCGATGGGGTCCGCTCCGCCGAGGTCATAGGCCTGCGCTCCGGCCCGCCGCGCCTCGTCGAGCAGGGCGGCGAGCAGCACGTAGGACGCGTAGATCTTGCGCGCCTCGGGGGCGGCGGCGGCCAGCAGGTCCATGGCCACCGGGCCGAAGACGCCGCAGGCGCGCATGGCCACCGTCTTGCCGTCGACGACGATGCGCCGCACGATGAGGCGGGGCCCGAGGCCGGCGACGAGGGAGGCCAGGCTCGCGGCCCGGTGCTGGGCGGCCAGCCCCTTGTAGGACTCCAGCGCCAGGTACAGGCGCTCCATCTCGGAGGGGTCCGGGGCGTCCCAGGGCAAAGCGGGGCCGCAGCGCCCGAGGCCGCGGCGCAGGTTGTGCGCCCAGTTCGCCGAGGGGTTCGGTCCCGCGGCCAGCGTCAGGCGGTAGGTGGTGGGCGGGTTGAGCGGTCGGCTCGGGCGCCGCCAGCCGGCCGCGGAAAGCGCGGCTTCGCCGGCCGCGTCGGCGGGACGATAAGGACAGACCCGGGCGTACGCGGCCGAGCCCCCTGCCTGGCGCAGGAGCTCGCGCCGCAGGCCGGCGTCCCAGGCCGAGGGGTCTCCGACGGGGCCGCCGCGGGCCCAGAGCAGGCGCGCGCCGGCCGGCAGCCGGCGCACCAGGGCCTGCACGGCGGCGCCGTCGCGGACCAGGCGCAGGGCCTCCCAGCCCGAGGCGGCCTTGTGTCGAGCCCAGGAGGAACTCTGGAATACGCTGGCCTCCGGCAGGCCCGCGATGCGCGCGTCCCAGGCCGCGTCGTCGCCGTCGAAGCGCTTCCAGCTCACCATAGGAAGTGCGCCAAGAGGAGGTCCTTGTAGTGCGCCGGGGCCTGGGGCGCCACCGTTGCCGGCAGGTCGGGCCAGGTGAGCACGGTGAGGCCCGTTTCCTGGAACGCGCGTCGCGCCGCCGCCAGCCCGCCGCGCATGGCGAAGGCGTACGGGACGGCCCCGGGGGGGAGGCGCTCGAAGACCGGGCGCAGGCCCGCGGCTCGGGCCCGGGCCAGGCTGGCGTCCCAAAGCCCGAGACGGCGCCGCGCCTCTTCGGCCGGGTCGGCGACGGCGATGGGGCGCGCCAACTCGGGGCAGGGGGCGTCATCGGGGAGGTCGTGCTCGGCGGCTGGGTCCGCAGCCGCCTCTCCCTTGAGGCCTCGGAAGGCGCCCAGGGCCGACAGCGCCGCGCGCGCCCCCGCCGCGGCCAACGCGGGGCGGGCCAGGGATTTGAGCGTGTAGCGCACGCCGGGGGCGCCGGCGTAGGGGACCTGGTCCGGGACGGCCGCGCCGCCGGTCACGACGAGGCAGCCGCCGTTGGGAAGGGCCAGCGACTTGCGCGGGCTGAGCACGCCCAGCGGAACCCGCGTTCCGAGCAGGCGCCCGCCGGAGTCGCGCGAGAACAGCGCGTGAGCCGCGTCCTCGACCAGGGCCGCGCCGTGCAGGCGCGCGTAGGCTTCGAACGGGGCCAGGTCCTGCGGGACGCCGAAGTAGTCTACGGCGACGGCCACGGCGGCCTGCGGCCAAGACTCGGGGGGCGATGAAGGGGCGAGGTCCCGCCCCACCGGGTAGAAGACCGGCTCGGCGCCGGCGGCGCAGAGGGCGGAGAGGACGTCCCGGCAGATGAAGCCGGGCAGGAGCACGCGCCGGCCGGCGGCGCCGGCCAGCTCCAGGGCGGCGCAGAGGGCATTGCGTCCGTGCCCGTAGTGGCGCAGCACGGAGGGCGCGTAGACCTCGGCCAGCGTCCATGCGGCGCGCGCGCGCGGCGGCCGGTAGACGGAGCGCGCCAGCGCGCTCAGCTGGACAGGCGCTTGAGAGTCCATAGTCCCATCAGGGCCCAGTTCTTCCAATCGAGCGGGTATTCCGCCAGGGCGCGGCGCGCGTAGCCGCCGGCCGCCTCCAGGTCGCCTTGCCCCAACAGCAGCCGGGAGGCCGAGCGGCACATCTTGCCCAGACGCCGGCGCATGCGCAGGCGCGTGCCCGGGCCGGGGTCGGGGAAGGCCGCGAAATGGTCGCGCAGCAGGTGCTCGAGGTTGGTGTTGTGGTAGACGATGCGGTTCGAAGCGCCGCGCTCGACGAGCTGGTACTCGCCTAGCACGACGGGCAGGAAGCGGATGCGGCAGACCTTGGCCAGGCGCATCCAGAGGTCGTAGTCCTCGACCGTGTTGAAGCGCGGGTCTTCTCGGAATAGACCCACCTCGAAGAGCTTGGCCTTGCGCACGGTGGTCGCCGACGGGGAGAGGGCGTTGTCTTCGAAGAGCAGGCGCTCGTAGAGGCGCTCGCAGGCCGGCCCGTTGCGCGACACCCGCACCAGCTTGCCGTCCCGCACGACGTTCTCGTCGTGGCAGACCAGGTCGGTCCCGGGGTGGGCGTCGAACTCGCGCAGCACCGTCTCGAGCTTCTCAGGGAACCACAGGTCGTCGTGGTCGAGGAAGGAGACCAGCTCGCCTTCGGCCGCGCGGATGCCGGTGTTGCGCGCGCCGGCGATCTTCATGTTCTCCTGGCGGATGCAGCGGCCGCGCAGGCCGCTGGAGCGCAGGAAGCGCTCGACGGCCTCCCGGGTGCCGTCGCTGGACCCGTCGTCGACGGCCACCACCTCGAGGTCGCGGAAGGTCTGGGCCGCGACGGTGGCGAGGGTATCCTCGATGAAGGCGGCGGCGTTCCAGCAGGGGATGACGACGGAGACGCGGGGCGCGGCCATCTCAGGCCCGCGCCGGCGCCGCGGCCTTCATCGCGGCCAGGCCCTCGGCCAGGGTCATCGCGCCCACGCCGAGCTCGCGCTCCATGCGGTCGGTGAGGAAGGTGGTGTCCGGGGGGCGCGGCGCGATGGACGGGAAGGCCGAGCTCTTGACGCGCCGGATGAGCGCGGCGTCGAGGCCGAAGGCCTCGGCCACGGCCCGGCCGAACTCCCAGCGGTTGACGCGCGTGCGCCCGGCCAGGTGGAAGACCCCCGCGGGGCGCTTGAGCACGACGGCCCAGAGGGCGCGGCCGCACTGGACGTTGTAGAGCGGGTTCTCGTCGACGTCGTCGACCAGGCTGACCGCCTCGCCGCGGGCCAGCTTCTCGCGGACCCAGGTCGCCGGGTTCTGCCGGCATTCGGGATGGTTCCAGCCGTACATCAATATGGGGCGGACGATGGTCCAGGACTCCAGGGTCTCGCGCACCAGGCGCTCGCACTCCACCTTCAGCCCGCCGTACTTGTTGACGGGGCAGACCGGGGCGTCTTCGGCGTAGGGGGCCTTCGTGCCGTCGAAGACGGCGTTGGTCGACACATAGGTCAGGTGCGTGCCGGCGCGGCGGGCGGCCGAGGTGACGTTGAGCGTGCCCACGATGTTCGATTCCAGGCTCTCGGCGTAGTGGGTCTCCACATAGTCGACGCTGGCGATGCCGGCGGCGTGGATGACGGCGTCGAAGCGTCGGCGCGCGAAGAGTCGGTCCACCGCCCGCTTGTCTCGGATGTCGAGCACGAGGTGGCTGGCGCTGGAGCCCGCTACCGCGTAGTCGCGTTGATGGAGGCTGACGACCTTCCAGCCGGGGGGGAGGGTCTCCTCCAGACCCCTGCCGAGCAGGCCGGTCCCGCCGGTGACGAGGACGTTCTTCTTAGACTGTCGTTGTGTCAACGACGGATTTTATCATTTCGAATCGGGCCGGGAGGCCAGCAGGGCGCCCAGGGCCTCGGCCGCCCGCAAGGCTCCCTGGCCGTCGGCGCGGAAGAAGAGGGCGTCCAGGACGCTCTTGCGTCGGGCTTCGTTAGGCGCCCAGTGCGCCGGGTCGGCGCGGAAGGCGGCCAGGGCGGTGCGCAGCTCGGCCGCCGCGGCGAACTGGGGAGGCGGCGAGACCTCGGCCAGGGCGGAGGCGTTGTAGCCCAGCGGCAGCCACTGCCAGACGGGCTTGCCGGCCAGGACGGCCTCCTCGGCCACGGTCGAATAGGTGTAGACGACCAGGTAGGCCCAGGCCAGGTCGTCCTCGAGGCTGCCCTCGCAGAGGCGTACGGCGCCAGCCAAGGCGGCGAAGCGGGGCTGGTCGGCCAGGCGGCTGAAGGGATGGTCCCGGACCCGGACCTCGGCGCCGCGCCCCCCGTCGGCGGCCAGCACCAGGGCCTCGACCATGTCGATGTCGGCGGCGGTGTCCAGCGTCGAGACGGCGAGGACGCGCGGGGCCCGGCCCGCGGCGGCGGAGGGGGAGGGCGCCGCGGGCATGCGCAGATGGTCGAAGCGCGGTCCGCCCGTCGTCACGACCCGGCCGTCGGGATAGCCGCTGGAGAGGAAGCAGCGCCGGCCGAGCTCCCCCATCGTCAGCAGCAGGTCGGGGGTTGGCGCGGCGCGGCCGTCGGGGCGTCCCTGGAAGTCCAGCTCGGGGTCGAGGAAGCAGAAGGTCTTCTCGGCGCAGTAGCTGCCGTGCTGGGTGGCCGCCCAGGCCGCTCCGGAGCCGTGCCGCGCCCCCGAGGCCAGCGCCCGGGCGAACGGATGGTGCTCGAGGAAGCTGACGAGGAGCCGCGGGGCCGCGTCCCGGCAGGCGCGTTCGGCGGCCAGGGCGGCCAGCTCGCAGCGCGGCAGGCAGCCGTCGAGGAAGCCGCGCAGCAGGCGTTCTTCGAAGAGCGGCCACAGGTCGAGGCCGGCATGGGCGTATAGCCCGCGTAGGTCCGGGCGGCGCCGCCAGGCCAGGTAGGCTCGCAGCGGCCGGAAGTCCAGCGTGGCGCGCAGGACGTCGCCGACGCCCAGGTACGCCTGCAGGACACGGGCGTCGCCGCGGCCGCGCAGCGGCCCGGCGGCCTTGGAGTCGAGCCAGAGCAGCCAACTGAGGCTCAGGCCTCGGGCGGACAGCTCCGCCGGCAGGGCCTTGTAGTAGCGGTCCGCCAGCCCTCCTGCCTCGACCCGGACGCTCCAGTCCCAAAAGCCGGAGAGCAGGACGTCCGAGCGGCCGGCGGCGGGGCGGAGGCGAGCCGCCGCTCGCAGGCCGCGGAGGATGTCCCAGCCCGTCTTAGCGCGGGAGGCCAGGGCGCGCAGCCACCGCAGCGCCCCCGGAGGGCGTCGCGCGGGAGAGCGAACCTCGACGGCGAGGGCGGGGGCCAGGGCCAGGGCCACCTCCTCGGGGGCGCCGCAGAGGGTGACGGCGTCGAGCCCCCGCGCCGCGGCCTCGGCCCGCACGGCCAGGCAGGCGATGATGCGGCTGAAGGCTGGGTCGCTCTCGCAGTCCCGGTAGGAGGTGGGATGGTACCACCAGGGGCTGGTCCCCGGACCTGCGCACACGGCCTCGCGCAGGGTCCGTCCGTCGCGGCCGGGGGCCGCGGGCGGGCGGGCGCAGGCGGCGAGGTAGGCCGCGCGGGCCTCGGCGCGCAGCGCGGGAGGAAGGCGCCGGGCGCTGACGACCTGGGCGGCGGGGAGGCTGGCCTCGTCGGCCGGGGACAGGAAGCTCAGGACGGCGTCGCCGGCGGCGAGGGCCTGGGGTGGCGGGAGGGTCCAGCAGGCCCAGAGGCGCATCAGCGCGCCAGGAAGTCCGATGCGGGCCGCCCGGCCTCGAGGCCGGCTATGGCGGCCCGGCCCATGGCCAGGATGGCCTCTTCGGTGGAACCGCCGATGTGGGGCGTGGCCAGCACCTTGGGATGCCCGAGCAGCCGGCGGTCGGAGGGCGGCTCCTCGGCGAAGCAGTCCAGCCCCGCTCCGGCCAGGCGGCCGCCGTCGAGGGCGTCCAGCAGCGCAGCCTCGTCGACCAGGCCGCCGCGCGCGGTGTTGAGCAGGACGGCGGAGGGTTTCATCAGCCCCAGCCGCGCGGCGTCCAGCAGGCCGCGCGTCGCCGGGAGGAGCGGGACATGGACGCTGACTATGTCGCTGGCCCCGAGCAGCTCGTCGAGCCCGACCAGGGAGACGCCCAGCCGTTTCGCGGCGGCGGCGTCGGGGACCGGGTCGTGGGCGAGGAGCCGGGCGGAGAACGGGGAAAGCAGGGCGGCCAGCTCGCGGGCCACGGCCCCGAAGCCCAGCAGGCCGAAGGTGCGGCCGGTCAGCGTCCCGCCCTTGGGCTGGCGCCAGGCGCCGGCGCGCAGGTCGGCCTGGGCCTCGGGCAGGCGGCGCAGCAGCGCCAGCGCCATCATCAGGGCCAGCTCGGCGACCGAGCGCGCGTTGGTCCCCGGCGTCCAGGAAAGGCTCAGGCCGCGGCGGGCCATGGCGGGGAGGTCGAAGGAGTCCAGGCCCACGCCGAACTTGCTGACGAGCTTGAGCTCGGGCAGGCGGGCCAGCAGGGCCTCGTCGACGCGCTCCAGGGCCAGCACGGCGCGGTCGCAGCCGGCGAGGAAGCCGACCAAGGCGTCGCCGGACAGCGACGCGCCCGCGTCGTTGAAGCGCGCCGTGGGCCAGCGGGCCAGCAGCTCGGCGCGCAGCACGGCGTGTTTCGAGAACGAGCGCGAGGCGACGGCCACCCGGCCGATCATTGCCGCCCTCCGGCGGCGGCCAGGGACCCGAGCGCGGCGCGCAGCCCGCGCAGGTCGTCGAGCAGGGGGCCCGGGAAGTCCCCGAAGGGCTCGGCGTTGCGCCGTCCGACGAAGAGCGTGCCGGCCTCGCGCGCCGCGGCCAGGTCCTTCGGGCTGTCGCCGACGAAGACGAGCTCATCGGGGGGCAGCCGCTCGCGCGCCAGCACGTCGCGCAGCTGCTCGGCCTTGCGGCCCGGAGAACCGTAGAGCCCCTTGAAGCGCGCGGCCAGGCCGCGCCATTCGACGATGAGGGTCAGGTCGCGCAGGGGGGAGGCGGAGACGACGTAGAGGGGCAGGCCGGCGTCGCGCAGGAAATCCTCGGCCCCGGGGACGAACGGGCAGCGCAGGACCTCTTCGAGGGCAATGGCGTTGAAGCGGGAATCCAGCCCAGCCTCCACCGCGGGGTCGTAGGCGCGGCCCAAGACGGCGGTCCAGACGTGGCGGAACTTCGTGTAGCGGTCCAGGCCGTTGTTCTCCCGGAAATAGCGGGCGATGGCCGGGCCCTGGGGCTCCGCGGCGAAGAGGCGTTCGAAGGCCGAGAGCTTAACTCCGACCGACTCGAGCACGACGCCGTCGAAGTCGAGGGCGCAGGCCCGGATCATCTCCGCACCGTGTCGCTGAGGCGGTAGCGGCGCTTCCAGGCCGGGTCCGCGCAGTAGATGCGGTAGATCAGGCGCATCGTGTTGAGCGCCTCCAGGGAGGAGCCGTGGACGATGGGGCGGCCCTTCAGCACGGCTTCGGCGAACTCGAACACCTCGGCGCGCCAGGAGGGGTCGTTGTTGTAGCGGGTGGTGGTCTCGCGGGGGTCGCCGGAGCCGTCGCGCGACGCCACGGCCACGGTGAGGGTCTCGGCCCCGTAGCTCTTGGACCCGGAGAGGATGCCGGCCAAGGTCAGCGAGCCGCGCTCGAGGGTGACGTCGAGGTTGAAGCGGTGGCGCCAAAGGGTGGCCGACGAGTGGAGCAGGGCGACGACGCCGGAGGCCGTGCGCATCAGCGCATAGGCGTTGTCCTCGACGTCGTGGCGCCAGTAGGAGTTCGAGACGACGCTGTGGACCTCGGTGAACTCCCCGGCGAACAGGCGCAGCAGATCGACCATGTGGATGCCCTGGTCGAGCAGGATGCCGCCGCCGGCGAAGCGCCGCTCGGCGCGCCAGCCCTTGTCGAACGGGATGATGGCGCTCTTGCCGTAGACGCCGTTGAGGTTGAGCACCTTGCCCAGCCGGCCCGAGCGCACCAGGGCCAGGGCGTCGCGGACCGAGTCGTGGTAGCGGTGGTTGAAGCCGTACTTGAGCTTGAGGGCGGGGCGGCGGCGCTCGACGGCGCGCACCGCGGCTATGTCGGCCAGGTCGCGCCCGGGCGGCTTCTCGCAGAACACGTGCAGGCCCCGCCGCAGGCCTCTGATGGTCGCGTCGGCGGCGAGGTGGTTGGGGAGGCAGACGAACAGCGCGTCGAGGGGCTCCTTGGTGATGAGGTCCCTGTAGTCCGCGTAGCAGCGCGTGCCGTCGGGCAGGGCGCCGTCCTTGCGGAACTTGGCGTCGCTGACGGCTCCGGTCCCCAGGCGCGGGTGGGCGTCGATGTGCTGGCGCCGCCGGGCGCCGACGACGCCGTAGCCGGCGATGCCGACCCGCAGCGTGCGCTTCATCGCGCGGAGGCCGCCGCGTAGCGGGGGTAGAGCGCGTCTGAGCGCATCGCCGCCTCGGCGCGCTCCAGGTCGGCGGGCGTATCGACGCTGACGGTCTTGTGGGCGGTCAGCGCCATCAGGACGGGGTCGCCGTGCTCGAGGCAGCGCATCAGGTCCACCGACTCGACCTGCTCGAGCGGAGTCGGCGGCAGGGAGGAGAAGCGCAGCAGGTAGTCCCGGCGGAAGGGGATGATGGCGATCTGCTTGCGCCGGGGCATGGGTTTCGACCACTTCGCCCGCGAGGGCACCGGCTCGCGCGAGAAGTACAGCGCGCGCCCGCGCAGGTCGACGACGACCTTCACGCAGTTCGGGTCCTCGAACTCCTTGTCGTCGGCGATGTCGCCCATCAGGCAGGCGATGGGGGCGGAGGGGTCCTCGAGCAGGCGGCGCACGACGTCGTCGACCATCGCCGGGTCGACCAGGGGTTCGTCGCCCTGCACCATCACCAGGACGTCCACGGGGCGGCCGGTCTGGGCCTCGATCTTGAGCAGGGCCTCGGCGGCGCGGTCGCAGGCGCGCTCGTGCGTGTCCTTGGTCATCATGCACGGGGCGCCGATGGAGCGCGCGTAGGCGTCGATCTCGGGGTCGCAGGTGGCCAGCCAGGTCTCGTCCACGGTCTCGGCCATCTTGGTGCGGAAGAAGCAGTGCCCGATCATCGGCATGCCGAGGATGGGCGCCAGGGGCTTGCCGGGGAAGCGCGACGAGGCCATACGCCCCGGGATGACGGCGACGACCCGGGGCTTCATGCCTTCCGGCCTGCCGCCCGGAGCGCCGCGCGCACGGCCGTGTCGTAGATGCGGGTCTCGACGCTGTAGGCGATGAAGCCGAAGCCTTGGCGCAGGCGCGCCTTGAGGGCAACGGGGTCGGGCTCCACCACGTGGATGCCGCCCGGCTTGCCGGCCTTGCGCCCCGCGGTCCGGACGCGTCGGACCGCGGCCTCGACCTTGGGATGCGAGGTCTGGCCGGGCACGCCGAGCGAGGCGGAGAGGTCGTAGGGGCCGAGGAAATAGGCGTCGACGCCTTCCACCGAGAGGATGGCCTCGGCCTGCTCGACGGCGGCGGCGCTCTCGATCATCGCGACGACGACGGCCTCGCGGGCCAGGCGCGCGCGGTAGGCCGCAAACGAGGCGCCGTAGCCCTGGGCGCGGGCCAGCCCGACGCCGCGGCGGCCGCGCGGCGGGTAGTGGACGGCGGCGACGGCGGCCTCCGCTTCGACGCGGCTCGAGACGTTGGGCACGATGACGCCGTGGGCCCCCGAGTCCATCACGCGCTTTATCTGGTCGGGGTCGTTGGAAGTCAGGCGCACGAGCGGGGTGGAGCCGGCCAGTTCGATGGTGCGGATGAGGTCCTCGCACTCGCGCAAAGAGACGGACGAATGCTCGAGGTCGACCGTTACCCAGTCGAACCCCGCCCGGGCGGCCATCTCGGCGGTGGCGGGGTGGGCCAGGGAAATCCAGGTGCCGACGGTGGGTCTGCCGCGGCGCAGCTTGTCTTTGAGGGTCATCAGAGTCCTCGGGCGCGCAGGTCGTGGATCTGGACGAGGCCGACGGAGCGCCCGCGCGCGTCGACCACGGGCAGCACGTTGAACGGGTTCGGCCGGTCCTCCATCAGCGAGACGGCCTCGGCCACCGAGGCGGTCTCGCGTATGGTGGTGGGCTTGGCGTTCATCAAGGAACGCAGCGGGCGCCGAAGCAGGTCCGCGCCGGAGGCCAGGGCCTTGCGCAGGTCGTAGTCGGTGACGAAGCCGACGAGCTTCCGGTGCGCGTCCACGACGCAGGCGGCCCCGGCCTGCTTGCGCGTGATGACGGTCAGCAGCTCCGAGACCGGGGCGTCGGCCCTCACGGCGGGGTTGTCGGACCCCGCGCGCATGACGTCGCAGACCCGGAGGTTGAGCCGGCGCCCGAGCCGGCCCGCCGGATGGTTGGAGGCGAACTGGCGGGAGTCGAAGCCGCGGCGCCGCATCAGCGCCACGGCCAAGGCGTCGCCCAGGGCCATGGCGACCGTGGTGCTGGTGGTCGGGGCGAGGTCGAGCGGGCAGGCCTCCTGCCCGACCGGCGTCTCCAGGACCAGTTCGGCGGCGCGGGCCAGGGTGGAGCGGGGGTTGGCGGTCAGCGCTATGACGGGGACGCCGCGCTGGCGCAGGGCCGGCAGCAGGGCGTTGAGCTCGTCGGATTCGCCGGACTTGCCCACGGCGAGGACCAGATCGGAGCGTTGGACCATGCCGAGCCCGCCGTGCAGTGCTTCGGCCGCGTCAAGAAACACCGACGGGGTCCCGGTGGAGGAGAAGGTGGCGGCGATCTTCTGGGCGACGAGGCCGGACTTGCCGACCCCGGTCAGGACGACCTTGCCGCGGCAGGCGGCGAGCCGCTCGACGGCGCGGGCGTAACGCCCGTCGACGGAGGCGGACGCCCGCTCCAGGGCGCGCGCCTCCAGTTTGAGCACGCGGCGGATGTCGGCCAGCGCATTCTTGCGACGATGGGCCATCGCCGCCCATTCTACATCATTGCCCGGAGGGGCTCAGAGGGTCTGCAGGTCGTGGTAGCGGCGGTACAGCCCGCCGCGGGCCAGGAGTTCGGCGTGGGTCCCGGCCTCGGCCAGCCTGCCGGCGTCCATGACGGCGATGCGGTCCGCCCGTCGGACCGTGGAGAGCCGGTGCGCGACGACCAGGAGGGTGCGGTCCTTCATCAGGTCGTCGAGGGCCTCTTGGATGAGGGCCTCCGTGGCGGAGTCCATCGCGCTGGTCGCCTCGTCGAGGATGAGGATGGGAGAGTCGCGCAGGAAGGCGCGGGCGATGGCCACGCGCTGGCGCTGTCCGCCGGAGAGGCGCACCCCGCGCTCGCCGAGCTCGGTGCGCTCCTTGTCGGGCAGGCGGTCGACGAACTCCTCGGCGCGGGCCAGGCGCAGCGCGCGGCGGAAGGCTTCGTCGGAGACGCCCGGCGCGCCGTAACGGACGTTGGCCTCGAGGGTGTCGTCGAAGACGAAGGTGTCCTGGCTGACCACGCTGACGAGCGCGGTCCAGTCGGCGCGCGCCAGCTCGGGCAGGGGGGTGCCGTCGACGAGTATCCGCCCCCCGGTCGGGTCGAAGAGGCGCAGCAGGAGGCGGGTCAACGTGGACTTGCCGGACCCGGACTCCCCCACCAGTGCGACCATGCCGCCGCGCCCGACGCAGAGGTCGACCGCTCTGACGGCGTCCTGGCGCGCTCCGGGGTAGCGGAAGGAGACGGATTCGAAGCGCAGCGACTCGGTGAAATCCTTCTTGGCGCGGCCGCCCCAATGCAGGCCGGGGAGCCCGTCGCCGGCGAGCACCTTGGGCAGGCGCTCGGTCTTCGAGACGAACTCGGCCAGGTGGACGCGGGCGTCGTTGATGGCGGCTATCTTCGGGATGATGCGGCTGACGACGAAGAGGAAGGTGATCAGGGTCGCCCCCGCCACGCCGAGGGCGGAGACGGCCAGGTAGATGACGCCGCAGAGCAGGCCTTCCCCGAGCAGGCCCTCGGCGAAGTGGTTGGCGGCCTTGACCTGGTCGATGGCGCGGGCGTTGGCGCTGAGGCCCTCGACCACGCCGTCGAAGCGCCGTCCCTCCCGCTCCTCGGCCCCGAAGCTCTTGACCACGTCGATTCCTTGGTGCAGGGCCGTGAGCTGGGACTTGAGGCGCAGCCGCAGGGCTCCGTTCTCGACCCCGTGCCTGTGGACCTGCTTGACGAAGCGGCCCGATACGACGTAGCGCAGCGCGCCCAGGGAGGCGACCACCAAGGTCAGGCGCCAGGAGACCAGGACGACGCAGGCCCCGTACACCGCCAGGGACAGCAGGCTGGAGACGATGACGAGCAGGAAGTTGAAGGCGTTGCCGACGTAGTCGACCTCGGTCTCGATGGTCTGGGCCAGCGAGGCGCTGGACCCCCCGAGGAAGACGAAGAAGTGCGAGGACAGGATGCGCCGGAACGCCTCGCGGCGCAGGTCCGCCATCAGGGGGTTGTAGATGCGCGAGGAGAGGACGAAGACGGCGTATTTCACCAGCAGGGCGGAGACGATGACGGCGAAAATGACGGAGATGAAGACGGGGACCGAGGGAGCCAGGCCCAAGAGGGCCAGGCCCTGCGCGGCCTTCAGGCCGACCCCGCTGGAGAGGAAGGCGGGTCCGTCGTAGACGAACTGTATGAGCGGGTAGAACAGCCCGATGCCGACGCCTTCCAGGGCCGAGGCGGCGGTCATGAGGGCGGCCAGGCGCAGCAGGCGAGCGCGATAGGGCCGCAGGTGGGGGAGGAACGGACGGGAGAGCCCGAGCAGAGCCATCATTGGGGCGCCGCGGCCGGGCCGCCCTTGCCGCGGCGGTCCCCGACCTTGCGGATGGGGACGCCGGCATAGATGCCGTAGGGCTCGGTGTCTCCTCGGGCGACGGCGTTCGCGGCCACGACGCAGCCGTCGGCGATGCCGGCCCCGGCGATGACGGTGACCCCCTTGGCCAGCCAGACGTCTCGCCCGACGGTGACGTCGTGGAAAACGGCTTCCTGGAGCCGCATCGGGCGGTCGGGGGCCATGCCGTGGTCGCCGGCGCGGATGCTGACGCCTTCGGCGATGAGGCAGTCGGAGCCGATGCGGACCGTCCCGCGGCCGGCGGCGATGACGCAGCCGTTGCCGATGAAGACGTCGTCGCCGATGTCGATGAGGCCGCCCTCGTAGGCGCAGAGGTCCACGCCCGAGCCGAAGCTGACGTTGCGTCCCAACCGGATCCTGCCTGCGTTGAGGACGAAGAGGCCGGGGCGCGCCGTGATGCCCTCCCCCACCTCGTCGCAACGGGCCAGGCTGCGGCGGACGGCGAATTCCTGGGCCAGGCGCAGCGCGGCGAAGCAGGGGGCGCCGGCCATAGAGACCAGCCAGCCGGGCAGGCTCACCGTGCCCCGCCGGCCGGCGTCTGGACGACGGCCCCCGATTCCCGCGCGGCCTGCGCGGCCGCCGCCAGGGCCGTCTCGCGCTCCAGGCTCCAGCGGCCGTCCGGGGCGGGGCGGCAGCCCAGCGACTCCAGGAAGCGCCGCGCGGGCTCGTTCTTGCCCGTATCGAAGAAGGCGCCGCGCAGAGGCCCCGGGAAGGCCTGGGCCAGTTCCCCGAGCACGAGGGCCTCCACGCAGCGGCCGAAGGCCCGGCAGCTCAGCACGAACTGGCGGAGCTCCGTCCCGTCCGGGCGCGCGGCCCCGACGACGACGCAGACGGTGCCGAAGTCCCCGAAGCGGTCGGACACCTTGGCCGACCAGCAAAATGCACCGTCCTCGGCGGCCAGGGCCAGCCACTCGTCCTCGGCCAGGCGCCGGCCGTTCAGGTTGAACTGGTTGGTCTTGTTGACGAGCTCCAGGGAGCGCAGGTCGGCGAAGGCCTCGCGGTTGACGGTGAGGCGCAGGCCGAGGTCCTTGAGGTGCCCGGCGCCGGAGGAGCCCTCCGCGGCGGGCGGGGCGGGGCGGGCGACGGAGTCCGCGCGCAGGCGGTCCTCGTCGGCCAGGCGCCAGGCGCCGAAGAGCGCTTGCAGCCGCTCGAAGAGGGCCAGCCAGCCCGGGCCGTCGCGGGGGACGGCCAAAGCCGCGGTCTCGGGGAGGGCGGCCCGCACCTCGGCCAGCTCGACCTCGTTGTCGTCGACGAAGACCAGGGAGTCTGTGCCGATGTTGAGCTCGGCGGCGATGGCGCGCAGATGGCCGGACTTGGGGTCCCAGTCGCAGCGGCGCGCGGCGAAATCGGAGAGCTTGAGCGGCATGTCGAGCGCGTCGAAGACGGGGAGGACGTCGCCGGGGTTGTTCTTGCTGCAGAAGGCCAACAGCACCCCTTCGCGGCGCAGGCGCAGCAGTAGCCTCTGGAAGACGAAGAAGGCGTGACCGGCCCCCTCGTCGCGCGCGCTGACCCCTTCCGGGCCGTCCTCGCCGATGGTCCCGTGCCAGAGCGTGCCGTCCAGGTCGACGACCAGGGCCTTGCGCCTGGGCAGGGGGGGAAAGACGGCGTCCACGACGAGGGCGGCCAGCGCGTCGTCCTGGTCGGTGGGGATGGGGTGCCCGGCCAGCAGCAGGTCCCGGTAGTTGAGGCCCGAGCCGGATTCCAGCAGGCGGGCGCCGGCGGCGACGGCCGCGGCCGCGGCCTCCCAGGCGGCCGCTCCCGCCGCCGCGCCCAGGGGGCCGAGGCCGGAGGGCGGGACGGGGTCGAGGGCCGGCAACCAGGAGCGCGGCGGGAGGACGACGACGCTGACCCCGGGGCGGGAACGGACCCAGGCGGCGATGCGTCCGGCCAGGTCACGGCCGCGGGCGGCGATCTCTTCGGCGCCGACGGGGCCCAGGGCGGCCCGGCCGCGCCAGCTCAGGGCCGGGTGGATGTCGTCCCAGGACAGCACCAGCGCGGCGGGGGCGGCCCCAAGCTCCGCGCCCGTGGACTCGAGGCCGCGGGCGAGCTGGTCGAAGCCGAAGCTGACGCATTCGGGAGCTGCCTCGGGGAAGCGCGCCGCGCAGCGGGCCTGGAGATAGGTCTTGAGGTGCAGAGGCTCGAAGGAGCAGACCAGGGCCAGGCGGCGCGTCGGGCTGAGCTTCGCCGAACGGCACAAGGCGACGGCCTCGCGCAGCAGCATCAGGCGCGCCTCGAGATGACCCGTCCGGGGTTGCCGGCGACCACGGAATAGGCGGGGATGCGGCCTCCGACGACCGAGCCTGAGGCGACGATGACTCCCTTCTCCAGATGTGTGCCGGGCAGCAGGATGCAGTTGGCGGCGACCCAGACGTCGTCCTCCATGACGATGCTGCCGGGCTTGTGTCCCTGGGACTTGAATGGCCGGGAGGCATCGGCGTGGATGTGGCCGCTGGCGCGCAGCACCCCGTTGTGCGCGACCCCTGAGCCGTTCCCGATGCGGATGACGCCCGACTCCCCCGCGTCTATGACCACGTTGGAGGCGAAGCTGACGTCGTCGGCCAGCTCGATCGTCCCTCCCGACTCGGCCGAGAGGCGGCAGTTGGCGAGGCAGATGAAGTTGTCCCCGATGCTGATGTTTTCCGGGGCGTCGAAATGGATTCCCGGGTGCATCGCGCCGTAGCCCATGCGGCCGAAGCGCTTCAGCCTTCGGGAGAAGCGCCGGTAACGGAGCAGTTGCCCGGTGCGGCCCGGGACCATGGCGACGAACCCATCGAGGAGCAGCGTAAGCTCGTTGCGGAGCCGCGCCGCCAGGCCGGGCCGCTTCGGTGGGGTCATAGGCCCGCTCACCCGCCCAGGGCAATCTCCACGACGGCGGAGACGTCTTCGTCGGTCAGGCTCACGCTGGAGGGGAGGCTCACGCAGCAGCGCCAGAGCCGGTCGGTGACCTCGAGGCCGCCGGCCCGCGGGCTCTGCGCGTACATCGGCTGGCGGTGGGCGGGAGCCCAGAGAGGGCGGGCGCCGACGCCGCGCGCGCGCAGGGCGGCCAGGACCCGGGCGCCGTCCTCCGGCGTGGGGGCGATGAGGGTGTTGAGCCAGCAGTTGCTGCGCGCGCCCTCCGGCTCCCAGGCCAGGCGCAGCGGCGAGCCGGCCAGGAGCTTCCGGTAGAGCTCGGCGACCTCGCGTTTGCGCTTCATGAAGCCGTCGAGCTGCTCGAGCTGGGCGCAGCCGATGGCCGCGGCGACGTTGGTCAGGCGGTGGTTGAAGCCGACGGCGTCGTGCCAGAAGGCGTCGCCGTCGGACTTCGCCTGGGTGGAAAGATGCCGCGCGCGCTTGGCCAGCTCGGCGTCGTCGGTGACGATAGCCCCGCCGCCGCCGGTGGTGAGGATCTTGTTGCCGTTGAAGGAGAGGGCGCCGAGCCGGCCGAAGGAGCCCAGCGGGCGTCCCCGGTAGGTAGACCCCAACGCCTCGGCCGCGTCCTCGAGGACTGGGACCGAGCGGCGCCGGCAGGAGTCGAGCAGCGGCTCGATGCGCACGGGGTAGCCCAGCGCGTGCACCGGCACGCAGGCGGCGATGCGCCTACCGCTGGCCTTGCGTACGCAGGCGCCGCCGCGCATCTCGGTCTCGCGCCCGAAGAAGGCCTCGAGCACGCCGGGGTCCATGCCGAAGGTGCTCTCCTCGGCGTCGACGAAGACGGGCGTCGCGCCCTGATAAGCGACGGCGTTGACGGTGGCGATGAAGGTGAGGCTGGGGACGAGGACCTCGTCTCCGGCGGCCACCCCGAGGACCCGCAGCGACAGGTCCAGCGCGGAGGTGCCGTTGACGACGGCGACGGCGTGCTTGGTGCCGGAGCGGCGGGCCAGTTCGGCCTCGAAACGGTCGACGAAGGCGCCGACCGAGGACACCCAGGCGGTGTCGAGGCATTGTTTGACGTACTGCCATTCGTTCCCCGCGATGCGGGGCTCGTGCAGGGCCAGGGAAAGCTTCTTATTCGTGGTTGTCATCGTTCGAACAGGTCTCCATAATCCTTGACGGCGCGCTCGAATTCCTTCGGGCCGCCGATGTCGAGCCAGTACTCCTGGATCGGGAAGCAGGTCACGCCGCGGCGGCGCCGTGCGCGGATAAGGTCGAGAAAATCGGGCATGTCGCAGGCCGCGCCCTTGGGCAGCCAGGCCAGGGCGCGCGGGTCGACGACGTAGATGCCGGCGTTCACGAGGAAGCGGTGGGTGGGCTTCTCGACCAGGCGGCGCAGGCGGCGGTGCGACTGCTCCACCACGCCGTAGGGCACCTGGATCTCGTGGTTCTTGACGCACAGGGTGGCCAGGCCCTTCTCGGCGCGGTGGAACTCGAGCAGGGCAGGGAAGTCCACCTTGGTCAGGATGTCGCCGTTGAGCACGACCAGAGGTTCGGGGCCGGGGTCCTTGATGAGGCTGAGCGCGCCGGCCGTCCCGAGGGGCTTGGGTTCCTGCACATAGGATATCTCCACGTTCCAGCGCGAGCCGTCGCGGAAGTGGCGCTTGATCTGCTCGGCCAGGTAGTTGACCGTGAAGGTGAAGCGGGAGAAGCCCGCCGCGGCCATCTGCTCGATGAGGTGCTCGAGTATGGGTTTGTCGCCCAGGCGCAGCATCGGCTTGGGGGTGTTGGCGGTCAGGGGGCGAAGGCGCCGGCCGGCGCCCCCGGCCATCACGACGACCCGGTTCGGATAGCGCGTGGGGATCGTCACGTATTCGGACAGTTCGGCCAGGCCCTTGAGCCGCCCCTTCGCGTCGACCAGGGGGATGAAGGACTTCGGACGCGTACGGAACGCCGCGGCGATCCGCTCGCGGGTCGCCGCGGCCGGCAGGGTGAACGGCTTGCGGTTGAGGGCCCGCGACACGGGTGAGCCCATCTCTGCCCCTCGTAGGAGGGCCCGGCGCACGTCGATGTCCGCCGCCACGCCGAGGAGGCGGCCTCGCGGGTCAGCGACGACAACCATATTGATGCGGTCTTTAGTCATCACCGCCATGGCGTCGCGAATCGTCGTCTCGGGATGAACGATGATCTCAGGATAGCGTTGGAGCAAATCCCTCAAATGGGCCTCGCGGCCGGCTCGAGGGGGGCCTTCAGCGGCTTGGACACCATGTTGAACGAGGCGCGGGGCACGGCCAGCGGGACGGTCGACTCGTCGCTCCTGCCCCAATGCTTCTCGGCCAGGTCCAGCAGGCGCAGGTCGCGGCGATGGACGATCTCCTGGAGCCCCAGCAGCTGCAAAGGCGAGAAGCGGTGGGAGATGACGGCGGTGATCTTGGTGGCGTCGCCGAGGTCCTCGATGAAGGCTTCGAGGTCGCCGCCGTACTGCTCGATGATGGACTCCTTGTAGTTGTAGTACCACTCCGAGCCGGGGTAAGGGGTGGCGAAATGGGGCTTCGAGTGCAGGCCGATCTGCTTCATGCACTTGATCATGGTCCGGACGCTGTCGAAGGTCTCGTCGGGGAAGCCGATGATGAGGTTCGGCATCGGGGCGATGCCCGACTCCAGCGTCAGCTTGACCGCCTCCATGTTCTTCTTCTGGGTGGAGCCTTTTCCGAGGGTCTTCAAGATATGGGGGTCGAAGGATTCCAGGCCGTAGACCAGGCTGGCGCAGCCGGCCTTGAACATGGCGTCCAGGGTCTCCTTGCGCAGGAGGCCGGCATGGCTCGTCCCGGACCAGTGGACGCCCCGGCAGCCGCGGTCATGCGGGACGCCGTCGCGCCGGCAGGTGGGCTGGA
This sequence comes from Elusimicrobiota bacterium, assembly GCA_016218495.1. Lineage (GTDB taxonomy): Bacteria > Elusimicrobiota > Elusimicrobia > UBA1565 > UBA1565 > SCTT01. The sequence goes on from JACRDU010000124.1 coordinate 91,390, forward strand.
GTCCGGCGGCGACCCAGGCCTCGCAGAGCTCGAAGAGCCAAGTGCGGCCGCTGGAGATGTCCATCGTCATGAAGTTCTCGTCGACGAAGCTGACGAAGTCGATGTCGTACTTCTCCACCAGGGCCTTGGCCATGCCGGCGATGTAGGCCGGGCTGTGGTAGCGGATGTTGCGGCCCAAGGTGAAGCGCACGTCCATCTCCCCGTCTTCCGGGTTCTTCTCGACGACCATGTCCCCGCTGGTGCCCAGGTGCCAGCAGAACCGGCAGATGAGGCTGCAGCCGACCGAGCCCATCATGTCGATGCGGCGTTGGGCGGTGAAGCCCTCGTCGCTGGAGAGGAGGTTGGAGTTCTTGAAATAGATGTCGAGCGGCAAGAGGTCCCAGGCCGGGTACGGCAATGCGTCGAGGTCGTGGATGTTGGGACGCACCGGCGTCAGGTGGGCCTTGCCCCGGGCGTCGCGGAAGCAAACGCCGAGGGTGGAGCTGAAATCGAGGTCCTTCGCGTCCACCTTGGCCAAGACCTCCGGCCAGGTGACGAAAGCCTCGCCGATGACGCCGAGGTCGATCTCGGGCAGCCAGTCCATCACCTCGCGGGGCATGGAGGTGAGGAAACCGCCGCCGGCGACGACGAGGGAGCGCGGAGAGACCCTCTTGGCGATCTTGAGGGTCTTCTTGATGTTGGAGTAGGTGGTGGTGAGGCCGCCGATGGCGATGACGTCCCAGTCGTCGGCTGCGCAGACCTGGGCGATGACCTCGTCGCCCAGACGGTGGGCGTTCTCATCGTAGAACTGGACGAGGTGGCCCTTCTCGATGGCGATGGAGGCGCATAGCGCCAGGCCGTAGGGGATGTGCTTGGGGTCCGATTCTTCCCGGACGACGGGGTTGATGAGCAGGACTTTAGCCACCGTTCTCTCCCGCAAGGAACGCGTCCAAAGGGACGCATTCGATGTTCTCCCCGTGCAGGGTGCCGCCTTCGGTGCAGTTGTAGGTCGTGCGTTTGGACTTGCGCGCCATGTCGAGGAAGCCGTCGCGGTACCAGTAATAGACCGGGTCGGTGTAGTACTTCTCGCCTGTGCCGGGGTAGACGTGTTCGATGAAGAACTTCTCCAGGCCCTTTTCGCCGCCGTTGCGGTGCACGAGCTCGTGGTAGGTCTGCGTACAGGACAGGGGGGTGTCGATGTAGTAGCCGTAGTCCATTCCGACCATGGCCAGGCGCGGGAGCTTCAGGTACATCGAGGCGAAGACCCAGGCGGCCGTGCCCACGTTGCCTCCGGTGTTGAGGCAGGGAAGCGGGTTTATCTCAAAGAGCCTGCGCGTCATGCTGTCCTGGGCGTGCGGGTTGTCCACGAGCGGGTTCCACCAGTAGAGTTCGAAGCCGGCCTCTTTGACGCGCCGCGTGACGTTGGCGGCCAGCACGGAGGAGGCGATGGCCTTCGTGGCGGAGGCATGGCGGTTCACCAGCGCTATGTTGGCCTCGTTCTGCGCCAGGGAGTTCTTGCGGAACTCGACGTCCAGGTCCTGGCGGTCGAAGTAGTCGTCGCCGCGGCTGTTCGCCTCGAAGTCGGGGTCCCCGAACCAGCGCACCATCCTCTTGACCCCGGGGTCCATCGTGAAGACGAAGTCAGGGATGAGGCCGGCCTTGAGGCAGGCGACATAGGAGCCGTCGACGCAGATGACCGCGCCCTTGTAGCCGGCCTCGACCAGGCGCTGGATGGAGCGTCGCCGGTGGACGCTGGGACCGGCGCTGATGACCACTCCGGAGAGCGCCTTCGCCCCGGTCAATGCGGGCAGGTCCCGGAGCGTCTTGCCGATGTGCGGCCGGTTCGCCTCCGCATGCTCGTAAAGCTGCCGACTATACTCCTTGAGACCGATTTCGGGAATCTCGGCTACTAAGGTCCGGAATTCCGGGGAAAGATCAGGCCTTAGGTTTGGCATCCGTCTCGCCGTCCCAAGTGAACGTGTCGCGGTCCACATAGACCATGCTGCCGCCGAGGTGGTCGAGCATCTGCTTCTTCCGGGCCTGGGCTATCGCCTTGGGATCCGTCGCCTTCTCCTGCGCGGCACGGGCTTTGTCGACCTCGACCTGGTTCTTGGTCTTGAAATTGCCTTTGAGAACGGATTCTGCCATGTGATTCACCTCATGCGGTCAACGAATTCGGAGATTTTAGCTGTTTAGGGCCCCCGGAGCAAGATTATCGGCCCCTTTACCACCTGGGGGCGATGCGGTATGATGACCGGATGTTCGCCTTGGGCGTCATTCCGGCACGGGGAGGGTCTAAGGGCCTCCCGGGTAAGAACCTTAGGCCTCTGGGGGGCCTACCGCTGATCGGCTGGTCAATCCGGGCGGCCCAGCGGAGTGCGAGGTTGACCCGGACGGTCGTCAGCACGGACGACGCGGCGATTGCCGAGGCCGCCCGCGCCTGTGGGGCCGAAGTGCCGTTCACCCGTCCTCCTGAACTCGCCACCGACGAGGCGAGCATCATCGCCGTGATGCAGCATGCGGTCCGCTGGTTCGAAGGAGAGGAGAAGCGCCGTCCCGACATCGCCGTCCTGCTGCAGCCGACCTCCCCGTTCCGGACCGCCGAGGACATCGACGGCTGCCTGCGACTGATGGAAGAGACGGGGGCGGATTCCGTGGAGACCGTGCTGCAGGACCCGGTCAACCCCTTCGACCGCTTCTACCTGAAGGACGGCCTGCTGGTCCCCTGGTCGAAGGACACCTTCCGGTACCCCCGCCGCCAGGACGCGCCCCCGGTCTATCTGGAGACCGGGGACGTCTACGCGATGCGCTATCCCGTCTTGATGGAGGAGGGGAAGGTGGCCGGTCCGCGCAACGCCGGCTTCATCATCCCGGAGGACCGCTGGGTGGACATCGACACGGCCGACGATTTCTTGTACGCGCAGTGGCTCGTCGAGCGGCGGCCCGAACTGGTCAGGACGGCAGCTCCTCGTCCCGCAGGAACCGCCCCAGAATCTCCGCCGTAGAGCGCGCGGCGTTCTCGCGCGAGGCCAGGTGCCGGAATATGTACGCTTCGTAGACGGCCGGGTCGACGGGCCGGGCCTCGACGTCCTCGGCGGCGGGATGGTCAATGTTCGCATAGCGCGCCCCGAATAGGTCGGCGTACATGCGCGGCCAGGCTCCCTGTCCCGACGGCCCGTGAACGACCGCCATCTCATCCGAGTCGATGAAGAAGAGCGGTTTCTTCCCAAAAACGACATAGCTCATCGACGCGCTGAAAGTGACTAGCGCGAACTCGCAGAATCGAGCTAGAACCCTGGTCGATGATCGGAAAATCTTGCGCCCTTCGAAGGGGTTGACGGGGTAGTCCGCCTTTGGGTGGGCGGCAACCACAACTTCGAGTCCGTAGCGGCGCTCGAGGCGGGTGAAATAGGAGTTCAAAGCCTTGAAGTAGCGCTCCGCATCGACCGGAGGCAGTCCTTCGACGAGGTGGTCCGGGTGGCCTGAGTAAAACATGTCTAAGAAGACCGCATAACGTCCTTTCAGCAGAGGTTGGTCGCTGGCGGAGTATGAGCGCCAATCGTCGAAGTCCGGGTGGTGGATGGGGAGTTTCGGCAGACATCCGACGCTGGCCCGGGTAGCCTCTCCGACGATGATGGCTAGGTCAAATCCGCGGAGGAGGCCGAGACAGCGCATCGCCGCCATCCCGCGCTTGATTACGGCCGCCTGAAGCCTGCCGGGATGCGTCAGACCGCTAAGGCGCCCCCACAGGGTTTGCGTCGTCCCTGCCGAGGGGAGAGGGCTCGAGTATAGGCGGGGGAGGGCGATTCCGGCGCGCGAACGGCTGAGGCGCCTGAACGCCCCGTAGTACCCGGGCTCATCGATGAAGGCGGGAACGAAGACGGATTCGGCGATGGCGGGTTCAGCCAGGGCGTAATCGAGCGCGCCCCAAGATTCGAAGCGTCTGATGTAAGGGCGGGAGACCTCGCTGGGTTCGTGGGGGTAGAGGCCGCATAGGGGCGCGAGATTCCAATATTCGACGAGGAACCCTTGTTCGGAGAGCTCGTCTAGCCGTAACGCCCGGCGACGCAACTCGTTCAGCGTGCGGTTGGCAAAGACGATGAGGCGTTTCATTCGTGGGAGAGCGGCGTGCGGAGTCTAGCACGGCTTCTTCGTTCGACTCAAGGGATTGAAAAATAGTACGATATGCAACGCTTCGGCTAATCTCCTCCAGGCAATGGCTAGAAAAGTAGCGATTATCGGGCACATCGTGCCGACGCCCAACGCCATCCCCGTCACAGGAGGGCCCGCGCGGCTGGCCGGGATGCTGAAGCTCTACAACTACACCCGGGTCCTCACCGACGACAACAGGCTCATCGACCACCTGGCTTTCCTGAAGGCCCGGCGCGGCGTCCCCGCCGACCAGGACTTCTCGGTCTGGGAGATGTACCTGTGCGCCAGCCTGCTGCTCAAGTCCCACCTGGACCGTAACGGCTCCGAGACCCTGATGGTCAACTACATCGACGCCGACAACGAGGAGCGCGTGTTCGCCCGGATGAGGGAGTTCGCCCCGGACATCGTCGTGCTGAGCTCCACCTTCATCCTCTCCTCGACCCATCTCTGCAACGCGGGGCGGATGATCCGCAAGCACCTTCCCAACGCCTTCATCGTCGCCGGAGGCCACCACATCTTCACGACATTGATGTACCTCGACGACGCTGAGAAGGCCAACTACCTGCGCTCCTCGAAGCTCGACGCCTTCGTCAACGACGTGCAGGGCGAGCGGACCCTGCTCGAGGTGGTGAAGGCCTGGCCTGAGCGCCTCGCCGGGGTCTCCAACCTGGTCTTCAAGGAACCCGGCTCCGACGCGGTGCGAGTTACGCCGCGCGCCGTCGAGGACAACGACATCAACTCCACGCCGATCGACTTCGCCGGCGTCGAGCCGGGCTCGGTGGTCCACATCCGCACGGCGCGCAGCTGTTCCTTCAAGTGCTCCTTCTGCTCCTACCCGACCATCGCCGGCGACCTGGCCCTGATGGACATCGACACGGCCGTCGGGACCTTCCGCAGGGCCAAGGAGGCGGGGGCCTCGGCGCTCATCTTCGTCGACGACACCTTCAACGTCCCCCGCCCGCGCTTCGAGCAGCTCGTCGACCGGCTCATCGCCGAGGACCTGGACCTGCCCTGGTATTCCTTCTTGCGCTGCCAGTTCGTCGACGAGCGCCTGGTGGAGAAGATGCGGCGCAGCGGCTGCCAGGGGGTGTTCCTCGGCATCGAGTCGGGCTCGGACCGGATCCTCAAGAACATGACCAAGGGCAGCGCCGCCGAGTTCTACGGCCCCGGCATCCGCTGGCTCAAGAAGAGCGGCATCCTCACCGTCGGCGCCTTCGTCATAGGGTTCCCCGGCGAGACGGCCGAGACGGTGGAGGAGACCCGGGCCTTCATCGAGGCCTCGGGGCTGGACTTCTATTTCCTGCAGCCCTTCTACTACCTGCACCATACTCCGATCCACAAGCTGGCCGACAAGTACCAGCTGCGCGGGCAGGGCCTGGACTGGTCCCATGCCACGATGAACGCGAAGCAGGCCTGCCGGATCCTCGACGAGCTCTTCCTGAGCATCAAGGGCCCGACCTTCGTCAACCCGGACTACACGCTCTGGGAGGTCGCCTACCTGCGCAGCAAGGGCCTCTCGCTGGCCGAGATCAAGGCCTACCGGGAGACCGTCAATAAGATGACCGCGGACCAGATGACGCGCCACGGCGCGCCCGCCGGCGGGGCGACGTCCCGCGGCGCCTGAGCGAGAGGATATGACGAACGAACACGAGTCGAAGCTGGAGAAGATCTTCGCCGACCTGATGACGGAGGAGACCGTCCCCGTGCGCCAGCGCACGAAGGTGAACTGCCTGCACTGGGACAGCCTGATGCAGCTTACCCTGATTTCTGCCATCGAGCAGGAGTTCGGCGTCTCCATCTCCAACGACGACGCGGTCGACCTGAACTCGTTCGAGGCGGCGCTGCAGATCCTCGGCGAGAAGCTCGCCGCGCAGAAAGCCTGAGCCGTGCAGGACTCCTGCAGCTTCGAGGTCGCCGTCTCCGAGGCCGACATCAAGGCCTTCTCGGGGCTCTCCGGCGACTACAACCCGCTGCACAACGACGCGGCCTACGCCGCGACGACCGAGTTCGGCCGCCGCATCGCCCACGGGGCCTTCATGGTGGGCCTGGTCTCGCGGGTGTTGGGGATGCACATCCCCGGCACGCGCAGCCTGATCCTGGGCATGCGGGTCGCATACCCGAAGCCCTTCTTCTTCCCCGGCACCCTGAAGGTGACGGGCACCCTGCGCCGCTACGACGCGGAGAAGAATCTGGGCGTCGTGGGCGTGGCCATCGTGGATGCGGCCAAGGCCTGGACCGTGCTGGAAGCCGAGGTCAACTTCGCCCTGCACGCCGCCCAAGGGGCCGAGCCGGAGCCCGCGCGGGCCATGGCCGCGGCCGCCGCGCCGGCGGCAGCCGGAACGCCCCGCGTGCTGGTCCTGGGCGGGACGGGCGGCCTCGGCGCCACGGTCCTCGCCCGGCTCAAGGCGCTCGGCCCCGTGGCCTGCGTCACGCGCCAGGACCGCGCGGCGGAACCGGGGCTCGAATATTTGAAGGCCGACCTCGACGACGCCGCCGCCTTTGACGCCCTGCTCGACGCCCATCCCGCGGCGGGGTTCTCGGCCGTAGTGCACCTGAGCTCGCCGCCGGTCGCGCGCGGCTTCCTCTCAGACGACCCCGAGGGCCTCCGGCGCCATCTGCGCCAGGCCGTGGAGGTCCCGGCGGCCTTGGCGCGCTGGGCACGCAAGCCGGGCTCGCGGGTCAAGCGCCTGGTCCTCGTCGGTTCGACCTACGGCACGCGCTTCCCGAAGCCCCACCTCGGGGCGTATTCCCTGGCCAAGGCGGCGATGGAGGCGGCCTGCCGCCTCATGACGGCCGACCTGGCCGCGCAGGGCGCTACGGTCAACGTGGTGGCCCCGACGGTCGTCCCGGCGGGGCTCAACGAGGGGATGCCGGAGCGTGCGAAGGCTTCGCTGAAGGCGCGCATGCCCACGGGCCGCCTCGTCGAGGCGGCGGACGTCGCCGGGGTCGTCGAGTTCCTGCTCTCGCCGGCGTCGTCCCAGGTCAACGGGACGGTCATCGCCGTCGACGGCGGCCTGGCGGACTAGGGGGGCGGAAGCCCCGCTGTGCCGGGCTTCGACGGGGCTATCAAGACGCCCGGCCTAGCTAGCCGTTCGAGAACTCGGGGCTCTTCGGGTCCTTCACGAGGCCGTTGGCCAGCAGCTCGATGATGTCGCCGACGCACTCCTCGAGCGTGCGGGAAATCCGGAAGCCCAGATGGGTCTCGATCTTCGTGAAGTCCACGCGGTAGCTGCGCAGGTCCTTGTCCAGCCCGCCGTACTCGAGCTCCAGCTCGGGGAAGAAGCGGTTCTTCAGGATCTCGCCGATCTGGCGCTTCTGGTGGTTGCCGGCGTTGCCGCCCAGGTTGAAGACCTGGTTGCGCACGACCTTGGGGTCGGCCTTCAGCGCCAGCTCGATGGCCTGGGCGGGGTCGCCGACCCAGACCAGCGGGCGCCACATGTCCGGGCCGAAGATGTTGAGCTTCTTCGTGAGGAAGGCGTCGCGCACGAAGTGGTTGACTATGAGGTCGAAGCGCATGCGCGCGGACGGCCCGTGGACGGTGGAGGGGCGGAACACCGTGTAGAACGTGTCGCCGCCGCCCTTGAGGAACTCGGCCAGGAAGAGCTCGGCCGCGATCTTGGACTCGGCGTAGAGCGAGACCGGGTTGATCGGGGTGCCCTCATGGGCCAGCACCTTGGTGTCCTGCACCCCGTAGCTCGAGCAGGTCGAGAAGGCGATCATGCGCTTCACCTTATGGTCCACAGCCGCCTGGGCGACGACCTTGGTGCCGTCGATGTTGACGGTCTTCGCGCGCTCGGGGTCGTTGTTGCAGGCGGCTTCGCCCACGATGGCGGCGAGGTGGACGACGTGGTCCATCCCCTTGAGCGCGGAGTCCACCGCCTTGCGGTCGCGCACGTCGCCCTTGACGAACGAGAAGCCGGGCTGGCCCAGCACCCCCAAGAGCGACGCCGGGTTGAACATCAGCGAATCGAACGCGGTGACCTCGTAGCCGGCAGCCAGGAGGCGGCGCAGGACCCAGGAGCCGATGTAGCCGGCGCCGCCCGTGACGAGGACCTTCTCCGGGCGGCTCATGAGGCGCTCCCGGCCCCGACGGGCCCCAACCAGTTGGCGTCGCCGCATATGTGGTACTCGATGCCGTTCTTGGCGAAGAAGGCGGCGCGGTCCTTCCACATCCCGAGGTTGTCGAGGACGATGCGGCAGCGGCCGAGGTTCTTCAGGGCCTTGTCGCTGCCGCGCTTGAACTGGTCGTGGTCGACGATGGCGGCCACGGCGTCGAACTGCGCGAGGCCCTTGGGATAGTCGAAGGGCTCGACGCCGGCGATGCGGCGGATCTCCTCGGGCGAGTAGAGCGGGTCGCAGAGCTGCACTTCGATGCCCGCCGCCTTGAGCTCCTGCACGAACGGCAGGGTCGGCGAGAGGATGGACACCTTGAGGTTCGCCTTGTAGGCCAGCCCCAGCACGCCGACCTTCTTGGCGCCGCGGGCGATCAGGGACCTGGCGATGAGCTGGTTGATGCTCTCGTCGGTGCGTATGGTGTCGGAGAGAATGGTCAGCTCGCCGGGCTTCTTCGCCCCGGCCAGGACGTAATGGCTGGAGAGCGGGATGCAGTAGCCGCCGACGCCGAAGCCGGGATAGAAGGTCCCGATGTTCCACTTGGTCCCGACGAGCTTGAGCGCCTCGCGGATGTTCTCGTCCGGGTAGGCCAGGCTCAGTTGGTTGGCCAGCGTGATCTCCATGTGCCGGTAGGCGTTCTCGAAGCTCTTGACCATTTCGGCGGTGCGGTGGTTCGAGGCCTGGTGCAGGCGGTCGCAGACCACGCTGAGCACCTGCTTCATCGCCGTCGCCGCAGGGGCGTCGCAGCCGCCGAAGACGCGGTCGAGGTCCTTGAGCGACTTGGTGTCGTCGACGAACCAGTCGCGGCGCGGGGCGACCCCCAGCAGCAGGTCTCTCCCGATGACCTTGCCGGCGGCCTTCAGGATGGGGACGACGACCTTGTCGGTGGTCCCGGGGGTGAGCGTGGACTCGATGATGACCAGGGGGGGGAGCTTGGGGTCGGGCGTTGGAGCGGAGGCGATCTTCCGGATGACGTCCTCGAGGTAGGCCAGGTACGGGCGGCCGTCCTTCTCCGTGGGGATGGCGATGAAGTGGACGAGGACGTCGGGCTGGAGGAGCCGGGAGTGGTCGGTGACGGCGTGGATGAGGCCGCGCTTGATGAGGGGCTTGACCTTGAAGCCCAGCCACCCCTCGAGGCCATCGATGTCGACCTCGCCCCGGTTGATGGCGTCGACGCGGCGGGGATTGACGTCCACGACGATGCCGTTCACCCCGCGGCGCGCGAAATAGGCCATCGTGGAGAAGCCGATGAAGCCGGCTCCCCAGATACCGATCTTGCTCTTGCGGCCTTTAATCAGGTCGGCGTAGTTCTTCACGGGCAACCTCTCGCAAAAGGAGCGTAACGACCAGGAGATTCTACAATAATGGGCGGTCAGGACCGCCGCTCAGTTCCGGTCGTAGAACTGGAAGCGTCCGGGGAAGTGCGTGACGCCGAGGCGCTCGAGTTCGGAGCGCAGCCGGGCATACTCCGTCTCATCATGGACCTTCCCGCCTATGAAGGAGGGGCGGTCGCCGTCCAGGGCGAAGCCCAGCTTGTAGGCCCAGATGCTGTTGTGGGCGGTCTCCCCGCCGCCGAGCAGGAAATAGCGGCAGCCGGCTGTGCGGGCCCATCGCATGATTTCGCGTTTGAGGAGGTGGTTGGGGCATTTGTCCATCGCTTCGCGCAAAGTCCCGCCCAGGAAAGAATGGCAGTAATGGCCATGGACCAGCACGAGCTCGGTGGAGACGACCTCCGTGCCCAGGAGGGCGTAGAAGAAGCGAAAACTGCCGGGGAGGCGTGCGGCTATGGCGCGGTAGTAAGCCGGGTCGACGTAATAGAAGTCCCGCGCCTCGCGGCGCTGCATCGTGTGCGAGTAGACCTTCAGGTAATCGTCGAGGTGGGCGGTCGAGGCCTCGGAGAAGACCTCCACCCCCGCCTTCTCGGCCTTCTTGATGCTCTTGCGGATGGAGTGTTTGAAGGCGGCCTCGGCCTCCGGAGCCGGGCGGGTAAGGTCGGCGACGACGAAGCCGCCGATATCGGTGAGCTTGGTGCCCGGAGGCGCCCAGCGCTGGTTCTCTAGGACGGGGTGGAATCGGTCGAATGAGCAGACGACCCCGTTTGCCGCGCACCAGGCCGCGAAAGCGGAGTGGAAGGCGGCGAGCAGGGCGGGGTCGTCGGACGACGCTATTGATCCGTTGCGGCCATAGAGTCCGGTGGTGTCGCGGCCTGAAGCGAAGACCCCGCTGCCCTCCAGCACGGTGGAGAGGCTGCGTTCGAGGAACGGATAGAGCACGAGGCCGCCGGGTGTCTCCAGCGCCGCGCACAACGGGCGGCCGTCCTTGTGCAGGAACTCGGCCGCCACGGCGGCGTATTCCGGGGAATAGAAGACGTCCTGGCGCTCGAGGGGAAGGCGGTCGAAGAGGGTGCGCCAGCGCGCATCCGAAGGTGTCAGGATTTCAATGCCAGCCGAGGGATTCATTTTCTGCAAGTGATCAGCCACTCCTTGATAGCCATGGCGCGATTGCCGTCCGTGCGGGCCAGGGAGTCGTATTCCAGCGAAGAGAACCCGGCATAGAGGCCGGAGATGCCGTCTTCCTCCATGAGCCGCACGACGCCGCGGTCGGCGGGAAGGCCGAGGCTGCCCGCCATGAAGGTCCTAGAGAAGAAGAACCCGCCGGGCTTGAGGACGCGCCGCACTTCGGCGATGATGCGTCGCGCGTCGTCCTCGGCGTTCGAATAGAGGCAGGCGATGTCGAGCGCGCCGTCGAAGAAGCCATCGGGATAAGGCAGGGCGGCCGCGTCGCCGCGGATGAATTCTCCGGGGAGCCCTTCCGCCGAAAATCGGGCCTTCGCCGTCTCCAGCGCCGCCGTGCTGCCGTCGATGCCGTAGACCGAGAAACCCTCGCGCGCCGCGAACCACAGGTTCGCGCCCGTCCCGCAGCCGACCTCGAGCAGCCTGACGGCGCGGCGGTCGGGCGCTCTGTAGAAGTTCCGGGCGACGAAGCGGACCACCTCTTCCGGAGGGTATTTGCCCCACTCACGGCCCTTGAAGACTTCGTCCCAGACCGGGTCCCAAGCCATCGCTAACGCGCCGCCGTGTCGATAAAACGTTTCTTAAGCAGCGTCTCGCGGTCTTTCGCGGCGAGGACCTGTTTCAGGCGCCGGATGATGCGGCCGCTGGCGCGTCCATCCCCGTAGGGGTTCCGGCAGGCCCCGGACCTGTCGTAGGCCAGGGCGCGGCGCATCGCCGCCGCGATGGCCGCTGCGCGGCAGGGTGCGTCGAAGACGTTGCCCGCCCGCAGGCGCCCTTGCTGGCGGTTGCCGATGTTGACGGCCGGGAGGTTCAACGACGGCGCCTCCCAGAGCCCGCTCGAGGAGTTCCCGACCATCAGGCGGACATGGCGCATCAGGCTCAGGTAGGCGTGCTGTCCCAGCGAGGCGACCAGGCGCACGCCGTCCGGGCGCGAGCGCGCAAAGCGCGTCAGCATGCGCAGGACGCGGTCGCGTCCGAGGTCGGCGTTCGGGTGGGTTACGACGAACTGGAGGGGATAACGCCCCAGCGCGGCGACCAGTTCAAGCGTCTGCGCCTCCGCCTGGCCGGCCTCCAGGGTCACCGGGTGGAAGGTGCACAGCGCCGTCGGGCGCGACAGGTCGAGGCGCAGGCGCCGCTCCAACTCGCGCCGGCCCAGGGGTTCGAGGCGGCGCAGGGTGTCGAGGCCGGGGTCGCCGGTGACCCGGACGCGCCAGGCTTCTTCGCCCAGCTGGCGCACGCGCGCGGCGAAGCCCGCGTTCGAGACGAAATGCAGGTGGGACATCTTGGTCACCGCGTGGCGGACCTGCTCGTCGAGGGCGCCCTCGGTGACCTCGCCGCCCGAGATGTGGGCGACCGGGATGCCCAGGAGCAGACAGGCCGAGGCGACGGACAGCAGCTCGTAGCGGTCGCCGGCGACGACGACGAGTGCGGGGTCGAGCCTCCGGAAGGCCTTCGCCAGGCCGCCGGTCCAGCCGCCCACGGCGCCGGCCAGCGAGAGCGCCGAGGATGCGTCGAAGCGGCCCGGCACGCGGGCGTCGATGCGGTGGCCGTCGCGCGTCAGCTCGCGCCAGGTCCCGCCGTATTCCTCGAGCAGGTGGGAGCCGAAGACGACGGTGCGCAGGTCGATGGCCGGGTCGCCGGCCAGGTCCTCCATCAGCCAGCGCAGGGCGCCGTATTCGCCGCGGGAGCTCGTGACGACGCAGACCCGGGCCTTGCCGGCGCGGGGGCTCATCGCGGGGTCTTCCCCCCGAACCCGGCCTGCGGGGAGAAGTCGAGTTCGGCGAGGCGGACCCGCTCCCCATGGCGCAGGGCCCGGCGCAGGCGGGCTCCGACGACCAGGTCGTGGTGCTCGGGGCCCAGGCCGTAGGTGATCTTCATCAGGGCGAGGTCCTTGGGCGCCAGACGGTGCCCCGCCGGGAGGTCCCGCCCGGCCGCCAGGAAGCGCCGCATCGCCAGGCGGTTGGCGGCTTCCTCGGGACGCATCGCCTTGACGCCGTCGCCCAGAGCGGCCTTCACCCGGCGCGCGGAGTCGATGTAGTCCTTGAGCTCGGAGGGCTCCAGAGAGGCGGCCTGGTCCGGGCCGGGCAACCGGCGCGAAAGGGTGAAGTGCTTCTCCAGGATGCAGGCGCCCAGGGCGACGGCGGCCCCGCCCATCTCGATGCCAAGGCTGTGGTCCGAGTATCCGACCGGGAGGCGTAAGGCCTCGCGCAGGGTCGGGATGGCGCGGAGGTTGAGAGTGGGCGCAGCGGCCGGATAGCAGCTCGTGCAGTGCAGGACGGCCAGCTCCCGGCAGCCCGCGCCGCGCATGGCGTCGACGGCGGCGGCCACCTCGGCCAGCGACGCCGTTCCCGACGAGTAGATCAGGGGTTTCCCGGAGGCGGCGAGGTAGCGCAGGAAGGGGAGGTTGTTGACGTCCTGCGAGGCGATCTTGACCACGGGGAGGTCCAACTCGCCGGTCAGGAAGTCCGCGCTCCGCCATTCGTCCGGGGTCGACAGCATCGTGATGCCGACCCTCGCGCAGTGCTTCTTGAGCTTCCGGAAAGCGTCGAAGGAGAGCTCGTTGCGCTTGACGGTGTGGAACTCGGACTCCTCGGGGTCGGTGCCGGCCAACTGGTAATCGGGCTTGATAGAGTCGGGGCCGTAGACCTGTTCGGTGATCCAGGTCTGGAACTTGACGGCGTCGGCGCCGGCGGTCTTGGCGGCCTCGACCATCTCCATCGCCGTCTTCAGGCCGCCGTTGTGATTGACCCCGGCCTCGGCAATTACGACCAAACCCTCGGCGTCGAACCCTGAGGCCAAGGGCGATCTTGCGCGCAGGAGCCGTCTTTGTGTGCTCATGGTGAATCAGGTTTACAATTCATTGAGCACGCGCACAACCCGGTCCATGGATTCGTCGTCGATGTGCTCGTTGATCGGGATGAGGACGTGGCGCGCGATGTAGTCGCGCTCCGCCGCGAAAACGTCTCCCTCCGCTCCCGCCGGAGTCTGGTCCCAGCGCTGGGTCAGGGAGGCCAGCAGCAGTCCGGCGACCCGCGCCCGGCGCACCACCTCGACGCGCTCCGCCCCGGCGACTCGGGCCGGCACCGCCATCGGCACCCAACCCGGACGGTCGTCGGGATAAACGAGCGAGAGGTGTTTCGACCGCAGGCCGGCATACAGGCGTTCGACGTTCCTCCGGCGCCGGCGTATGAAATCCGCGGGGTCCAGGTCTTCAGCGGCGGCCAGCGTCGAGCGGGCCGGGGCGCTGGGACGGAAGTCCGCTCCAGCCAGGGCGTAGTAGCGCTCATGCAGGGCCCCGCTCAGGGAGAGCAGCAGCGATTCGAGAGCGGGCCGGACCGCTGCGTGGAGACAGCGGTTGGCCAAGAGGTGCGCCTTATGCCACGCCCCGGCGGCGCGCACGGAACGGGAACGCCCGCTCGGGCCGGGGCCGGCTTGGCTTGAGACCGTCAGGGCGCCGTCGGCCGTACCCAGGAACTTCGGCAGGGAGAACAACGCCACGTCGCCCTGCGACCCCAACGGCCGCCCGTCGTCCAGCCGGCCGAACAGGCCTTGGGCGCAGTCTTCGACGAGGAGCACTCCCTTCCTGCGGCAGTCCCCGGCGAGGGCTGCGATGTCCTGGGCCCTGCCCATCGGATGCAGGACGATGACGGCCCGCACGGCCGGATGCTTGCCCAGCGCTTCGGCCAGCGCCGGTCCGTCGAAGAGCAGGTCGTTCCGGGTTTGGTAGAAGCATGGCGTCAGGCCTAGGGCGCGCACCGGGTCGATGACGCCGGCGGCGATGTAGGCCGGCATCATGACCTCGGCGCCTTTCGGGGCGCCGAGGCGCGTCAGCGCGTCGTAGAGCGCGGCTCGCCCGCTGCTGTACCAGCGCAGGGCGCCGGTCGGGAGGTGGTCGGCGAGAGGGGCCGTCGACGGCGCCCGCCGCGGCGCTCCCTTCATCGGCCATTCGCGAAAGCAGGTGATCATGGCACCGGCGGGCCGGGCGGCCGCGCCGCTCAGGCCCGCTCGGCCAGGAAGGCGTACTCCGAGCAGAGCACGTTCCTGGCCAGCGGGACGGCCTCGACGGCGGGCTGCAGGAACCGGTCTACGGCGGAGGCCAGGCCGGCCGGCCAGTGGTGCGATACCAGGCGGCCGTATTCCGAGCGGACGATGCGGCCCCCGCCGGCGCGGACCCAGGCCCGGAGGGAGCGCGGCATGTAGGCCTTCTCGCCGAAATGGCGGGCGCTGGGGACGAACTCGTTGACCAGCATCAGGCCGGGGTTGTAGCCGTTCGGCTCGACGACGACGACGCGGGGGGCCACGCGCAGCGCCTCGGCGATGGCCGCCGCCGGGTCTCCGACGTGGTGCAGGACCCCCATCAGCAGGGCCACGTCGAAGCGGTCGTCGGGATAGGGGATCTGGTAGCAGGAGGCGTACTGCCAGGTGATGCGGGGGTCGGTGATGCGCTTCTCGGCGCTCTCGACGGCGGCCTTGGCCGGGTCGATGGCGACGATTTCGTCGGGGTTGACCAGGCTCAGGACCCGCGCGGTGCATTCGCCGTCGCCGCAGCCGATGTCGATGGCCCTGCGTCCCGGCACCGGCCACAGGTTCTTCACGAAGGCCATCAGGCGCTTCTGGGCCAGCTCGCTGGCGACGGGGCTGCGCGAGTGGTAGTGGTAGCGCCCCGCCTCCTTGACCTGTTCCTCGAACGGGGTCACGACGTCGCCTGCATGCAGCGGCGGCAGGGTTTTAGTATCGAGCTTCATTTGGACCGCTCTTGCCACATGAAGAAGGCGGCGATGTGGCCGAGTGCCATGTGGAAGTCCTCGATAATCCCGTATTGGGCGCTGGGCACTACGACTGCGACGTCGGCCATGTTCTTGAGCTTGCCTCCATCAAAACCAAGGAGGGCGACGATGGTCGCTTTGCGCTTGCGCGCCAGCCGTGCGGCCTCCAGAATGTTCTCGGAGTTGCCGCTGCCGCTGATGAGAATCACGACGTCACCCCTTTCTAGGGAGTTTTCCATCTGTCGTGAAAAGAGGGCACGATAGCCAATGTCGTTCCCGACGGCTGTCATGAAAGCGTTGTTGTCTGTAAGGGAGACGCAGTCGATGAGGGGCCGGCCCGGGACAGCGGCCGTCTTGCAGAAATCCGTGGCCATGTGGGAGGCCGTGGCGGCGGAGCCGCCATTCCCCATTACATAGATGCGGGCGCCGCGTCGGCGGGCGGACAAAACGACTTCGACGAATTCCCCTATTGCTTCGGCGTCCATCCCATCCCAAGCGCTACGGGATGCGTCGATATACCAGCGGGCGAATCCGGCAGGAGGCAGCCTCCCTGGGCCGACCTCGTAGGGGCGCCCCGAGGGATTAAGGGAGCGAGAAGGCTTTTTGCTCATATTGGCCGATTATATCAATTAGCGGCCGGCCATGGGTCCTACCAGACTTGTCCAATACAGAATGAGCCTGAAATCCGGGCGATTCCAACACAGAATGAGCCTGAAAGAGGCACGGCGGAGGGCCCCCAAAGGATCGAGCGAACCCCGCGGGGGTCCGCTCGGGGTCGGCGCTACCCGCGCCG